>DBUL01000251.1 GCA_002307905.1 Rhizobiaceae bacterium UBA1291
TGATTGTGGCGGCGCTGCTGACTTTCCTCGTATGGCTCATCTTCGGGCCGCAGCCAGCGCTGACCTTCGCTCTGGTGAATGCCGTCGCCGTGCTTATCATCGCCTGCCCTTGCGCAATGGGTCTCGCCACCCCTACCTCGATCATGGTGGGTACGGGGCGAGGGGCCGAGATGGGCGTGCTTTTCCGTAAGGGTGAAGCCCTCCAACTTCTCAAGGACGCCAAGGTGGTCGCAGTCGACAAGACGGGCACGCTCACCGAGGGCAAACCGGCGCTCACCGATCTGGAGATCGCAGGCGGGTTCGAACGCAATGGCGTGCTGGCACGCGTTGCGGCGGTGGAAGCCAAGTCAGAGCATCCGATCGCCCGTGCCATTGTCGAGGCGGCCGAAGCCGAAGGGCTTGCGCTGCCGGCTATCAGTGGTTTCGAATCGGTGACCGGCTTTGGCGTCAAGGCCGAGGCGGGAGGTGTGTCTATCGAGATCGGTGCCGACCGTTACATGGAGAAACTCGGTCTCGACGTCTCTGCCTTCGCTGAAACCGCAGCACGCCTTGGTGACGAGGGGAAATCTCCTCTCTATGCCGCCATCGGTGGCAAGCTCGCAGCCGTCATTGCGGTGGCCGATCCGATCAAGGAGACAACCCCCGAGGCAATCAGGGCACTGCACGATCTGGGTCTCAAGGTAGCAATGATCACCGGCGATAACCGGCGCACGGCAGAGGCTATCGCCAGAAGGCTCGGTATCGACGAGGTGGTAGCCGAAGTCTTGCCTGAGGGTAAGGTCGAGACGGTGAAGGCGCTCAAGGCCGANNGACGGCATCAACGATGCGCCCGCGCTAGCGGAGGCCGATGTCGGTATCGCCATCGGGACCGGTACCGATATCGCCATCGAGGCCGCCGATGTGGTGCTGATGTCAGGCAGCCTCAAGGGCGTACCGAACGCAATAGCGCTTTCGAAGGGCACGATCCGCAACATCAAGCAGAACTTGTTCTGGGCCTTCGCCTACAACGCGGCGCTAATCCCGGTGGCTGCCGGGGTGCTCTATCCCGTGTCTGGCGTCCTGCTCTCACCTGTGCTGGCAGCGGGTGCGATGGCACTTTCGAGCATCTTCGTGCTCGGCAATGCGCTGCGCCTTAAACGGTGGAAGCCGCCCATGCCGGCGGTCGACAAGGCTCCCCAATCTGGGCGCCCGGCAACATCGGATGTCTCAAGCGATGTGCACGAAATGGAAAGGAACGCGGCATGAACATCGGCGAAGCAGCGCGCGTCTCTGGCGTAAGTGCCAAGATGATACGCTACTACGAGCAGAATGGCCTCATCCCGCCAGCTGAGCGAACCGCGTCGGGCTATCGCGACTACTCCACCAATGACGTGCACATGCTTCGCTTCATCCGGCGGTCGCGCGATCTCGGTTTTTCGGTCGCCGAGATTAACGAGCTTCTGGGATTGTGGCGCGACCGCAGTCGCCAGAGCGCCGACGTCAAGCGTATCGCACTGGCCCGTATCCGGGATCTACGCCGCAAGATCGAGGAGATGGAGCAAATGGCAGCAACACTGGAGCATCTGGCGGCGTGCTGCTCGGGCGACAATCGACCCGACTGCCCCATCCTCGCCGATCTGGAAAATCCTGACGATGTCGATGAACCGAAACGGCCGCGTGGCGCGATCAACTAGCGCCCGGCGGCAGACAAGAAAGTAGATATCTCATATAACATAACTGTCTTGTTCCCAAAAAGCGTGTGCATTCGTGATTGACACCCGAAGTCACAAGGTGGTTGCCGGCACCGTTTCGGTGATTGACCCAGCGAGCCGCCGGGTCGTTCGCAGCATTCCTGTGGGAGCCGGTCCTGGAGGGGTTGCGCTTGGAACGGCGAAGGAATGACATGGACCGGGATGGCGGGATCCGTCGCGGTCACCGCGCCACGGGTACGTCAGCACGGGCCACCTAGATCAAACCTGAAACACGGGAGCAAACCCTCCTCCCGGCGTTCTAAGGTTGGTCGTCTGTCCCTGGTAGAGTCGGGCCGCGGCCAGGAGCACACCCCCTGCATAAGTGTAAAGGCGAATGTCTGCCTTCAGAAATTCGGATGATTGGTCAACCAGGACCGCTCGTTCGCCCGGCGCTGCAAAGGCCTGGGCGACATAACTGCCCGTTGTGATCTGGGCCCACACAGATCTCGTGAGCTTGTTCCCTCGGTATGCAGCCTTGCTGCCGTGACCGCCGGCGGGCTTGAAAAAAAGGCGCTTCCTCTTCGTCCACAACTCATCTGCGTTGCCGGGCGTGACTGTAATCGTTCGCGGGACACCCGTCGCGAGGACTTGCACCTCTTCCGGTCCGACCCCGAAAAGCCGAAACTGTTCGGGATCGGAGAGGAGGGTGAGGTTGCGCTTGTCGGCGAAAAGGGCGTGGGCCCGCGGGTTAGGAGTGACGACAACTGCTCCATCCAGATAAGCCGACTTGAGCGCTGCGTGCTCGGGCTGCGCAAGTGCGAAGTCGACCAGACGATTGTAGACGAGGTCGATCGGGCCGCTCCCGACCTGAAGGGTGCCCTGATCGTAGAGGAGATGCCGTCCATCGGCCACGACGGCCTCGATCCCGTGCCTTTCGAAAAAGCGCTGGGCCAGGACGAATTCAGGGTAAAGGTACTGAGCCTCGGGATCGTCATCGACGATTGCTACGCGTCTCGGGCTCCCGGAGCGCCCCTGCCGTGACCACTCGCTCTGAAACATCTGCAGCACGGCCGACTCGAATTGATCGGCATCGGTTCGGCCGCGCGATTGGCCGGCATCCTGGCAGCAACTCCGCTGTGCTCGCGCGAGAGGCGCAATGAGAAAGGCTCCGCCGGCGTTGGTGTTGACCTCGATCAACTTTGGTCCGTCCGCCTCGATGTGGAAGTCGTATCCCATGAACACGCCGACCGGCCCTGGGTCATAGCGCGCGACCTCAGGCGCCCAGGCGAGAACAGCGTCACGGTAGGCGGGCAGGCCAGATATGGTCTCGATCGCCCGCACTACGGCCAGCATTTGCTTGACCATCTGGGTCGAGGCGAAGATGGCTACGTTAGAGAACAGGTGAGGGCGCGTTTTTAGCAGCGTTGCTGAGAAGGCAGCGTCGCCCGTCTCCCGTTCGAAAGCCCGACCAAGGACCTGTCGGTCGAGGGTGATGCAGAAGCAACTGCGGTTGAGTCGATCTGATGCCGCCTCGTTCGGTATAGCTGTGTGGGTTTCCTCCTGCTCGTTCATGCCATTTCCTCCGCATTGCATGGGTCGGCATCTCTTGCGAGGAATGTCTGCGCCGCCACCTTAAGCCTATGTCCGATGCTCTTGTCATGCCCGTCCAGAGCTCGATGTGTTCTGGCGCGACTAATCCGATCTTCGTCCTTCACAGGCTACCACGAGATTGAGCTAGCGCCCGACGTGGCCACGGCCGAGTTCGAAATTGGATCGAAGGTCACGTTCGAAGCGGTGGTCATCCGCTGTCGAACTATCTTACGACGAGGACAGGAAGCGATGAGCGGCTCACCACCTCCTGGGTTTGGCTGCCCAGAAAGAGGCGTTCGAGACCCCGGCGGCCATGGGACGCCATAACGATCAGGGAGCAATCTTCCTCAGCCGCCGTATCAAGGATCGCTTCCGCCGGGCGGCGGTTAGGAACGTGGCGCGTTTCGCACGTAACGCCTAGTCTGTCGGCGCTCGCCTTGATGGGAGCCAGCAGTTCCTGCGCGAACTTGATCTGGTCTGCATCGTAGCGCTCGAAGTCGCCGGGTCCAAGGGCCCAGCCTTCTCCCGCGTAAATCGGAAACGGCTCGGTGACTGTGACCACCATGACTTTGGCGTCGAGATTCTTTGCGAGCGAGAGCCCGTGATCGACACCTTTTTGGGCAATTTCCGAACCATCCGTAGCGATGAGGATATGCTTGTACATAGCTGTAGTATCCGTTCTGGTTCATTCGAGTGAGAATGTCGTGCCTGCGCGCCGTTCAAGAATGGCACGCGCATCTTCAAGTTTGCCGATACCAGAAAGCCGGCCGGCAATTGACGCGAACTCAGCTTTCCTCGATCTGACGGCATTGCCGCACCCAGCGCCTCGTCCGCCAGCATGCTTCGGTACCCCCAGACGTCAACGCACTGAAAAACTCGATAGATCGATGTTTCAGCGAGTAAAAGTCTCCGATTGCGACGCGGGCTGTAGACTGCGCCAGGAAAACGTACTCCACTTAGCCAAAACTACGTTGTCAATACGTTCTCAATGTCGCGCATAACGACGTCCATGCCCTGCATACCATCGATCGTAACGAGTTCTCCTCTCCGGCGATAGTAGTTCAACAGCGGCTCTGTTTTATGCCGGTATTCGTCGAGACGCCTGGCAAAGGTAGCCCGATTGTCGTCTCTACGAGCCGTGCCGCCAGCGGCCAGCGTATCGGCGACGCGCTTTTCCATTCGTTTGATGAGCGAGGCCTGCTCGACCTTCAGTTCGATCACCGCATCAATCTTGACGCCCTTTTGCTCCAGCATCGCCGTCAGGGCTTCCGCCTGCGCGACCGTCCGGGGAAAGCCGTCTAGAATGAAGCCCTTGCGGCAATCCTCTTGATCGATCCGGTCGGATACCATCTGGTTGACTACATCGTCGGGTACGAGTTCGCCGCGATCCATGATCGCCTTGGCCCGGCGCCCGATTTCGGTGTCGTTGGTCACTGCAGCGCGCAGCATATCGCCTGTGGAAAGCTGAGGAATGGAGTGGCGTTCGGCCAATCGCTGCGCCTGCGTTCCCTTCCCTGCTCCCGGCGGTCCGAACAATATCAGTCTCATTGTCTCGTTTTTACTCCTCGGATCTTCGACTTCCTGAACAAACAACCCTTCGTGTTGAGAATGGTGACCTTATTCGCGCGAAAATGTCGTACCGGCACGCCGTTCAAGAATGGCAAGCGCGTCTTCAAGTTTGCCAATACCGGAAAGCCGCCCGGGAACTGACGCGAACGCTGCCGCTGCCTCAACTTTCGGTCCCATCGAACCGGGCGGGAAATCAGCGGGGTCGATCTCGTTGGGGCGAACGCGGTCGATCCGTCGCTGCCGCTCTGTTCCCCATCCTTCGTAGACCGCATCGACGTCCGTCAACATCAAGAACGCATCGGCCGACAGTTCCTCGGCCAGAAGCCCGGCTGCGCGGTCCTTGTCGATCACGGCCTCAACGCCTTCAAGGTCGCCGGCAGCGTTTTGGATCACCGGAATACCACCGCCCCCAGCGCAGATGACGGTGACGCCATTGTCCACAAGAAGGCGGATGGTTTCGATCTGGGTGATCCTGCCGGGCAAGGGGGAAGGAACCACGCGCCTCCACTTGCCTGGGCTTTCCTCTACGAGTGGCCAGTTATGGAGTTGTGCGACCTTCTGGGCTTCGGCCAGTTCATAGATCGGACCGATCGGCTTTTCTGGCCGGGCGAACGCGGGATCGTCTCGAACGACTTCAATCTGAGTGAGTAGGGTGGCGAGCCTCGCATCCTTGGGCAGTGCATTGGCCAGTTCCTGCTCGATCAGATAACCGATCATACCGATGCTCTCGGCGCTGATGATGTCGAGCGGAAAAGGCGGCACCTCCTTGTAAGCGGCGGCCTGAAGCGCCAACAGGCCCACCTGCGGTCCGCTTCCGTGAGCGACAACGATGTCATGATCGCGTGCGACCTCGGCAAGTGCGATGGCCGCTGTACGCGCGTTCGCCCGCTGCGCCTCCGCCGTCATCGGCTCGTCGCGCTTGAGCAGGGCATTTCCCCCAAGGGCTATGATAACTTTCATATCAGGACCCCAAGGTGGCGACCAAGATCGCCTTGATCGTGTGCATCCGGTTCTCGGCCTGATCGAAAACAACTGAGGCTTCCGACTCGAACACCTCCTCGCTCACCTCCATGCTGTCGATCCCATATTGTCGGAAGACCTTCTCGCCAATCTCAGTGTCCCGATTGTGGAAGGCGGGTAGACAATGCATGAACTTGGCGTGCGGGTTGTCAGTCGCCGCCATTAGATCAGCAGTGACACGGTAGGGCATCAGCAGCTTTATGCGTTCCTCCCAAACCGAATCCGGTTCACCCATCGACACCCACACGTCCGTATATACGAAATCACATCCCTTGACCGCTTCGACAGGGTCTTCGGTCAGGGTAATCTTCGCACCGGTCTTTTCCGCGATCTGGCGGCATTGCCGCACCAGTTCCTCGTCCGGCCAGCATGCCTTCGGCGCCCCCAGACGAATGTCCATGCCGATCTGAGCCGCTCCGGTGAGCAGGGAATTTCCCATGTTGTTGCCGGCATCACCCAAAAAGGTAAAGGCGACCTGCGAGAGGTGCTTTCGCGTGTACTCCCGCATTGTCAGGAAATCGGCAAGAATCTGGGTGGGATGGGACTCGTCGGTCAGGCCATTATAGACAGGAACGCCGGCATAGGCTGCCAGCGTTTCGGCCTGTTCCTGACCAAAGCCGCGATACTCGATGCCATCATACATGCGCCCGAGCACACGCGCTGTATCCTTCATCGCCTCTTTTTTGCCAATTTGAGTCCCTGTGGGTCCCAGGTAGGTGACATGCGCTCCCTGGTCATAGGCGGCCACCTCGAATCCAGTGCGGGTGCGGGTCGAATCCTTCTCGAAGATCAGCGCGATGTTCTTACCCTTCAGCCGCTGCTCCTCGTAACCGCCATATTTTGCCTGCTTCAGCGATGCCGACAGCCTGAGCAGGAAGCGAATTTCATCGGGGGTGAAGTCGAGCATCTTAAGGACGCTACGGCCACGCAGGTTCACGGGCATCTTTCCTCTCCTTCAGATTGGATCACGGATCAGCGGGCAGGTCATGCAGTGACCGCCGCCGCGTCCACGTCCGAGTTCAGCGCCGGGAACGGTGATGACTTCCACACCCGCTTTGCGCAACTGCGTGTTGGTGTATGTGTTACGGTCGTAGCCGACGACCACGCCCGGCTCGAGCGCGACAACGTTGTTGCCGTCATCCCATTGCTCGCGTTCGGCGACGTAGGCGTCGCCTCCGGTCTGCACCACGCGCAGCTTGTTAAGGGCGAGTGCCTCTGCGACGATGGCGGTCAGATGACCTTCCTCCTCCCGCACGTCGATCTGCCCCTCCTGTTCACCAGGACGCAGCGAATAGGCAGTGATCTTGTCAACGGCGTCGGGAAAAAGCGTCACTAGGTCTCGGTCGCAAAATGTGAAGACCGTGTCGAGATGCATAGACGCGCGTTCGATCGGCAACTTGCAGGCGATGACCCGCTGCGCCCCGCCTTGCGCGAACAGCGCTCGCGCAAGCTGGCCGACCGCCTGTGGTGTGGTACGCTCGCCCATGCCGACCAGCACAACGCCATTGCCGACCGGCATCACGTCGCCACCCTCCAGTGTCGCCAACCCGTAGTCATTGTCTGGATCGCCCCACCAAACCGGGAAACCTGCGTCGCGGAAATCGGGATGGAAGCGGTAGATGGCCGCGATGTTGACGGTTTCCAGCTTGCGCGCGTTCCAGCGCATCGGGTTGAGCGTCACGCCGCCATAGATCCAGCACGTTGTGTCGCGGGTGAAGAGATGGTTCGGCAGCGGCGGGAGGATGAAATCCTCGGGTCGGAGTGCGGGCGCCAGCACTCCCTTTGCCTTGACCGGCAGTTCTGCCCTGCTCATGCCGCCCATGAGGATCAGTGACAGCGCATCGGCATCGGTCTCCATGAGCATGGCCTTGAGATCGTCTGTGAGCCCGACACCAACCGTGTTCTCGTTGATCCGCCGGTCGAGCAGCCAGCGGCGGGCTTCCTCGTCCCGCATAGTTTCGGCCAGCGCCTCGCGCAGGAACACGACCTCAGCGCCGCGGTGGCGAATCGCGTCAACGAAAGTCATGTGCTCCACGCGCGCTTGCTTGACCCAGATAACATCGTCGAACAGAAGCTCGTGACAGTTCGATGGGGTCAGGCGGGCAAGCGCCGCACCCGGACGGTCGACAAGTACACGCCTGAGCTTGCCCACTTCCGAGTGGACTCCGTAAGTGATGGTCATGGTCTACTCCTTTAGGCGATTAGGACGGCGATGCTGAGGCTCGCTGTGATGATGACGGTGAGGATGACAAGCAGCGGCCACATGAAGCGCAGCCAGCGCTCATAGGGCACACGCCCAATTGCGAGCGCGCCCATGACCACGGCGAAGGTCGGATTGACGAGGTTTACGATACCGTTCGCCGATTGATAGGCGGTGACGACCAGGTCACGGCCGACGCCTGCGAAGTCTGCAACCGGCGCCATGATCGGCATCGTGAGAACCGCGAGGCCCGATGACGACGGCACGAAGAACGACATCAGCACCTGGAGCCAGTACATCAGGTTGATGAAGGCGATCTCGCCCAGGCCGACAACCNNTGCAGGATGGTGTCGGTGATCTTGCCGGCGTCCATGACGACGACGATGCCGCGCGCCAGGCCGATAATCAGGGCGACCCCGAGAAGGTCGCGAGCGCCGTTCACGAAGGCATCCGTGAAATTTTTCTCGCCCGTCCGGGCCACGAAACCGACGACAATGGCAGATGCAAGGAACAGGCCGCTCATCTCGCCCATCCACCAGCCGCCCTTGAGCACGCCCCAGATCATTACCACGAAGCTGAGGCCGAAGATCGCGAGCACGATCTTGTGTGCCGTCGTGAATGCAGCTCCCTCATGATGCGTGCTGAGGAAGTGCTTCTCGTTGTCTGCCTTCATGTCGTAGACGAGCGATTTTGTAGGGTCTAGCCTCACCCTTTCGGCATAGCGCATGACGTAGGCGACGCAGGCGAGCCAGCCGAGAACGAGAATGACGAGGCGCAGCACGAGCCCCTGCGTGAATGGCACGCCAGCGGCGTCCGAGGCGATGACTGTGGCAAAAGCATTGACCGTGGAGCCCAGGACACCAATGCCGGCTCCCAAAAGGATTATGGCGACCGCGGTCACCGCGTCGTAACGCGCCGCGATCATGACCGGGATCAGCAGCATGTAGAAGGCAAGCGTTTCTTCTGCCATGCCGTATGTCGTGCCGCCGAAGGCAAATAGCGCCATCAGCAGCGGGATCATCCATTTTTCTCGCCCGTTGAGCTTTTTCATGGACCGCTCGATGCCGGCATTGATCGCGCCGGTGGCGGTGACGACACCGATAAACCCGCCGATCACGNNAAAACCCCGCCGATCACGAGGACGAAAAGGGCGACGTCGATGGCGTTCGCCATGTTGGTCACGGGGTTATAAAATCCGGCGATCGGCGCCATGATGACGTCGAATATGCCTTGCGGCGCCGCCTCGGTGACCGCATAGGTCCCCGCAACGGGCACCTCGCGGTTCAATGCGGCGTTCTGGACCCGCTCATACTGGCCTGCCGGGATGACCCATGTCAGACCGGCGACCACAACGATCAAGCCGAACAGGATTGTAAATGCGGTTGGAAACCGAACCCTGCGTGGTTCCGCAGTGTCAGATGCAGTGGTCATTTGCGTCTTCCCATCACTCGAAGGTGAACCGCGCAATATGCGAACGGTGGTTCCCATATTCTCAGTGACTAGATTTCGGTTGTTCTTCTTAGGGCAATCGAACTCAAGTGTGTGGCATCTAAACTGTCAGGCTCATTGGCATCTTTGATCCAGGTTAAATATCGTTCTTGGAGACAATGCTCAGCCCGCCATTGTGAAAGTAGCAGCGAGTTGCTCTGCGTCGGCTCCCGAGAGTCAAAGAGCAGGATGATGGAGGCAGTCCAGGGCCCGCCGTGTGTGAGTGGCTGAGCAGTGTGGCGAGTGAGCGGCCGATCGCGGCTCCGCGGAGGACAGGTCGTGTTCCAAAGTAAATGGACAAAGCTGCGCAGGTGCGTTGGGGCTCGCGCGTTGCCGGGGCGTTCAACACGATATCCGTGATACTATCGTCGGTGAGCCTGGCACCGGCTTATAACGGGTATCAGATGCCGATGGAGTAGCAGTCTATCTTGGAATCATTCCAGCCTCGGTCGTGCGCGGCCATCCCTCGGACTATGAGAAAGGCTTGATGCACGGTGGAGTGGTGGAGTACCCTCCGGACAGCCACCAGCAGCCAGCAGCACATCGTGGTTGCCGTCTTCGACAGCGAAACGAGCGACAGGATCGAGGTTCGAAATCGTGAAAACGATCTCAGCGCTTGGACCTATCCGTCACTCGTGTGTGAACTCTCAAATTGGTCTGGCTACTAGCCGCGGAAAGTACCCTGGCACGTTTCTCATATATCGCTCGTACGCATCGCCGAATTGTGCAAGCACTTCCTGTTCTTCACGGCGGGCGAGTCTCCAATACATGACGACAAGGACCGGAAACATAGCAGCGGTTAGCAAGGTGGGCCACTGGAGCAGGAATCCGAACATCACGAGTACGAAACCCACATACTGAGGATGGCGAACCCAGGCGTAGACGCCAGTTGTGGCGAGCACGCCTTTCTTCTGCGCCTCGTAGAGGACCCTCCATCCCGAGGCGATGAGCATGAATCCACCACCAATGGAGACGAAACTCAGAAGATGAAAGGGGCCAAAATGCGGATTGAGCCGCCATCCGAAGACGGTTTCCAGCAGGTGTCCGGCATCGTGGGAAAGCCAGTCGATTTGGGGATAGCGCGTCTGCAACCAGCCTGACAGAAGATAGATTGTGAGCGGGAACCCGTACATTTCCGTGAAAAGCGCAATGATGAAGGCGCTGTATGCCCCAAATGAGCGCCAATCACGAGCGGTCGCCGGCTTGAAGAAGCTGAACGCGAAGAAGATGAAAACGGCGGAGTTGAGAATCACCAGGGACCAAAGCCCATATGCAGGAATGTCCTCATGCATGATTTTGTTCCTGAAACTCTCAATGTTGATGGGGAGGACGCTTCGGACTCGGCGAAGATGAGCGTCCGCCTCGATGGTCGTGTCCGCCGTGGCGTCCGTGCATGAAGAAGTGGAGGAGCGGACAAGCGAGAATTATCAGCCACGGCAGCCACCCGAGCAGATGGGCCCGATGCTCGGCAATCAGGTAAAAGGTGCCGATGGCCAGAAATCCCCATAGTGCGATGTTCGTGGCGGAGATGCGCCGCAGAGGTTGGTCGTCGTTGCTCGGCTGTCTAATCTTGGGTGGCATGGTCTTTGTCCGCCTTTCTGCACAGCGATTGCGTCCCAACGCAGGCGACGCAGCGGTTGGGGGTCAAGCCCGGAGCAGCGGTCCCGCATCGATTGCGGGGACAACAATGTGTGCACTGGAAAGCAAAAACCTTGATCTCTGTTATAGTTTTGTTTGGGCTTGGGCCCTGGCGAGCGAAACTGTCCGCCGCAGCTCGCGGGCACTCGGCGTAGATGCGAGTGGCCGGAGACCGCCGCGGCCGGACGGGGATGACGTTTGGTGTGACTGGCGCCAAAGCGGCGGCAAACTTTAACCCAGATCAATCTTCGGCTCAGCGCCATCAGCTACCTAGTTCGCGTACAGATTTCGTCAAAATGAAGAGCACAGGAACGTAATAGTGGCCATGGGCGCTGTAGTTGGAGCGCGGGGCCGGTGGGTTTCGTTACCTAGTCAGAATGATAATGAGATGAACACCAAGACACAGTTCAACATCTGGTACTGGTTCGCGGCGTTCGCCGGCCTGATGCTTTTTCAATATTTGTTTACGATCGCGAGCCAGGTCGCTGAGATTCCCTATAGTGAGTTCGAAAGCCACCTTCAGGCGGGTAGAATCGCCGAAGTGCAGGTTTCTGATCGCTACGTCCAGGGAAGCTTCCGGCAAGCACTGGAGAGTGGACAGACCCGTTTCATTACGACGCGTGTCGAACCCGACTTCGCCGAGCAGCTCCGCCAGAACGACGTAGTCGTCACCGGGCAGATCGAGAGTACGTTCCTGCGTGACCTGCTCTCATGGATCGTTCCGATGGCGCTGTTCATCGGCGTCTGGGTGTTCCTCATGAGACGGATGGGGGGTGGTGTCGGCGGCGGCCTGATGCAGATCGGCAAGAGCAAGGCGAAGGTCTATGTTGAGACAGACATCAAGGTGACGTTTGACGACGTGGCCGGCGTCGACGAGGCCAAGGACGAGTTGCAGGAGATTGTCAACTTCCTGAAGAACCCGGATGAATACGGCCGGCTCGGCGGACGCATGCCGAAGGGCGTGCTGCTGGTCGGCCCCCCCGGCACTGGCAAGACCCTGATCGCAAGGGCCGTTGCCGGCGAGGCACAAGTGCCGTTCTTCTCGATCTCGGGTTCGGAATTCGTGGAAATGTTCGTGGGCGTAGGGGCCGCGCGTGTCCGCGATCTCTTCGAGCAGGCCCGCGCCAAGGCTCCTGCCATCATCTTCATCGACGAGTTGGACGCGCTCGGCCGCGCGCGCGGCGCCGGCCCGATGATGGGCGGCCACGACGAGAAGGAACAGACGCTCAACCAACTTCTGGTCGAGTTGGACGGCTTCGATCCCACCGTCGGTGTGGTGCTGCTGGCGGCCACCAACCGGCCGGAAATCCTCGACCCGGCCCTCCTGCGCGCCGGCCGCTTCGACCGGCAGGTGCTGGTCGACCGGCCGGACAAGCAGGGCCGCATCCAGATCCTGCACGTCCACATGCGCAAGGCGAGGCTTGCTGAGGATGTCGATGCCGAAAAGGTCGCGGCGCTGACCCCGGGCTTCACCGGCGCCGATCTGGCCAACCNNAAGGTGTCGATCATCCCGCGCGGGATCGGGGCGCTCGGCTACACCATCCAGCGCCCGACCGAGGATCGCTTTCTGATGACCAGAGAGGAACTCGAGAACAAGATGGCGGTTCTGCTCGGCGGCCGGGCGGCCGAGAAGATCGTCTTCGATCATCTTTCCACGGGAGCGGCCGACGACCTTGCCAAGGTCACGGACATCGCACGCGCCATGATCATGCGCTACGGGATGTCGGAAAAGCTGGGTCATGTCGCCCTGGAGAAGGATCAGCGCTCCTTCCTGACACCAAACCAGATGGCAGCCTATCCTCAGCCTCGCGACTATGGCGAGGCGACAGCCGACGCAATCGACGGGGAGGTGCGCGCGATCATCGATGGCGCGTTCGAGCGAACGATCCGTTTGCTCAAGGAGCGTCGAGACCTTTTGGAGCGCACGGCCCGTAGACTGCTGGAGAAGGAAACCCTCGACGAGGCGGAGCTTGCCGCGTTGACGGGGACCACAGAGGATGCCGACATGACAGTGCCAATCAGCCTGTCAACACATTGAAACGAGCCTTCACATCATCAACCGCGAGCCGGCGCTCGCCGTAACTGTCGGGGGTCCTGATCTCGCTTAAAGAGCCGAATGCATTCAAGTGGAAGCTAATCCCCGCCGCGCATTCTAACCGCCGTCAGGCTGGCGGTAGAGTCTCAAAAGAGGTAACAAGATCGCTAACCTTTCGGGCACAGGAACCGATCCGGACGTCGACCCCGGCCGCGCAGAGCTTGTCGCGCTCGGATGCTCCGACATATCCGCAGATCAATCGAATTGACCCGCTGGCAAGGATCAAGTCGCAGGTTGACTCGTTCGTTCTGGCTGCGTTTGAACGGAACCGCCGCTTACGTGACGCTGGGTCGACGACGAGCAAGCCATCGCTTTTGGCGAAGAAGGGACTTAGCACAGCCCTTCTTTGGCTGCGAGAGACCAGCAGGGCTACGGAACGCTTTAGATCAAACGCGGGCGAGGCTGTCGATACCATTCGTGGCTCGTGAAACACCGCTCATTTCTCCCACTTTTCATATAATTATGATTAGTCTGGACGCGACGCACTTTAATCTCGATCAAGTGCGCTCCCAACCATCGTTGCCGCCAATTTGCAATTTGCTTCGCGATCAATGTTGGTTGCTCAGCCCCAGCCGCCTCGCGATCTCTTTGATCCCCGTCAAAGTGTCATAATTAATATGTGCGATGGTGCGACGTTGCATGACATGCGACGGGATGGAATACTGCCGTGCAAATACGGGAGTTGGGCGAAACAGTCAGGAGGCGGCGGGTAAGTGAACATGCTCAAGCTACTGGCATTGCTGGTTGTTTGCACGGTTTCCTTCTTCATGCAGGGGAAGCTGGCCTTCGCGCATGAGGGAAGTTTCGCGCCGGCTCAGTCGATCTCCCAGCGTCACATGGCCCTAAGTCCCGAATTCGCCGCGCCATTGCCCCCGAATGACTGCGCATCCCAACGGATATGCTGCATGGTAGTATGTTCGCCATGCCAAGTGCTCATAGCCGGGCACCGAACCGAGTTCACCTGGAGACTAGGTGAATCTTCGACCATCCCCGCTCTTAGCGACGATTGCCTCCGGTCAATCATACTTGGCCAAGATCCTCCGGTCCCACGATCCCATCGCATCTAGTTTTTCCTCGGTGTTCTGACGAAGGCGCGGGTGCTTGTTCTGTATGCTGTTCCGCAGAAGCTGCGGCGGTTAAGCGCGACCACGGCGCCGTTGTGACGGAGCGAGGATTTCATCAGCACGAGTAACTGGTTGCGGAAACAGCCATCGGAGCGGGATTACGCCCGGCGACTGTAATAAAAGCTGGCATCGAGCGTCCTTACAAAATGAGGTAACCGGGTCGCTCCTGCCGCGACCGATGAGATAGTTCCAACGTGGACGGAGTAGACCATTGTTTCAAGGACTTACGGCACAGGAAGCTGCACGCCCTTCGGGCGGTCCGCTTGATGATTTGAGCAGGCGTCCAAAGTGCCCGAAAGACGGAGCCGACAGCGAGGCTTGGGCTCCGGTGATAGGATTACCGCCATCGACGGATGCCTACCGGCTTCTCCCGCGTTTTCGAACGGGAGATCGCAGGATGCCGGTTGGGCGGGACCTGTTCCGCTTCGGCGAGACAAGCAAGTCGATCTTCAACCTTCTGTCCGGCTGGGTAGCGATCTACACACTGCTTGAAGATGGCAGGCGGCAGATTGTCCATTTCGCGCTACCAGGAGCGGTCATGGGAGTGCCGACTTCAAACGGGGCTAAAATCAGCTACGGGGCGCAGGCCCTGACGGAAGTGGTTGTTTCTGTCATCCCGAACACTATGCTAACAACCGTTTTGAAGGACGATCCCGAGGTCAGCATGCGGCTCGCGAGCAAACTGGCCCGTGACATTAGTGTAGCCTATGACCATATGACGAGNNGCGTACCTTCTCCTTGAACTGTTCACGCGGCATCGGGCCCAATGGCCCGGCAACCATATTGAGGAGATGGCAATCCCTCTTACACAGGAACAGATCGGGGACGCCACGGGCCTTACCTTCGTTCACGTGAACCGTGTTCTAAGCACGTTGCGCAAAGACAAAATCGTGCATTTCCACTATCGGCGTCTCCGAATACTCGATCCTGATCGACTGATCGAGGTAGCCGGGGTTGACGCGCAAACCGCGATGTCATGGTTTGAGTGACGATCACCTGAACGCCCCCTTCGAACCAATCAGGATCCGCCATAGCGCTCCACGATCACGAGGCCGATCGCCGTCAAGACCAGACCGAATGCCAGCGAGGGCCCGAACTGCTCGCCGAAAAAGCCGATACCGAGCAGCAGGGCGAAGACCGGCGTCAGGAGGGTGAATGCATTCGCCTGGCTGAGCGGAACGCGATCGAGCACCCAAAACCAGAGCCAGTACGCCAAGGCTGTTCCGGGAAGGGCCAGAACGATCAATGAGAACACGAAGTCGGACGAAAGGTGTATCTTAAATGGCTGTTCCAGCGCCAACGCCATAACTGCCAGAGGGATTGCTCCGAGGAGAAGCTGCGCCGACATTGCGACCAAAGGGTCAATTCGGTTTCTGACACCTTTCATCAGGACATTGCTAACGGCGAGGCCAGCGGCTGCCAAGACGATGAAGGCCGGTCCTATCACGCCATCGAAGCCTTGCTTGATGTCGAGCTGAGGCAAGGCAACGACGACGATCCCGAGGAACCCGATCGCCAATCCAACGTATTGTGCGGGTCGCAACCGCTCCGAGAGGAATGCAAATGCTAGCGCGGCCGCGATCAGGGGCTGACAGTTGGCAATGACAGTCGCGAGCCCTGGCGAAACAAATTCAGCAGCGTGGAACATCCCGAAATAGGCCGATGTGGTGGCTCCAAGGCCAATGAACGCGAGAGCAATCCACGATCGGAAATCAGTTGGAATGGGCCGCCGAAGCATTATTGCGACCACGCCCAAAACCAAGCCTGCCAAAACAGCCCTGAGTGTCGCGAAAGTCATATGCGAGACGTGTGTCAGGCCGAGCGTGATGAGCGGAAAGCAGAGAGCGTTGAGAAAAGCGACCAGCAGGAGAATGAGTGTGAAGCGAGAACCCATCATGCGTCCACCCAGCGACCTAGCCAGCCGTAAAAGACTGCTCCATGCACTGCGACGACAGATCACCTGTTTCTTTCCTGTATGACAACGCTTTCGGCGATCCTAAAGAACGGGTCGCTATACATCTCTTGGTGACTTCTCGTAATTTAAAATGGCAGCACGTGCTGCGGCGATCTGCACCGCCTTCTCGCAGTAGCAATCGAGAAAACCGTGGATGGGACAGGTCCGGCACATCTCCTCTAGGCGCTTGCGAAGCGCGCGACGGCCTCGGTGCAACCGGACGGTGATGTTGTTCAGCGAGGTTCCAAGGCTTGCGGCAAGCCGATCGCGTGGCTCGCCGAGAATGTCCGCGCGCCAAATGATGTCCGCATATTCCGGCTTAATCGTAGGCAATAAGCGGTACAAACAATTGCAAATGGTTGCCTCAAGCCCTAGGTCGGACTCGGCGGAGTGGTTCTCTAAACTGTCGGGATCGACCTCTGTTTCGCGCTTGCGACGCCTTATCTGGTCTCGCTGATGGTCGACGATAGTCGTCGCAAGAATCCTCCCCAACCAGCCACGCACAGTACGTACGTCGCGAAGCTGAAATGACTGCTCCAGGGCGCGTAAGGAGAACCGTTGAAGCACTTCCTCCGCCTCGTCCCGGTCGCGGAGCCGATTTTCAAGAAAACGCATTATTTCTTGCCGTACCTCGACCAACGCTCGCTGGACGGCTGCATCGTGCGGCTTGGCACCGTCGCCGTCCCAAATCCTTCCTAATGTTTCATGATCTTCATTGCGGGTCATTGAATGCTCCTGTCTAGTGAGCCAGAGCTTGCTCAACTATTCGGTGCGCCACTTCGATGGGTAGAAATGCAGCGCACCGGTTAGCGAAACCGCGTCGCCGCGCCGAGAATTCAAACGGGACATTTCCCGTTAGTCGCTCGTATCAAACACCAACGGCGAGTACGCGCCTTGCGCCAGGTTAAACATTCAGGCGATCTGGTCGGGCCTGAATCACGCTGCCAGCCCCATCCGAACCAGGTAGGCTTTTCGCCTGCATCTTGGCCATCACGTTCGCGCGATGCACCTCGACCGTCCTGGGGCTGATTTCGAGGTCATATGCGATCGACTTGTTCGGCCGTCCTGCAACCATACCTGAGAGAACCTGACGTTCGCGCTCGCTCAGGTGCTCCAGCCTCGGGTGGATTGTAGTGGACAGGAGCCCGTCATGGCGCCAAGAACGACCGCTCGCCGCCACCGACGCGACCGATGGTTGGCGTCGGAGCGGATCGTCAGGGCGTTCCGTGTCCTGGTGTCTCACAGTTCATGAAGATTTCATCTCGATTCACCTGCTCCACCGCCGCAGCGTCCACTTTCGGATCTCGCTGAACCAAAGGACGTTGCTGCCCATAGCGACGCAGACCAGCCACTGTTCGAGCGGCAGTGGGACTGTTCCGAACGCCACGTTGAGCGGGGCGAAATTGACGACCGCAACCTGGAGCAGGAATGACAGGCCAATCGCTGCCCACAGCCACCGGTTCATGAACAAATGGCTGAAGGCGCTGGTGGTTTCGGAACGCGCATTGAAGCAATTGAACAATTGGGCAAGGACCAGCACGGTGAACCCGGCGGTGCGGGCCTGATCGAGACTCTGCGCGCCCTCGACCAGCCCGCCGGGCAGGTAGAGATCGATCGTGAGAAGCGTCGCCAGCGCCATTACGAGACCGATAGCGATCACGCCGCGCCACATGCGCCCGTCGATGGCGCGCTCGTTTGCCTTGCGCGGCGGACGCGCCATCACATCGTCGGTTTCCGGATCGATGCCCATCGCAAGCGCGGGACCGGAATCGGTGGCCAGATTGATCCAAAGGATCTGGGTGGCTAGCAACGGCAGCACCAACTCGCCGCCGCCACCTAGCCCGATCACGCCAGCCCCGACGACGCCAAGGAACACGGTCAGAACCTCCCCCATATTGGAAGACAGCAAATAACGGAGGAACTTGCGGATATTGTCGAAGATGGCGCGCCCTTCGCGCACCGCTTCGACAATGGTGGCGAAATTGTCGTCGGCCAGGATCATCTTGGCCGCCTCCTTGGTGACTTCGGTCCCGGTGATCCCCATGGCGATGCCGATATCGGCTGCCTTCAACGCTGGGGCGTCATTGACGCCGTCGCCGGTCATCGCCACCACATTGCCGTGGGCTTGCAGCGCATCGACGATGCGCAGCTTGTGCACGGGTGCCACGCGGGCATAGACCGATGTCGTGCGAACCGCGGCCGCGAAACCAGCATCGTCCATGGCGTCCAGTTCGGCCCCGGTCAGTGCCTTCTTTCCGTTCTCGACGATGCCTAGCAGAGCGGCGATGCGCGACGCGGTGCGTGGATGGTCGCCGGTGATCATCATGACTCGGATGCCGGCCCGGCGAGCCGCCGCAATCGCGACCGCAGCTTCTTCGCGCGGTGGGTCGATGATGCCGACGGTGCCGACGAAAATCAGGTCGTGCTCGAGTTTCTCGCTGGCTTGCGGGTCTTCGTCGGCTCCCAGTGGCCGATAGGCGACCGCCAGGGTGCGCAACGCCTCGTCCGATAGGCGTTCGACATCGGCATGCGCGTGTGCACGCTGCACCTCGTCGAAAGGGACCACGTCCATGCCAACCCGGATGCGATTGCAATGCCCCATCAGCACGTCGGGTGCGCCCTTGGTGATGAGGATACTTTCGCCGCCATGCTCGTGGTCGCGCTCGATGGTCGACATCATCTTGCGTTCGGAGCTGAATGGGATTTCTCCGAGACGCTCGAAGCGTCGCTGGCGGCGGTCTTCGACGCCGAGCTTGCGCTCAGCCACAAGAAACGCGGCTTCGGTGGGATCCCCCTGGATTTCCCAGGCTCCGTCTTCTGTCTCCCTGAGGCCGGCATTACCGGCTAGGCTGCCTCCGCTCAGGACGACGATCTGCTCGGCGAGAAGCGCTCCTTCCGGCGCTACACCGCCCTTGGTCTCCAGGCGGCCCAGCGGCTCATAGCCGACGCCCGTGACACGGCTGCCGCCCGATGCGGTCATGATCCGCTCGATCGTCATCTCGGAGCGCGTCAGCGTGCCGGTCTTGTCCGAGCAGATCACCGTGACCGATCCCAGGGTCTCCACCGCCGGCAGGCGGCGCACGATGGCCTGGCGCCGGGCCATGCGCTGAACGCCCAGCGCCAAGGTGATGGTCATGATGGCCGGCAGCCCCTCGGGGATGGCCGAGGCCACCAACGCCACCACCAGCATGAACATGTCGGCCGCCGGGTGCCCGCGCAGCCAGACCCCCAGGACAAAGGTGAGCGCCGCCAGCCCCAGGATGACCCCGGCCAGCCGGTGGCCGAAATGGTCGATCTGGCGCAGCAAGGGGGTGCTGGTGCTGGCCACATCGGCCAGCAGGCGGTCGATGCGGCCGATCTCGGTGTCGCGTGCCGTGGCCACCACCAGGCCGGTGGCCTGGCCATAGGTGACCAGGGTGCCGGCATAGGCCATGCCACGGCGGTCCCCCAGAGGGGACTCGGCGGGCACACCCCCTATGTGCTTGTCCACCGGCACGGACTCGCCGGTGAGCGCGGATTCATCGCAGCGCAACTCCTTGACCTGCAGCAGCCGCAGGTCGGCCGGCACGCGGTCGCCCGAGGCCAGCAGCACCACATCGCCAGGCACCAGGTCTGCCGCGTCGATCTCCTGGCGCTGGCCATCGCGCAGCACCACGGCATGCGGCGACAGCATGGCGCGGATGGCATCCAGCGCCGATTCGGCCTTGCCCTCCTGCACAAAACCGATGGCGGCATTGACCAGCACCGCCGCCAGCAGCACACCGGTGTCCACCCAGTGTCCGAGGAAGGCCGTGACCACCGCTGCGGCCAGCATGACGTACAGCAGCACGTTGTGGAACTGCAGCAGCAGGCGCAGCCAGGCACTGCGCCGGGGGGCCGCCTGCAGGCAATTGGGTCCGTGCTGGGCCAGGCGCTGCGCGGCCTGCGCGGCAGTCAGCCCCTGGGGGCAGCTGTCCAGCTCGGCCAGGGCCTGCTCGG
>DBUL01000017.1 GCA_002307905.1 Rhizobiaceae bacterium UBA1291
CCTGGTGCTAGCCGCCTTCGGCGACATGGACGTCTCCAAGCTCACCGAGAAACCGGCCGGGCGAAAGCCGATCCAGACCGTGACAGTGCCGAGCGAGCGCACCGGCGAGATCGTCGAACGGCTGCGCGCCGCCGTCGCCGACGGTAAGAAGGCCTACTGGATCTGCCCGCTGGTCGAGGAATGCGACGTGTCCGAACTGATGTCGGCCGAAGAGCGCTTTGCCGTTCTCGAAAAGGCGATCGGCGCGCCGATCGGCCTTGTGCACGGCCGGATGAGCGGACTGGAGAAGGATGCGGCCATGCTCGCCTTCAAGAACGGCGAGACGCGGCTCCTCGTCGCTACCACCGTCGTCGAGGTCGGCGTCGACGTGCCGGACGCGACGATCATGGTGATCGAGCATGCCGAGCGCTTCGGCCTTGCCCAGCTGCACCAGTTGCGCGGCCGCGTCGGGCGCGGCGACGAGGCATCCTCCTGCATCCTGCTCTACAAGGGACCGCTAGGCGAGACCGGCAAGGCGCGCCTGTCGATCCTGCGCGACAGCGAGGACGGCTTCCTGATCGCCGAGGAGGACCTGAAGCTGCGCGGCGAAGGCGAATTGCTGGGAACGCGACAGTCCGGCACGCCGGGTTTCCGCATCGCCAGCCTCGAGGCCCATGCCGACCTGCTGGAAATCGCCCGCAAGGATGCAGCCTACCTGCTGGAGCGCGATCCGGACCTCATGAGCCCGCGTGGCGAGGCCGTACGGACCCTGCTCTACCTGCATCGCCGCGACGAGGCGATCCGGTTCCTCAGGGCCGGGTGATACGGTTTACGATCGATAGACTCGATGGATACCGGCGCGCTGAAGGATCTGATGGTCTTCGGTCGAAGAGATCGTTGGAGACGACTATGGTTGCGATTGCCCATCCGGCGCCATCCAACCGGTATTTCCAGTCGCGGATCAGGCTGGCGGATCGTACGCCAGCCCGACTTTGTTGATTGGCCGTGAAACCATGCCCTATGTCATGGCCGCAGACAATTTCGCCCATGAGTGCAACATCTGCTCTCCGCTGCAAGTGACACCATGGCGCCAGACTGCCATCAAGCGGACCCAACCGAAGGGGCAGTCAACCGTATCGCTCAGAACTCTTCCCAGCTGTCAGTGCCCTTGAGCGCTGCATTGCCTTGGAAGGCATGGGCGGTCTTTGCAGCCTTCTGGGGCACCGACTGGGGCAAGGGCCGAGAATGCTGCCGGGCCGCCGTGGGAGCCGCGCGATGTGCGTTGTTCGGCGCCCCGAGATTGAACTGCGCCAGGAGCTGGAACAATTGCTCCGCTTCCTTGGCCAGGCTATGGGCCGCCGCAGTCGTTTCCTCCACCATCGCCGCATTCTGCTGCGTGCCCTGGTCCATGGTGTTGACGGCCGTGTTGATTTCCTTGAGCCCGGTGGCCTGTTCGCGAGAGGCCTCGACGATGGCGCCGACATTGCCATCCACCTGAACAACCTGGTGAACGATCTCCTGCAGCGCCTTGCCCGTATCGCCGACCAATGCCACCCCGCTTTTCACGTGATCGTTGGAGGTATTGATCAATTCGTTGATTTCTTTCGCCGCCTTGGCCGAGCGCTGGGCCAGCTCGCGAACCTCCTGGGCAACGACGGCAAATCCTTTCCCTGCATCGCCGGCGCGCGCCGCCTCAACCCCGGCATTGAGCGCCAGGAGATTGGTCTGGAAGGCGATTTCGTCGATCACGCCAATGATGTTGGCGATTTCGCTGGCGGACTGCTCGATCTTGCCCATCGCCTCAACGGCCTGGCCGACGACCTTGCCGGAATGCTCGGCATTGTCCTTCGTCTTACGCACCAGTTGGCCGGCCTCCTGGGCGCGGTGACTGGAATCGCTGACTGTCGTCGTGATTTCTTCGAGTGCGGCGGCCGTCTCCTCGACCGATGCAGCCTGTTGCTCGGTGCGCCTGGAAAGATCATTCGAGGCCGATTGGATCTCCTGCGAGGCCGCAGCAATGGTTTGCGCATTCTGCGAGATCATCTGCAACGTGACACGAAGCTTGGCAGAAGCCTCGTTGAAGTCCACTTTCAGTTTTTCCAGCGAGGGCAGGAAAGGCGTCGTGATGGTCTGCGTCAGATCGCCTTCCGAAAGCGCTTGAAGCGCACCGGCCAGCTGATCGACGTTTTCAACGCGTGCAGTCACGTCGGTCGCAAACTTCACGACCTTTATGACCCTACCCTTTTCGTCGAAATGGGATTGTAGGAGGCGTTGATAACCACCCGCTTTCCACCCTTGCCATGGCGGACGAACTCAGCTGCCTGGAACTTTCCGGACCGCAACTGCTCCCAGAACTGCTGGTAATCGGGAGACGCCGCATAGGCCTTGTCAACGAACATGCTGTGATGCTGTCCGGCGATTTCCTCCAGCCGGTAGCCAAGCACATCGCAAAAATTCTGATTGGCTTTCAACACCTCACCTGCGGGGGTGAATTCGATCACTGCCTGTACGCGTCCAAGAGCCTCGATCTGGCCTTGGTAGTCGACGTTCATCAGACGCACCTTCGCATCTGCCCATTCGACTACGAATCCGGAGATCTTCGGACCGTCTGCCAAAGGTGTGACAATAAGGTCGAAAACTCGCTGGCCCACCGAAATGGTCGCCTTGTGCTGGGTCTTCAGTGCTGCAAGCATGTTCCGCTGATGGGACGGATTCTTGTGAAAAATATCGATGTTCGAACCGACCAGCGTCGACATGCTAAACCGTGGCAGCTCTTTCTTCAGATCGCTTTCCGCCTCTTTCAGAAGCTCTCTGGTCGCCGCATTCAGGTACGTAATATTGAGCTTCTCATCCGCGATCATGATATTGGCGCTCACCATATCAATCGCACTCAACTTCGCTTTGTCAGCGCCGGAGAACAGTCCGAACATAGATTTGAATCCCTCTAGATGACCCAATGGCGTCGATGACGACACCTGTCGTTGCAGCGCAGGAATCCAATTCAATTTACGGATGAAACATTGTTGTTTCAATGCGTTGCAAAAAATCCCTGATGTTTGAATTTTCATAGGAGAGGGTTTAAGATTTATGAAAATCCTCTCGGATCCATGCGGAATTGTCGAATTTTCGACATTGCTTGCGGATAAGCAAGAAATCACCGCACGTCCCATACGGTCTCCGATTGACGGGACACGCCTTGATTGTCGGCCACAAGAACCAGACCCATGTTGATCAACCGGATTCGGCAGGACGGGGCGGGAACAGGCATGGGGCAAAGTTACAGTCTGCGCAACAAGGCGCAGGCCCGAGCGTCGTATCAGACGGTGGCGTCGGGAAGCGCCGGGGGCTTGTAGTCGGGCATGACGAGGCCGCCGGAGAACAGCATCTTGGCCGCCTCCTCCGGGCTCATGTCGAGCACCTTCAGCTTGTCGCGCGGCACGAACAGCAGGAAGCCGGCCGTCGGAACGGGGGTCGGCGGGAGAAAGACCGCGACCATCTCGACGCCGTCCTCGTTGAGCTTAGCGGCGATCTCGCCCTTGGCCTCCGTGGCGATGAACACCAGCGCCCAGACGCCCGGCGACGGGAATTCCATCAGCCCGACCTTCTTGAAGGACGAGGACTGGTCCTTCAGCACCGATTCGAAGATCTGCTTGAGGCTCTTGTAGAGCGTGCGCACCAACGGCGTGCGATGAAAGATGCGCTCGCCGAAATCGACGATCGAGCGGCCGATCAGGTTCTTGCCGAGAAAGCCGATCAGCGCGATCGTCGTGACCGCGATCAGCAGGCCGAAGCCGGGAATGGCGAACTGGAGATAGCTCTCCGGATTGTAGCGGTTGGGAATGTAAGGCTTCACCCAGCTGTCGGCCCAGTCGATGAAGGACCAGGTCAGCCATATGGTGATGGCGACCGGCGCGCAGATGATCAATCCCGTGAGGAAATTGTTCCGGATGCGCGTCGCCAGCGAAATTCGCTCGGGGCTGTCGTTCATCGTCTCGCCGTTATGCTGCATCGCCGAAGAAAGCCGGATGGAACGCGACCATGCCCGACGGGACTTCACCGTGCAAGGGCAGGACGAGGAAATATTCGGGCGGAACACCCGTCGTCGCAAGCTCCGGCCGGGCGGCAAAACCGAACCGGTTGTAGTAGGCTGGTTCCCCGACCAGGGCGAAGCCCGAAGCGCCTTGCGCCTCCAGTCTTGCCAGGCCCTCGCGCATCAGCGCCGAGCCGATCCCGCTTCTCTGCCGGCCGGGCGCCACCGAAATCGGCCCGACACCGTACCAGCCGCCCTCACCGCCCGACAGCGTCACCGGCGAGAAGGCAACATGGCCGATGATCTGGCCTTCGTCCTCGGCAACCAGCGAAAGCGTGAGCTTGCCGAGGCGCCGCAGGCGCTCGATGATCAGCGGCTCCGAGTCGTCGCTGTAGGGATGGCCGGCAAAGGCAGCCGCCGTGAGCGAGCCGATGGCGGCTTCGTCCCCGGGCGCTTCCGGCCGGATCCTCATTCGACGGTCACCGACTTTGCCAGATTGCGCGGCTGGTCGACGTCGGTGCCCATGAACACGGCGGTGTGATAGGCGAGCAACTGGATCGGCAGCGAGAACACCATCGGCGCGATGATTTCCGCGACATTCGGCAGGATGATGGTCGCCATGGTCTCGAGCTTGGAGGCGGCGGCCCCCTTCTCGTCGGTGATGAAGATGATCCGGCCGCCACGGGCCGCCACTTCCTGCATGTTCGAAACGGTCTTTTCGAAGAAGCGGTCGTGCGGGGCAATGACGATGACCGGCATGTTCTCGTCGATCAGCGCGATCGGGCCGTGCTTCAGCTCGCCGGCGGCATAGCCTTCGGCGTGAATGTAGGAGATTTCCTTGAGCTTCAGCGCGCCTTCCATGGCCAGCGGATAGCTGGTGCCGCGGCCGAGATAGAGCACGTCCTTGTACTTCGACAGGTCGCGCGCCAGCGCTTCCATCTGCGGCTGGATGGCATTCAGCACCTGGCTCATGATGCGCGGCATTTCCGCCAGGCTCTTGACCAGCTGCTTCTCCTCGTGGGCCGAGAGCGTTCCGCGTGCCTTGCCGGCGCCGATCGCCAGCGAAGCGAGGACGGCGAGCTGGCAGGTGAACGCCTTGGTCGAGGCAACGCCGATCTCCGGGCCGGCAAGGATCGGGAAGACGGCATCGGCCTCGCGGGCGATGGTCGATTCCTTGACGTTGACGATGGCGCCGATCTTCAGGCCTTCGTCATGGCAGTAGCGCAGCGAAGCGAGCGTGTCGGCGGTCTCGCCCGATTGCGAGATGAACAGGGCCGCCTGGTCCTTGGAAAGCGGCATTTCGCGGTAGCGGAACTCGGACGCGACGTCGATTTCGACCGGCAGGCGCGCATAGCGCTCGAACCAGTACTTGCCGACCAGGCCGGCGAGATAGGCGGTGCCGCAGGCGGAGATGGCAAGGCCGCGCAAGGACTTGAAATCGATCGCTTCGTCGATCGGCTTCACCGTATGGCTATGGAAATCGACATAATGCGACAGCGCGTGCGAGATGACCTCCGGCTGCTCGTAGATTTCCTTTTCCATGAAATGGCGGTGATTGCCCTTGTCGACCACGAAGGCGGTCGCCTGGGAGATCTGGTGCGCGCGCTCGACCGGATTGCCGGAAAAATCGATGATCTCCGCGCCATTGCGGTGAATGATGGCGCAGTCGCCGTCGACCAGATAGGCGATCTCGTTGGTGAAAGGTGCCAGCGCAATCGCGTCCGAGCCGAGGAACATCTCGCCCTTGCCGAAGCCGACGGCGAGCGGAGGCCCGAAGCGGGCCGCCATGATGGTGTCCGGATCGTCGGCGAACATCACCACCAGCGCATAGGCGCCCTTGACATGGTTCAGCATGGCGAGCATGGCGGCGCGATTGTCGAGGCCCTTGCGGCGGTACTTGGCGATCAGCTGGGCGACGATCTCGGTGTCGGTCTGGGTGGTGAAGACGGCACCTTCGGCCGTCAACTCGTCGCGCAACTCGGAGAAGTTCTCGATGATGCCGTTGTGGACGACGGCAACGCCGTCGACGAAATGCGGATGGGCGTTCGTCTCGTTCGGCACGCCATGGGTCGCCCAGCGGGTGTGGGCAATGCCGATCGTGCCTGCGAGCGGCTCGGCGTCGAGCTTCTTTTCCAGGTTGAACAGCTTGCCCTCGGCGCGGCGGCGATCCATCACACCGTCGTGAATCGTGGCGACCCCTGCGGAATCATAGCCCCGATATTCGAGCCGCCTCAGCGCATCAACCAGGCGACCCGCCACCGGTTGGTTACCGACAATACCGACAATGCCGCACATAGAAATCTCCGTCTGGCTTCATCCTGGCGCCAGTCCTAATGGTTTTGCCGATTTGCGCAATGCGCGCGCCGGTCACATTCCGTTTCGCCGCGTTACGCAACTGCAGCAATCAGGATTTCGCGCTGCGAGATGCCTTGATTGCTTCGTTGCGAGCGCGGATCGCCTTGGCCCGTTCCGGCTTGATTTCCTGGCGGGCGCGGCCGAGCGCCAGCGCATCGGCGGGCCCCCCCTCCGGAAAGACGCTGGCGGGGGGAACCAAAGAGCCGTCGCCC
>DBUL01000021.1:0-5722 GCA_002307905.1 Rhizobiaceae bacterium UBA1291
ACCGACGCGCAGGCCCGAGGAGATACGCGACTGCGTGTCTTCCATGCTGGAGGAGATCGAACGCAGCGTGGAAAGAGCCGCCATTGCGTTGGTGTTGGTGAGAATGCTCGACATTAATTTGTCCCTTAAAACAAGATACGAATGGGGACATACCGGTGTGTAAAAAACCGGTCAGCGACGGTGCGGCATCATGCCATTTGGTATTCTTTGTTGTTACCAGACCCGTCGTGCGAGGACCAAGGTCGCAGCCAAATCTTNNGCGCGGGAGCGCATTGCAAAGTCTATGGTAAACAAGGAGATAATGGTTAACGAAGCACGACTTCGCCGCTTCAGGCGAAGGAGCGCACCAGGCTGCCGACAAGCAGGTTCCAGCCGTCGATGAGGACGAAGAACAGGATCTTGAACGGCAGCGAGATCGAGGTCGGCGGCAGCATCATCATGCCCATGGCCATGGTGATCGTCGCGACCACCATGTCGATGACCAGGAAGGGCAGGACGATCAGGAAGCCAATCTCGAAGCCGCGGCGAATCTCAGACAACATGAAGGCCGGAACGAGTACGCGGTAATCGACTTTTTCGTCGACCACCGGGGTTTGGCCGCGCTCATTGGCGATGTCAACGAAGAGCTTCAGGTCCTTGTCGCGGGTATTGGCGGCCATGAAGGTGCGGAAAGGCTCGGCGATTGCCTGAACGGCCTCCGCTTCGGTCATGCGGTTTTCCAGCAACGGCTGGACGCCGTCGCTCCAGGCACGGTCCATGGTCGGCGCCATGACATAGAAGGTCATGAACAGCGCAAGGCTGGTCAGGATCATGTTGGACGGCGTCGAGGCCAGCCCCATGCCGGAGCGCAGGATCGAGAACGCGATCACGAAGCGTGGAAAGCTGGTGACCATGATGAGGATGCCCGGCGCGACCGACAGAACCGTGAGCAGGCCGAAGGTGCGGATGATCCAGGCGGCGACCGAACCGTCGACAGGGGTATTGAACAGGTCGGTGGGCAATTGCTGCGCCACGGCCAGTCCCGGCACCATCATCATGACGGCGGCAAGAAGGAGGAATCGAATCATTCGATTACAAAAGTCCTGAACATCACCTTCGATACGCGCCCTTCGGAGCGAAGGTCAACACGCTCCTGGATGTCATCCTTCAGATATTGGAAGCCGCGCGACCCCTCGATCTGCTGCAGCGAGACGGTGCGGAGATAAGCCAGGATATCCTGGTGAATGTCTTCGGCGATTTTCACGTCGGGAGCGCCGTTGAAAAGCAGCGCCACTTCGAGACGGATCCAGTTCTCGGTGGGATAGGCAAGATTGGTGGTGATCGGCTCAAGCTGGACGATACCGTTCGCCTCGGTGGAAATACGGGCAAGCCCCTCTTCCGCCTTGCCCGCGCCCTGAGTGCCGGCTGCCCTCTCGGCTGCGGCCGCCTTGTTCGCGTCCTCCACCGCCGTGATCTTCGGCGCAAGCATGGAGCC
This sequence comes from Rhizobiaceae bacterium UBA1291, assembly GCA_002307905.1. Classification (GTDB taxonomy): domain Bacteria; phylum Pseudomonadota; class Alphaproteobacteria; order Rhizobiales; family Rhizobiaceae; genus Allorhizobium. The sequence continues at coordinate 1,475 of DBUL01000021.1, forward strand.
TATCACCCAGCCTCCTCCCCCGCCAACGAGCGTCAGGATGGCAATCGCCGCGATCAGCATCACGGTTGCCTTCTTACCCTTGGTCTCTGTGCCTTCGACCTGTTCCATCTGCCCTGCCGTCCCTTCCAGCTTGCCGGTTACGCGTCAGATCGGCGAGAAGAGGTCGACGACCTGCTGGCCGACCGGTGGCTGCTGGACTTCCGTCAGGCGACCGCGACCACCATAGGAGATGCGCGCTTCGGCGATACGCTCGTAAGAGATCGTGTTATCGGCATCGACGTCCTGCGGGCGAACGATACCGGCAACGTTGAGGATACGGATCTCGTGGTTGACGCGGACTTCCTGCGAGCCACTGATCAGGAGATTGCCGTTCTCGAGAATGCCGGTGACGACAGCTGCGACGAGCAGCGTCAGCTTTTCCGAGCGCTCCGTCGCACCCTTGCCCTTGGTGCTGGTGTCGGAGCCTGAACCAAGGTCGCCGCTGGTTTCCGGCGGCTTGTAGCCGAAGAAATTGGCGCTGGTCGACCAGTTCATACCGCTTGAATTGACCCGGCTTCGGTCGGTCTTGTTCTCGAACGATGCCTTGTCGTTGATCTGGATGTTGACGGTCAGAATGTCGCCCACGTTCAGGGCGCGAGCGTCCTTGAACAGCGCCGACTGGCTGTCGCTCCACAACGAATAGCCGCTCGCCATTGCCCGCGGCTGTTTCGGGTAGAGAGCCATCTGCGGCGTCTGGCTGTAGCGCAGGCCGCTGCCGATCGGACTCATCGACGGTGCGTTGCCGATTTCCTTCAGGGTCTGGCTCTGGCATCCGGCGAGGAGAATCACGGCCAGCAGAGCCGGGGTACGCTTGATCATGACGGGTCCTTGGAAGTGTATGGATCGGCGGCGCTCGACATGATGGCCGCGACCATGGCTGCCTTTTCGGCTTCCATTTCGCTGAGGATGAGACTCGATTGGCGCGCCGGCAGCTTCATGATGATCGCCGCCGCCAGGATCGGATCGACCTCCTGCAACTGGGGCGCGGCGGCATCCGCCTTCATCTTCTTGTAGATCTCGACGAGATTGCCCTCGGCCTGCTTCATGAAGGCATTGCGGCGGCCCAGCCAATCCTCGTATTCGGCGCGGCGCTCTTCAAGCACGGCGATGCGCTGGTCGACATCAGCCTGAAGCTTCTCCAGCTCCTGCTTCTGCAAAAGGTAGCGCTGGTCGCGCGCCGGATCGGCAATGCTGGTGCAGAATTGCTGGATCTCGGCTTGCGAGGCGCTACCGAGTACGGCCTGCTGTTCCTGAGCGCTACCCGAGGCGAGCGGCAGGACCGCGATGCCGGCGACCAAGGCAAGGTTGCGCAGGCGAAGCGTGNNCGGGGTCAGACTTGACTTCATTGCAGGACGAGCTCCGCTTGCAGGGCGCCGGCCGACTTGATGCCCTGAAGGATGGCTATGACGCCGTCTGGCTTGACGCCGATATTGTTGAGACCGCTGACGAGCGTGCGCAGGTCGGGACCCTCGACGATGGCGACATTGCCGCCTTCCTTCTGCGCCAGGATGTCGGTTTGTTCCTGGACCGCGGTGCGGCCGCGGGAAAACGGTTCGGGCTGGATGATCTGCGGTGTCTCGGTGACCTGGACGGTGAGCGTTCCATAACTGACGGCAACCTTCGAGACCCGGACCTCGGCACCGATGACGATCGTGCCGGTACGCTCGTTGATCACGACCTTCGCCGGCGAATCCGTCTCGACCATAAGGTTTTCGATGTCCGCCATCAGGCGGGCGAGATCGGCTGTGCGGGGCTTCTGCACGATTACTTCCTGGCTGTCGCGCGCCTCGGCAATCGGCGCGCCGAACGTTGCCTGGGCAAATGCGTTGACGGTGTCGGCGATGCGGATCGAGGTGGTGAAGTCAGGATTGCGCAGTTGCAGGACGAGATTGACCGAATCCTTGAACTTGGAGGGCAGTTCGCGCTCGATGATCGCACCGTTCGGCACGCGGCCGGAGGTGGTGATGCCTTCCTGAAGATTGGCCGCCTGNNCCCTTGCGCGACCGCATAGATCTGGCCGTCGGCGCCGGTGAGCGAGGTCATGACGAGCGTACCGCCACGCAGCGACGTAGCGTCGCCGAGCGAGCTCACGGTCGCATCGATGCGGCTGCCCGGGCTGGAAAAGGGCGGCAGCGTCGCCGTGACCATGACGGCGGCAACGTTCTTGGCATTAGACTGGCCGCCCTGCGTCGAGATACCGAGGTTCTGCAGCATGGCACGCATGGACTGTTCGGTGAACGGCGAAGAGCGCAGGCCATCGCCTGTGCCCTGCAGGCCGACAATCAGGCCATAACCGATCAGCTGGTTGTCCCGTCCCGACTGCAGCGAGGCGATGTCCTTGATGCGCGAACCAGCGGCCTCTACACCGATCACAGGGCAGAGCAGCGCCGCAAGAACGACGAGTGCGATCCTGGACAAACGGAAAGTCTTCATTTCGCCATCACCTGTACTGTTCCGTCCGCCAGCACGGTGCCGGTGACGATCACGCCCGAATCAAGATTGCGGACCCTGATGACGTCGCCGACCGATGCGTCAGAAAGCGGCGTGCCGGAAGCGGAGATCGTCATGCTGCCGAGGGTGAAGGTCAGCCGGATATTGGCGCCGCGGTTGATCGCATAGGGCGGCCTGAGGCTTGCGACAGGAATTGTCCTGCCGGGCAAAAGCGTGCGCTTGGAGATCATACCATCGACCTCCGCGATCGACTGCGCATAGCCGCCGGCGAGGTTCGGGTTGGTGACCGCGACCTCCTCGAGTTGGGTGACCGACAGGGCTTCGCCGGGGTAGATCGTCTGGGTCGGCACCACCGCAAAGCCCTGCGCATAGGCGGCGTCCGATGCGACCCACAGGGAAGCGGTGGCAGCCATAACGGCCGCCATGCTGGCCAGGTGTCTCTTCATCCGGCGAAACCTCATGTTTGCCTGCCTCCGTCCTTACTTCANNCTTGGAGTTCATCTCGTAGGCCCGCTGAGCCGAGATCATGTCGGTGATTTCCTTGACGGAATCGACGTTCGACGATTCCAGGTAGCCCTGCTTGATATAGGCGAAGCCAGGATCCTCCGGCGCAGCCACGATCGCCTCGCCCGACGCCGCCGTCTCGGCGAACAGATTGTCGCCAAGCGGCTTCAGACCGGCTTCATTGGCAAAGTTGGCGATCGTCAGCTGGCCGACATCGGTGTATTCCGCGCTGTTGCCGATGCGGACCTGGACCTGACCGGACCGCGAGACGATGACTTCGCTCGAATCCTGCGGAACGGTGATGCCAGGCACAACAGCATAACCGTCGATCGTGACCAACTGACCGTCGGCATTGGTGTTGAATGCGCCGGCCCGGCTGTAGAGCGTCGTACCATCCGGCGATTCGATCTGGAACCAGCCACGGCCGACGAGGGCCAGGTCGAGTTCGTTCGAAGTCTGCGCGAGTTCACCCTGCGTGTGGATGTTACGCACGGCCGCAGTCTGCACGCCGAGACCGATATTGGCGCCTTCGGGCACGATGGCCTGGTTGGCACGGTTCGGGACGCCCTGGGCGCGCTCGGTCTGGTAGAGCAGATCGGTAAACTCGGCCCGCGCGCGCTTGTAGCCGGTCGTGTTAATGTTGGCGATGTTGTTGGCAATGACCTCAAGATTGGTCTGCTGGGCATCCATGCCCGTGGCTGCGATGGCGAGCGCTCTCATGTGTTCGTCCTCAAATCCGCTAGATCTGCATCTTCGTTATCTCGAGATAGGCCGAGACAATTTTGTCGCGCAGGGCAATCGCCGTCTGCAGCGACTGTTCCGCCGCGAGGACGGCATCGACGACCTCACGCGTATTGGCCTTTCCGGTAATCCCCTCGAAGGAGGTCACCTCCGCCTGCTTGATGTTCTGCATCGTCGAGGAAGCCATGTCGCCGAGCACGCTGGCGAAGCTGAGACCGTTAGCGCTTCCCGGCGTCGATCCGACGGTGGTGGTGGTCGAGGAGACGGCATCGGTGGCAAAGCTGCCAAGGCCAGAGACCTTGGAGAGCGAGCCGACGTTCTGGATTTGATCGATCATTGCGAGGCCTTCAGAAGTGAAATGGTCTGCGAAATCAGTTCGCGCGTCTGCTTGACGGTCTGGAGATTGGCTTCATAGGTGCGGTTCGCTTCCCGCATGTCGCCCATCTCGATCAGGATGTTGACGTTCGGCATCTTGACGACACCGTTCTCGTCGGCGGCCGGATGGCCCGGCTC
>DBUL01000021.1:5793-25153 GCA_002307905.1 Rhizobiaceae bacterium UBA1291
ATTTCGCCGGTCTTGGTCAGTTCCTCGGCAATCGAAACCGAATTGCCGGATTCCTGCATGCCGATCTCGTCGTTGAGTTTCGCTTCCCGGACCGCGATATTAGAGTCGCTGAGGTCGCTCAGCGCCATGTGATTGGGATTGGTCCGCGCCATTTGTACAGTGGCCGTGGTATCCAGAACCGCGCTGAAAGGGGTGATGTCCTTGGCCAGGTATTTCGGGGTGTTGGCGTTGGCAATATTGCTCGCCACGACCTCCTGACGTACAGATAGCCACTCGGCCTGTCTGCCTGCCAATTCGAAAAGCTGGATAGGCTGCATTACTTTTCTCCGCCATTTTCTGTCCCGAACCTAGAACCGTAAACTTGCGTGGGACTTGCGGAGGGAATGTCCGGGATTTCAGGCCAAGAATCGACGAGGAGGCATGCGGAGCTTATGTCGTTCAAGGACCGAATCGACGCTGGAGAGCGGCTTGCGGACTCCCTGGAGCGGTTCCGGGGGCAAGATGTGGTGGTCATCGCCCTGCCGCGCGGTGGTGTCGATGTGGCGCTGCCGGTCGCCCGGCGTCTTGGTGCGCCAATGACCCTGTTATTGGTGCGCAAGATCGGCCTGCCCAGCCAGCCGGAACTCGCCATGGGCGCGATCGTCGACGGGGAAAAACCGATCACCGTCCGAAACGAGAGCGTGATCGGCTTTTCAGGTGTCGGGCAGGCTGAATTCGACGCCGTTGCCCGCGCCGAACTTGAAGAGATCCATCGCCGCAACAGGCTCTATCTCGGCGGACGCAAACCGGTCCCGATCGAAGGCCGCGTGGCAATCGTCGTGGATGACGGCATTGCCACCGGTGCGACCGTTCGGGCCGCCCTCAAGGGGCTGAAGACGCGGAAGCCGGCGAAGATCGTGCTGGCCGTGCCTGTCGCCTCCAAGGATTCCTTGGACATGCTGGAGGAGGACGTCGACGAGGTCGTCGCGCTCGAGCGGCTGAGTGCCCTCGGCGCGATCGGCTTCAGCTATCGGCAATTCCCCCAACTATCAGACGCCGACGTAATCGCGGCGCTCGATGAAGCGGAGACGGCTGGCAAAAAAGCGTGAACCGCGGCCTGGACGCATGGGGAATCAGTTGTTCTCGTAGATCTCGCCCGTCGATGTGACGATCACCCACTTGCCTTCGCGCTGCTCGAGCGTCGCCACCCGGCTGTTGTCCGGCAGGATCGAGCCGACACGAACCATGTACATGCCCGAAGTGTCCTCGATAAGGGCACGGCCGTTGGCGACATGCAGCAGGCGAAAGCCGCTCTGCCCCGGGAAGGGCTGGGCTTCGGGCATCAGATCGGCCGCGGCGTCTTCCGCACCAAGCTTCGATACGGTGGCTGTCACCAGCGGATCGACTTGGGTGGCGGTCGATTCGCCGCCTTCGTCATCCTTGTCGACCATGGCAAGGGGAGAGACGCTGAAGACGTTGCGGCCCGGTCCTTCGGGAAGATCGCGCGTGCGCTCCCAGTCGGCGACCCTAATACCGAATTTCTCTTCGTTGAAGAACACATACCAGGGGAAGAAGGCGGCAGCGCAGGCAAGCGCCACACCCGTGGCGGCGAGGATACGGTCAGCCGTGAATATCCGTTTGCGGGCCCTGGGCTTCAGCGGCACTACAGGCTCGTCAGCGTCGAAATCTGTCACGATCAGCCTCTCGTTCTTAAAGCCGCAGCCGGCTGGTTACCACCTTGCGCGGCCTTGAGTGCGTTTGCCAGGTCGGCATAGGCATCGGCGGCCGGCCGCTCGCCGGGCGTCTGTTTCAGGACCTCATAGATCACCGGGACCTGCTTGATCGCCATGTCGAGGTCCGCATCGCTGCCGGGGCGATAGCCGCCGATAAGGCGAAGATCACGTGTTTCCTCGAAACGGTGAATGAGCGTCTTCAAGCGTGAGACGAGTTTCTCCTGCTCGCCGGTCCAGGCCTTGCGCGCCAGTCGCGAGATCGAGGCGAGCGGATTGATCGGCGGGTAGCGGCCCTCGTCGGCGAGACTGCGGTCGAGCACGATGTGCCCGTCGAGAATGCCGCGGGTGGAATCGGCGATCGGGTCGTTGTGATTGTCGCCGTCGACCAGGATAGAAATGATGGCGGTGATCGTACCGGTTCCCTCTTCGCCCGGACCGGCCCGTTCGAGCAGACGCGGCAGTTCGGTGAAGACGGAGGCGGGATAACCCCGTGCGATCGGCGGTTTGCCGGCAGCCGTCGCCACTTCGCGAATCGCATGGGCAAAGCGCGTGACGCTGTCGACGATGTACAGCACGTTCTCGCCGCGGTCGCGGAAATGCTCTGCGATGGTCATGGCAGTCAATGGCGCCATCTTGCGCAGCATCGGGCTTTCATCGCTCGTGGCGACGACGGCGACGGCCTTCGCCATGTTTGGCCCAAGGGTATCCTCGANNAGCGAGATCACCACCTTGTCAAAGGCATCGGCGCGCGCCAGCATCGACAGAAGCGTCGACTTGCCGACACCGGAGCCGGCGAAGATACCGAGGCGCTGGCCGAGGCAGAGCGGCGAAAAAATGTCGATAGCGCGCACCCCGGTGCGAAAGCCCTGCTCGACACGGCTGCGCGTCATCGAAGGCGGCGCACTGTTCGAAATGGCACGGCGAACCGCACCGGGTGCCAGAGCCGGCCCCCCGTCGATCGGATCACCGAGCGCGTTGATGGTGCGCCCGCACCAGCTGTTGTCAGGGGCAATGCGGAAGGCGCCCTTGCGGATCACCACATCATGGATGCCGATCGGCTCACCCGGTTCAATCGGGCAGACATAGGCGAGATCCGGCTCGACCCGTACGACCTCACCGAGATGCACCCCAGTGCGGCTGCGATGGGCAACAAACTCCCCGAGACGCAGATGGCGCGAAAGGCCGGACACCGTATAATGGCCGGCCGCGATCGTGCGAACGTGGCCGCCATGCGTGACGGAATATTCCGGATTGGCATAGCGGGCGGCAAGCCCGGCCATCTGGGTAAGCTTGGGAGACAGCACGGGCATCTGCGACATTTCTTCCGCCATGTGTGGAGGGCTTCAGCTCAGGTTGGGGATCAGTTCGATCCGCCGAGAACCTTGATGGCATTGCTGAGCGAGGATTCGCTGTCGCGCATCAGCGAGCTGATGCTCTCGAAAGCTCGGTTCACCTGGATGAGCTGGGTCATCTCGCTGAGACCGTTGACATTGGAATTCTCGAGATAGCCCTGCATGATGGAAATCTCTGGATTGTCCACAACGGGCTGGGGCTGGTCGACGGTCGAGACACCGCTGTTTTCGAAGCGGATNNTGAAACCCTTGGAAATATCGGCCGTGAAAACGCCGATGGTCGCCACCTGGCGGTCGTCCTGCATCAGCTTGCCGTCGGCGCCGACGCTCGGCGGACCACCCGCGCGGTTCAGCTGGATCGGCGCACCGCCGGCGTCAAGCACCGGATAGCCGCGCACCGAAACCAGTTCACCGGTCTCCTTCATGGTGAAGCGCCCGTCGCGGGTCAGCACCTGGCCGGCCGGCGTATCGAGAGCGAACCAGGCGTCGCCCTTGATGGCGAAATCGAGCGCATTGCCGGTCTGTGCGAGTTCGCCATTCTTGGTCGACAGGTAGTCGTTGCCCTGGTTGACGAAGGCGATCTTCGCATTGATGTCGTTCTGCGTCTTGCTCAGCACCTCGTCGAACTTGACCTCGGTGGAGCGGAAACCAACCGTATTGAGGTTGGCCATGTTGTCGGCGATCGTGGTCAGGCGACGCTCGAGCGCCATCTGCGAGGACAGGGATACGTATAATCCGGATTGCACTTAGCTGCCTCCGAGCTTCAAGGAATTGATGGAGATGAGAAGGTCCGGCGAGATGCCGTAGCCCGACGAGGAACCGAAGACCGCCAGCGGATCATAACTGTCCGAAGGATTTTCAAGCTCCCACAATGCGGTGAAGCGCTCCAGGAACCTGCCCGTCTTCTCGGCGTCCTGGAAATCCTCGATATCAAGCATGCGCTTGATAAAGTCGGCCTGCCGGTCGATATCCGCCGCTGCGAACTCATCCGGCAGCTGCAGCGCAGTGCGCACCACCTTGGCCAGCGCCTCGTCGGCCAGGATGTCCATGGCGGAGGTGATTTTCGACGCATTGCGTTCGAAGTAGAGTGCCAGGCGGACCCCCGTATTGTCGTTGCCTGCCTCTTGCTCCAGCGTCTCGCGCATATAGAGATCCACCACACCCTGCTGGGCCTTGCCGAAGGACGTCGCGGCAGCACCCTGGGCTTCGAAATTGAGCGAGGTGGCGAGGTTGGCGTAGCGATTGTCGGACAACTGATTGGCGAAGGCATCGTCGCGGGAGACACCTTCAGTCAGGACCTTCCGGATGAAGGCCTTGGCATAGGCCATGTCTTCCAGTCCGTGCGCTTTGAGCGCATAGTTATAGAGACGCGTGTCCGCCATGAAATCGTCGACTGACTTGATGTCGCCGATCTTCGACAAATAGTATTCGGTTTCGCGCGCCACGTCCGGTGCCTTGGCAACGCGCTCGATCGATTTGTCGATGTTCTGCGTAATCAGCTTGTAACTCGTGTAGGTCGTCGTCACGGTCGTTGCGCCTTTCGATATGGACAATCGGAAAATGCGTCCGTTATCGCTCTTCTTGCGGCAAAAGGCTTGCGCGAAGCTGTCTGTAGGTTCACAAACCGTCAACGCTTGGGGTTCAGCCTCACGCAAGGCAAGGCCCGTATCGCTTGTGCTGAAAAGCAACGTTCAGATGCGGGCACAATATGAATATCATCATCGGACTCGTGATTACCTTTGGCTGCGTCCTCGGCGGGTTCATGGCCATGGGCGGCCACCTCGACGTTCTCGTGCAGCCGTTTGAGCTCGTTATCATCGGCGGAGCCGGCCTCGGCGGCTTCATCATGGCCAACCCGATGAAAGTCGTAAAAGACTCGGGCAAGGCGCTGGTGGAGGCCTTCAAGCACTCGGTTCCCAAGGAACGGGCCTATCTCGACGTTCTCGGCGTGCTCTATTCTCTCATGCGCGACCTGCGAACCAAGTCGCGCAACGAGATCGAAGCTCATATCGACAATCCCGAGGAATCCTCGATCTTCCAGGCTGCCCCGACTGTCCTGAAGAACAAGGACCTGACGGCGTTCATCTGCGACTACGTCCGCCTCATCATCATCGGAAATGCCCGCAGCCATGAGATCGAGGCGCTGATGGATGAGGAAATCAACACCATCCTGCACGACAAGATGAAGCCGTACCACTCGATCGTCACCATGAGCGACGCCTTCCCGGCGATCGGTATCGTCGCGGCGGTTCTCGGTGTCATCAAGGCCATGGGCAAGATCAACGAATCACCGGAAGTGCTCGGCGGACTGATCGGCGCCGCACTCGTCGGCACAATGCTCGGCATCGTGCTTTCCTACTCGGTCACCAGTCCAATCGCCGCTCAGATCAAGATTGTCCGGACCAAGCAGCATCGGCTCTACATCATCGTCAAGCAGACGCTGCTGGCATACATGAACGGCTCCGTGCCGCAGGTCGCTCTCGAATACGGCCGCAAGACCATCTCCTCTTACGAGCGGCCCTCGATCGATGCGGTCGAGCAGGAAATGATGAACCCGGGCGGTGAGAACAAGGCGGCATGACGATGACCGAACTCGCGACCAAACCTGCGCCCGCCATAAAACACGATCTGCTGGCCCGTCTCACGGGGGCGCTCGGAGACCGCGAAACGGTCGCCAAGATCTGCGCCGATTTCGGTGAGCTTTATACCGTATTCCTGCCAGACATCTTGCAGAGCGAGACCGGTCTTGTGATGGAGGTCGCTTATGCCGGTCATGACAGCGGCATGATGAGCGACCTGATCGCCGACCTCGGCGATAATGTCGTTTTGGCAGATATGCAGCTGCGAAACTGGTGTCCGCATTTCGTCCTGGCCTGTGGCAACAGCTTCGTCATTACGCTGATGGAAAACCTGCTGGGTGCCCTGCCCGAGACGATCGAAGACCCGATCCACCGCCCCCTGTCGCGCATCGAACTCGATTTGTCCTCCACGGTGTTCGACAAGATCGCCAATGTATTGCGCTCGGGCGTCAACGCGCCTGGCGGATTCGAACCGATGATCGACAAGCCGCACAATGCGGAGGACCGCCCGAAGCCCGAAGCGGATTACGTCGATCAGTTCGCCGCAACCATCAAGATGCGTATCGAACTCGGTACGGTTTCCTCCGAATTCTACCTCGTCGTGCCACAGAAGGCGTTGCTAAAGTCCGTGGTTACGGTGCCGAAGTCAAAGAACCAGATGTCGCGCAACAAGAAAGAATGGGCCGAACAGATTGCCGAGCAGGTGCGTCGCTCGCAGGTCACCCTGCAGGCGAAGATCCGTCTGCAGACCTTGACGCTAAACACCATTTCGCGCCTTGCGGCCGGCGACGTCATCGCCTTCCACGACAAGGGCGAGGTGATGGTGGACGTCAGCGCCAACGGGAAGGAAATGTACCGCTGCGAATTCGGACGGGCGGGTGAACACTATACCGTCCGGGTCAAAGACAACATCAGCAGCGAAGACGAGATACTGAAGCATTTGATGGGCTAAGCCATTTGGACCTGCCTTGGCGGCAAGGCAGGTTGAGGCAAGTTTCAACGGGAATAATCAATCCATGGCTACGAAGAAGACACCCATTATCGAGGACGACGCCCTGGCAATGCCGGGCAGCGATACCGATTTCGACCAGGCGATCGACGACCTGCGAGGCGTTCTGAAGAATGATGCTCAAGGCACGTTGCCCGATATCGGTTCCGATTTCGGCGGCGGGATTGGTGACGACTTCGCCATGGGCGACGACAAGTCCGACCCGCTTTCGGCGTTCGAAAGCGATTTCGGCGGAGGCGCGCTCGACAGTCCGTCGACGGATTTTGGCGGCAGCGACGCTTTCGGGGGCGGCTCCCTCGGGGACACTTCGTTTGGCGATACATCCTTCGGTGCAGCACCGAGCTCGCCGTCCGAACCAGGCAGCGCACTCAACGCCAACCTCGACCTCATCATGGACATTCCGATCGAGGTGCAAATCGTCCTCGGGTCGAGCCGTATGCAGGTCTCCGGTCTGATGAATCTCGAGGAGGGAGCCATCATCGCTCTCGACAAGAAGATCGGCGAGCCCGTGGAGATCATGGTGAACGGTCGCCGCATCGCGCGGGGCGAGATCACCGTACTCGAGAATGATGACACGCGCTTCGGCGTCAAGCTGATTGAAGTAATGGGTACCAAGATGTCCTGACCCGGTTCCAGGGCCAGAGAGGAAAGACCATGATGGACTTTGACGATTTCGGCGGCTCCATGACGGCAAAACCGCTGTCCCAGGCCGACAAGGCCGCGGCTGTGCTGCTGGCCATGGGCAAGGGCGTGGCGGGAAAGCTGCTGAAATACTTCACACAGGCGGAATTGCAGACGATCATTGCCTCGGCCCAGACGCTGCGCACCATTCCGCCGGACGAACTGCAGGAACTCGTGAACGAGTTCGAGGATCTGTTCACCGAAGGAACGGGCCTCATGGACAATGCCAAGGCGATAGAGAGCATTCTCGAAGAAGGCCTCACCCCGGAAGAGGTTGACGGCCTGCTCGGTCGCCGTACCGCCTTCCAGGCATATGAATCCTCGATCTGGGATCGCTTGCAGGACGCAGACCCGGACTTCATCGCCAAATTCCTGATGCGCGAGCATCCCCAGACGGTCGCCTATATTCTGTCCATGCTTCCGTCCTCCTTCGGCGCCAAGGTGCTGTTGAAGCTGCCGGAAAGCCGGCGCGCCGACATCATGAACCGCACCGTCAACCTGAAGAACGTCAGCCCCAAGGCGGCGCAGATCATTGAGAACCGCGTTCACCAGCTGATCGCTGAGATCGATGCCGACCGGAACTCGATGGGTTCGTCGAAGGTGGCCGAACTGATGAACGAACTGGACAAGCCAGATGTGGATACCTTGCTCAGCTCGCTGGAATCGATCAGCAAGGAATCCGTCAACAAGGTTCGTCCGAAGATCTTCCTGTTCGAAGACCTGCTGGCCATGCCGCAGCGCAGCCGCGTCCTTTTGCTCAACGACATCTCCGGCGACATCCTCACGATGGCGCTGCGCGGTGCCTCGGCGGAAATCAAGGAATGCGTGCTCTCGGCGATCAGCCCGCGCGCGCGCCGCATGATCGAATCCGACCTCCAGACCGGAACTGCGGGCATAAATCCGCGCGAGATCGCGATTGCCCGGCGTGCCGTCGCGCAGGAAGCGATACGTCTCGCCAATGCAGGTCAGATCCAGCTCAAGGAAACCGAAGGCGACCAGCAGGCAGCCTGAGGCCAGACTGACTGTTGATAACTAGACGCTTGCTGCGCCCGCCGATTGAATGCCAATCGGCGGGCGTTTAGCGTCCAGCAAAGATCGGCGGAATTGCCCGACAGCCAGATATGCCGGCCAAGACTGTGACCGTATTGACTTGGCCGGACCAGGCCACGGACGGACGATGGCATCCGCCCCTTGTCCGCGTTTCTGGCAAACAAGGAAAAAGCCGTGTCCGACGATCAGGACAAAGACAGCAAAACAGAAGACCCCACCGAAAAAAAGATGCAGGACGCGGTAGAGAAGGGTAACACCCCGATCTCGCGCGAGGTGCCCATCTTCGCTGGGGCGCTCGCCTTCTACCTGTACTTCGTCTTCTTCCTGCCCTCAGGCGTGTCGCGAATCGCCGAAACGCTGCGCGACCTGTTCGAGCAGCCTGACCAGTGGCGAATCGATTCGGCGACCGACGTCGTCTCACTGTTCAGCCATCTTGCCTGGGAAGCTGCCGCCCTCCTTTTTCCAGCTTTCGCGCTCATCATGCTGTTCGGGGTGGGGTCGAACCTGCTGCAGCACGTGCCGAGTTTCGTACTTGAGCGAATCAGGCCGCAGGCCTCTCGGATCTCGCTTTCCAAGGGGTGGACGCGGTTATTCAGCGCCAACGGCCTCGTCGAATTCGGCAAGTCACTGTTCAAGATCGTCATCGTCTCGACCATCATGGTGTTTGCCCTGAAGTCGGAGTATTTCGCCACGCTCGACGCAATGTTCTCGGATCCGCAGGTGATCTTCGTCAAGTTCGCAGCGATCACGAAGAAGATCATGATCGTCATCCTGCTGGCCACCTTTGTGCTGGCAGTCGTCGACTTCTTCTGGACCCGGCATCACTGGTACACCCAGTTGCGCATGACCAAGCAGGAGATCAAGGACGAACACAAGCAGGCACAGGGCGACCCGATCATTAAAGCGCGCCAGCGTTCGATCGCGCGCGACCGCGCCCGCCGGCGCATGATCAGCAACGTGCCCCGCGCCACGCTTGTCATCACCAACCCCACTCACTATGCAGTCGCGCTGCGCTATGTCAGGGAAGAAAACGAGGCGCCGGTGGTGATCGCCAAGGGCCAGGATCTGGTTGCTCTGAAGATTCGCGAGATCGCTCGCGAGAACGATATCCCCATTTTTGAGGATCCGCCGCTTGCCCGCTCCATGTTTGCGCAAGTCTCGGTCGATAGTGTCATACCGTCGATATTTTACAAAGCCATCGCGGAACTCGTCCATCGGGTTTACGCCGCGAAGGCGCAGAAGAGACGGGTGCGCTAACTGCGATGAAAAAATGCCCCTACACAACTCAGCGTGAACGCATCGTGGCCGAGGCGATCAGCCCCGTTGCCACCGAATTGCGGTTGCTCGACGCGGCGGACCTGATTTCCCTATTGCGCTTCGAGCTCTACGGGAATATCGCCGATCTCGTCTCCTCGGCGGCCGAGCTCTATTTCCATCCAGGCACGGTCAATTTCGGTGCCGGAGGCGAATACCGGCTCGAATGGGGCAGTGTCCCGGAGGTCGTTCTCGACCTGGAGATCAAGCCCAAGGATGTGACGATCTATGCGCAACTCTCGCTTGCCAGCGAACATGCCGGCCTCGAGATCAATCATATCGCCTTCCAGCAACCGTCTGGTGATCCGGATGAGAACACCCGCTTGCTGGAGAGCAGGTTGCGTGAAGCCCGCTTCGTCAAGTCGCGAAGCGATCAGCTTTACTCCTGAACCAGGCGGCTTTGCTCAGGTGATGTAGCCGAGGCGGATCGCCTTGGCGATCGCCTGGATTCGGTTGACCGAATCGAGCTTGATCGTCGCCGATCCGAGATAGGCATTGACGGTGTGTGCCGAGAGCTTGAGGTGTCCGGCAATCTCATCGCTGGTGCGCCCGTCGCCCGCCAGTTGCAGGCAGGCGATCTCGCGCTCGCTCAAGGCTTCCGACGGCATCGCCCGGCGCTCGTCGAGTTGCACAATTTCCGTCATGATCTTGCAGCATCGCCCATGCACGTCGAGAATCACCTCGCCGGGAATGTCGACCGCCCCGGTTGTCGGAAACATCATATAACCATTGCCGACGGCACCGAGCCGCACCGGGAACGCAATTCCCGAATAGGCCAGCACGCGCGGCTCCAGTTGGACGACGAACGGCACGAAATCCGAAGCCTCGGCAAAGCTGTCGCTCTGCTCGGCGCTCCACAACACCGGCAGGACCGACGTCTCGATGTGGCTGAGCAATGTCTCGGCATAGGCGGCGATGAAGGGCTCACTGCCCATTCCGTGCGCCGCTGGCCAGTTCTCGTATTCCGCCACCAGGCGGCGCTTCGAGAGCATGCCGGCCCCTGTCATCCGCAGCACGGCGAAACCACGCGCATGAAGCGCACGCTGCAGCGAAATCAGTTTGGGGAAGATGTCCGAGCGGGACGTCACCTGGCGGGAGGTCGATACCTTCAGATCCTCCCTTACGGTTTCGAACGGCCCCTCCGGATAGATCATGCCTGCCCTTCCCTTTTTGCTAGACGAGATTGTTGCGGACCGCGTAGGCGATCGCCTCGGAACGCGTCTTGGTCGCCGTCTTGCGCATGACGCTGGTGATGTAGTTGTTGATGGTGTTGCGCGAGATGCCGAGGATAGTGGCGATTTCGTCGCTGGTCTTGCCCTCGGCGATCCAGAACAGGCATTCGAGCTCGCGTTCGGTCAGTTCAAAGTCGCGATCGCTCTTCTGCGCCTTGCGCGTCGACAGACTGACGCAATAGCCGGCGAGCACCCCGACTTCGCGCAACAGCTCGGGGGATAGGACAAAATCTTCCTCGAACAACAGCATCAGGGCCAGTCGGGTGCGGCCGACACATACTGTCAGCGAACAATACTGCCGGCTGATGCCCGGCGGAACGTCCGCGTCGTCGGGGAGCAGGCCGAACTTCGGCTGCAGCACCGAGAGGCATTTTTCAAGCTCGGTCGAGCGCGAATAGGTCGCGGCGATTTCGCTCTCCAGCCTGCGAACCAGGTCGAAGGACCAGTTGGACGACACGACGAAATCGAGTCCGTGCTCCTGAACCAGATCGTAGCGTGCGAGGAGATAATAGGAGGCCCCGACATAGTCGCTCAGCACAGCAAGGCTCGCGCTCATGTAACCGGCCTGCGAAGCGACCGCCAGCCTACGGATCAGCTGATCCCGTGACGACAGCCGCGGCGCGGCGTCGATCGGCGATGCCGACGCCTTTCCGCTCCCGGCCGTATCGTCGGCTAGCTCCGCATTCATTCTGTTGCCCCCTCAAGGACGAAACGTTTCGATCGCGATGGTTCGCGCCAAACACCCGGATTTCTGCCCCCGAATGCCGCTTCGTTCGTTCTTGTCAGCTAACGAATCATAGCCATTCTAGAAGATAAAGAGCCAAAGATCACAATCTCGAATCAATGCGTCCCCAACTTGCAGAATTTGGCGCATTCATGGCGGAGCCGCCACACCGATCCGTCGCGCGAGATCCGTCCGCCCGGACGGGATGCTTTTCCACGCAAAGAAAAACCGCGCCGGGGGTCACCGACGCGGTCTTGATGATTTCTGGTTGTCTTAGGCTGCCTTGTCGATGGCCCACTTGCGGAGGATCTTGGCTGCGCGCTCTTCCGAGAGTTCCACCATGCGAGACAGGCGGCGCTCCGGGCCCTCCCTGACGCGACGGTTGAAGCCGCCGGCAGCATCGTCGTCCATCGACAAGAGATCGTCGGTGCTGTCGAAGCCGAAGTCTGCGCCGAAGCCATCCATAAGTGCTCCGCCTGCCGGCCCGGCCAGAGCCGGCGAGAAATCCGGCAGCTCGAGCCCTGCTTCCTCTTCGGAACCACCAGCAATCGCGGCGGTCCCGCCGCCCGCGGCGCGAACCATCGGACGGATGCCCATCCAGATGATCAGGAAGGCGACCGCGACAAAGGCCAGCGAGTTGATGATGCCACCCAGATTGCGGTTCAGGGTCTCCATCATGCCAGGGCCGGATGCGGATTCCTGGAGCAGCTGGTTCTCGAGAAAGTCCATGGCGGTCAGAGTCACCAAGTCACCACGATTGGTATCGAGACCGGCCGCTGAGGTGACGATCTTCTGCATTTCTGCGAGATAGGCGTCGATCTTGGCCTGGTCGGCCGGTTCGCCGACCATGGTCGCGATGCGGCCCTTGTTGACGACGACGGCCACGGAGATCCTTTCGACGGTGAAGCTGTTCTTTACAGTCGCGACCGTCTTGCTGTTGATCTCGTAGTTGGTCTGCTCTTCCTTCTTGTCCTGCTCGTCGGAGGACTGAGGCCCGGCCGTCGCGCCCGCGACGTCGCCCTGCGGAATATTCTGTTCGACAGTCGCGGCATTGTCGGACTGCTTGCTTTGCGACTTCTGGTTTTCCTTGGTGACGCGCACCGAGCGCTCGACGCGCGATTCGGGATCGTAGATGGTTTCCTGGATCTGCTGCGTATCGGTGTTCAGCTGAGCCGTGACCGACGAGCGGAAGTTATCCATGCCAAGGAAGGGCGCTAGCGCCTTGTCGATATTGGATTCGATCTCCTGCTGCACCGACTGCACCACGCCGAGCGAGCGGTTAGCAGCGCCGCCGCTCTCGTCGCCCGAGGCGAGAAGCTGGCCGGTCGAATCGAGGATCGTTACGTCCTCGACGTCGAGGCCGGGGACGGAAGAAGCAACCAGGTGGCGGATCGATGCGGCCGACTTGCGACCGGTCTCGGTCGAGGCGCGAACCATGATGGAGGCCGTCGGTCTCTGCTCGCCGCGGCGGAAATTGCCCACGTCGGGCATGACGATGTGAACGCGTGCCGCGGCAATGCCGCTGATCTGCTGGATGGTGCGGGCTACTTCCCCCTCGAGGGCGCGCACCCGGGTGACCTCCTGCATGAAGGAGGTGAGGCCAAGAGAACCGACATTGTCGAACAATTCGTAGCCGGCATTGGCGCTGTTGGGCAGCCCGCGTTCGGCGAGAAGCAGACGTGCCTTACTGGTCATGCCGACGGGGACCCTCAGGCTCTTGCCATCGGTCCCGAGCTCGAAATCGATGCCAGCCTCGGCAAGGGCAATGCTGACCTGATTGATATCCGTGGTTTCGAGACCGACGTAGAGCGTCTCGTAAGCCGGCTTGTTGACGAAAATCGCCGCAGCGATGATGAGAGCGAAAGAAACTACGCCGACACCTGCCATTGCCAGGAGCCGGGCCTGCCCCAGCGACGCCAAGTTCTTAGAGACTTGAAGTAATTGATTTAACAGATTCATTCTGTCTCGCACCGTCAACAAGAAGGGTCTCGGGGCTTTTGCCCCTGGCGCGACATTAGGAATCGAAACTTGTGCGAACGTTTCGTGGCGGGGGAAATGCCGGCTTCAGCGCGGCAAATCGTCCCGAACCTTCAAAGATCCTTCGCGGAGCGCTGGCGCGCCCGCTTAAAAGAAGTCGAAATCGCCGGCCGCCTTGCTGAGCGGCTGGGAATGGCCGTGGCGCAGGCCGGCTCCCAGCGCCTTCTGCATCTCGGCGAGCTTCACCAGACTGAGTGCCGTGCTCATGTCGACCATCCATTCAGACGGAATCGACCCGGTGATCGTATCGATGAATTCGGCCAGGCCACGGGTCTTCTGGACAGCGAGGTCCATACCCTGCAGCACCTTGACGCTTTCTGGATGCTCCAGCACGTCGGAGCCCCCGAGCTCCAGCAGTTGCGGCTCGATGCGCTCGATCAGATAGGCGACATCGTGCAGTTCCGACACGATGCGCATCATGATTTCCGGTAGCGCCTCTTCCACGATGGCCGTCTCCGCTTTGTTTTCGTATGGCATCCGGATTCCAATACCTTAAAAAAATTCGATTGAGCTCTCGACGGGCTTCGTAACCGGAACGGGACGCTGTTCCAGCGCCACTGTCTTTTGGGTTTCCGCTCCCGTCAGCGGATACTGCCTTGCCCGGCCGCTGACCGGCCAGAATTCCAGTTTGCGGCCATGCTCTCCGCCTGTCGAAGAGCCCACCACCTTGATGCCTTCGTCGCGTAGAAACTTCATCGCAAAAGCGGCATTCTGTTCGCCGACGTTGGAGAACGTGGCAATCGTCTTGGCGCCGCCGAATACCTTGGCCTCCAGCCGATCGCGGCGAGCGCCCTTCTTCAGCAGCCCGTTGATCAGGAGTTCCATCAGATGGACCCCGTAGCGGGTAGCATCCCCGCCTCCGGATCCCGCGTTGGCCGCGCCGGGCAGCANNCGCCAACACCTGCAATCGGATCCCGCAAACAGGCAGCTACGCACGAACCCAGGATGGTGGACAAGAAAACGTTAGGATCGTTGACGACCTTGTACTCCCCCTGGATGATATGCACGCGCCTAGCTGCACTGTCGTCTGTCATTTCAGCGCTCCGAATACCGCCTCGATGGCGGCCTTCATCTTCTCGATAGTGAAAGGCTTGGCGAGAACATTGTTCGCACCGAGCTGGGCTGCCTTCTGCACCAACGCGCGGTCCCCTTGGGCGGTCAAGATGATGAAGGCTGCCTTTTTGGTGTTCGGGTTGGTGCGAACATGCTGCAGGAAGACCAGGCCGTCCATCTTCGGCATGTTGAAGTCGGAGATGACCAGATGATGGGGCTGTTGCTCCATGATCCTCATCCCCTGCTCGCCATCGCCGGCGGCGGTGATCTGCTTGAAGCCGAGCTGCGTCAAGGCGTCACTCAACAGCAGACGGCTCGTCACCTGATCATCGACGATCAGAACTTTTATTTTTTCGGCTAGAGACATTTATTCGATACCTTCTTTTCGGGCAGCAGTGAGTTTGAGAATTTCCTCGCCGATGGAACCAAGCGGCAATTGCAGTTCGACGGCGCCTAATTCATGGGCGACGCGGGGCATCCCATAGACTACGCAGGTCTTCTCGTTCTGACCGATCGTGCGCGCACCGGCGTGGCGCATCTTCAGCAGTCCGGAAGCCCCGTCGCGGCCCATGCCAGTCAGGATGACCCCCACAGCATCCCGCCCCGCCAGTTCCGCAACCGAATCGAACAGCACGTCCACAGACGGACGATGCCCGTTCACCGGCGGTCGTTCGACCAGCCGGCAGCTCGGCGCGGAGGCGTTAACCACCTGCAGATGGCGGTCACCGCCCGGGGCGAGATAAATCTTGCCAATCTCAAGTCTGGCTCCGTCGGTCGCTTCCTCGACGACCGGGGCGCAGAGACGATTAAGGCGTTCCGCAAAACTTTTGGTAAACGTCGGCGGCATGTGTTGGGTGATGACCGTCGGCGGGCAATTGCGTGGAAACTTCTGCAGGACCGTGATCAACGCCTCGACGCCGCCGGTGGACGAACCGATGGCGACGATCTTGCGGCCGACGCGAAAATCGTTCGCCGGGATCGGCGCCGCGGAAGCGGACGGTGCTGCGGCGCTATAGCGATGCTGCGACCGCGCTGCGGCCTTGACCTTCTCCGCGAGATCTCCGAACGGCCGTGCATCCCCCGGAACCGGCTTGCCAACGCAATCGAAGGCGCCGATCTCCAGCGCGGCAAGGGTCGCTTCCGCGCCACGATGGGTCATGGTCGAGACCATGATCACCGGCATGGGCCTCAGCTTCATGATCTTGTCGAGAAATTCGAGCCCGTTCATGTTCGGCATCTCGATGTCGAGCGTCACGACATCGGGATTGAGCTGCTTGATTGCGGCACGCGCTTCCATCGCATCCCCGGCCTGGCCGACGACGCTGACTTCCGGGTCCGAATTAAGCACAGCCGTAATCAGGCCGCGCATGGTCGGGCTGTCATCGACGACGAGGACGCGGGCGGGGCTGCTCATGCGCGCGCTCCTGCGAACTTGCCGGTATAGCGGTATGTCGTGATACCGATATTGTCGAAATGGTTTTTCGCATCGCCCGAAACGCGCTCGGAATGGCCGATGTAGAGATGGCCGCCTTCCGGCAGCAGTCCGGCAAAACGGGTCCAGATGCGCTGCTGCGTCGGCTCGTCGAAATAGATCACGACGTTTCGACAGAAGATGACGTCAAAATTGCCCTTGAAGGGCCATTGCGACATCAGATTCAGTTCGTTGAAGGTGATCAGCTTCTTGACGCGATCATCGACCTGGAACTTGCGGCGACCATTGACGTCGACTTCCTTGAACCACTGCTTGCGCATGGCGGGGCTCACGGTCTCCAGTGCCGTCTCGTCGTAGCAGCCTGCCCTAGCGAGGGAGAGGATCTTCGGATCGATGTCGGTCGCGAGGATCTTGAAGTCATAGTCGCCAATGTTGGGCATCAGCGACAGGACGGTGAGCGCGATCGAATAGGGTTCCTGGCCGTCGGAACAGGCGGCCGACCAGATGCGCACGCGGCCGCCGCTCCTGGCCCGATTGAGGAGCCCAGGCAGTACATCCGACTTTAGGTGGTCGAAATGGTGATTCTCGCGGAAGAACCGGGTAAAGTTGGTGGTCAGGTGCGACAGCATCTCGCGCCGCTCCTGGGCCCCCTCAGGCGAGGCGACCAGGCTGCAATAGGCGCGGAATCCCGACAGGCCGAGATTGCGGATATGTTTCGACAGCCGGGAATAGACCAGCGAGGCCTTGGATTCGTTGAGCGAAATCCCTGCATCCGAATAGATCATCGCCGCGATTTCGTTGAGATCTCGGCGCGTCAGCGGGTATTCGCCGCTGGCCAGGACTTCGTCATCCGATTGGCGGGAAGGTGTCTTGAGGGCAACCGTCATGCGGCCTCGCTTTCGGCGTCAGGGAACAGAGCACCAAGCTCGATGAGACAAATCATCCGCTTGTCGATCGCGAGAATGCCGCGGGCATATTGCTTCTCGAGGTCGGAGGTTACCTCCGGCGTCGGCTGTATGTTTTCATCGCTGACCGTCAGTATGTCGGATACGGCCTCAACCAGCAGGCCCACCACCTTCGCGCCGACCTGCGCGACGATGATGACATGGCGGGTCTCCGGTTCGACCGGCTTCATGCCGAGCCGGATCGAAAGGTTGACGATCGGTAGCACGGCGCCGCGCAGGTTGATGACGCCAATGACGTAGGGGGGCGAATGCGGCAGAGGAGTCGCGGGAGTCCAGCCACGGATCTCGCGGACCGACATGATGTTCACGCAAAACTCCTGATCGCCGATACGAAAGGCGATGAGCTCGCGCCCTCCTTCGATCAAGTTTTTCACCGCATACGACATGATACTAACCTGCTGCAGCTAACGAGATTTCCTGCTTGAGCGACTGACCGCGAGAGGCAGAGACGACCGCGTCGACGTCGAGGATGAGCGCGACGCGACCGTCGCCCAGGATCGTCGCCGCAGCGATGCCGGGCACGTGGGTGTAGTTTGCCTCAAGACTCTTAATAACGACCTGACGCTGGCCCTGAATGGCATCCACCATCAAGGCGCGCTGGCCGCCGCCTTCGGATTCGACCAGAAGGGCGACGCCTTCCATCGGATTGGCCTGGGTGTTGCGGAAGTTGAGGATGCGTCCGACGTCAACCAGCGGGCAGAAGCTGTTGCGGATCGAAATGAGACGCTGGTTGGCGCCGAAGGAATGGATGTTCGCGGATTCCGGCTGCAGCGTCTCGACGATCGCGGTGAGCGGCACAACGAGTGTTTGGCCGGCAACCGTAACCACCATGCCGTCGAGGACAGCGAGCGTCAGCGGCAGGCTCATGGTGAAAGTCGAGCCAAGCCCGGGGCGGGACGTGATCGAAATACGACCACNNCACGTCCATGCCAACGCCGCGACCCGAGATGTCGGAAATCTTGTCGGCGGTCGAGAAACCAGGCGCGAAGATCAGGTTGTCGATTTCTTCGTCTGTCAGGTTTGCATCGGCCGCGATCAGCTCGTTGTCGATGGCCTTCTGCTTCACGCGCTCGCGGTTGATGCCGGCACCGTCGTCGACCAGTTCGATGACGATACGGCCGGAGCGATGCTTCGCAGTCAGTTTGATCGTGCCTTCCGGGTCCTTGCCGGCGGCAGTGCGCTTTTCGGGGCTTTCAATGCCGTGGTCGACGGCATTGCGGATCATGTGGGTGAGCGGTTCCGCAAGCTTGTCGATGACCGTCTTGTCGACTTCGGTGTTTTCACCTTCGGTGACCAGGCGGATCGACTTGCCGACCATGTCGGCCACTTCACGAACGATACGCGACATGCGCTGGAAGACCGGCTTCACTGGCTGCGCGCGGATCGCCATGACCGAGTCCTGGATCTCGCGCGTCAGTTGCTGCAGTTCCTCGAGGCCCATGTTGATCGACGAGGTGCCGTTGTTGTCGTTCTCGATGACGCTCTGCGACAGCATCGCCTGGTTGATGACGAGCTCGCCGACGAGGTTGATCAGCCGGTCGACGCGATCGAGGTCAACGCGGATCGTTTGGCCAGCGGCGGCATTATTCTGGGCGGCGGCTGCGGCAGCAGCAGCGGCTGCAGGCGTTTCCTTCTTCTCGTGCTTGGCAGCACCGGCGGCGAGCTTCACCACATTGCTGGCGGTCTCGGCCGCTTCTACGGCCTCTGCAACGGCATCGTAGCCTGGGCCGTCGAGGATCGACAGATCGAAGGGAACCGGGACCATCGGCGGCTCTTCGCCGGCTGGCGCTGCCACGGTTTCTTCATGCAGCTTGATTTCCAGGTCGCAATCCCACTCGGCGAATTCGAAGACCGAGTGGATGCCCTCCTCACCCTTTTCGGTGGCGATCTGGACCTTCCACGAGAAATAGGCGCCTTCCGGATCAATATCGTCGAGCGACGGCAGGCTATCCATGTCGCAGTGGATGCTCATCTCGCCGATGCGCGACAGGTCGCGCAGCAGGAGAGCGGCTTCGTTGCCCTTGGCGTAGAGTTCGCGCCGCGGCTTGAAGGAAACGTCAAAGGTCGGAGGAACGGTCGTCGCCTCGCCGCCGAAGTCGTCGTCGAAGGAGAACGGGATCGGCTGGAAACCGCTGTCGTCGCTCGGTGCGGGCGCAGCTGCCGCAGCGGCCGTCGGCTTCGGCGCCGAAGCAGGCGCGGCGGTGCCGGCCTGCGGCAGCT
>DBUL01000097.1:0-11456 GCA_002307905.1 Rhizobiaceae bacterium UBA1291
CGAGCCGTCCATCATCACCGAAGTGAAGCCGTGCTGGATCGCTGACAGGCAAGTGGAGACCCGGTCGCCGTGATCCTGGTGGATGCAGAGCGGAATGTCCGGATACATCAGCTCCAGCGCCTCCATCATCTTGGCGAGCATGATGTCGTTGGCATAGGTGCGGGCGCCGCGCGATGCCTGCAGGATGACCGGCGCATCGCAGGCCTTGGCCGCCTGCATGATGGCGAGGCCCTGTTCCATGTTGTTGATGTTGAAGGCGGGCACGCCGTAGCCGCGTTCGGCNNTTTGTGCGTTGGTCGGGGCAGAGCGTCTCGTCATCGGCCGCGTCCGCCCTTGTGGTGGCCGGCAAGCCGCAGCGCTTCCGCGACGACATGCTCGGCGGTGATGCCGAAGTGCTTGTAGAGTTCGCCGGCCGGGGCCGAGGCGCCGAAGCCTTGCATGCCGATGAAGCTGCCGCGCGGCCCCATCCAGCGATCCCAGCCGAGTCGGCCGGCGGCCTCGATGGCGATGCGCGGTGCGCTGCCGAGGGTGCGTTCGCGATAGCTCTCGTCCTGCGCCTCGAACTTCTCCCAGCACGGCATGGAGACGACAGCCGCGGCGATACCCTTTTCGCTGCGCAGCGTTTCGGCGGCGACGACGGCGATCTCGACCTCCGAGCCGGTGGCGAGAAGCGTCACGTCGCGGGGGCCCTTGGCTTCGCGCAAGACATAGGCGCCGCGGGCGGAGAGGTTTTCGTCGCCGGGGACCGTGCGCAGCATCGGCAAGGCCTGGCGGGAGAGCGCCAGCACGCTCGGCGTCGCCTTCTCCGTCAGCGCAATCTCCCAGCATTCGGCCGTCTCGATGATGTCGGCCGGGCGGAAGACGTTGAGGTTCGGCGTGGCGCGCAGCATGGCGAGATGCTCCACCGGCTGGTGGGTCGGGCCGNNTGCTCGACCGGCTGGTGGGTCGGGCCGTCCTCGCCAAGTCCGATTGAATCATGGGTCAGCACGTAGACGACCGGCAGACCCATCAGCGCCGAAAGCCGCATCCCGCCCCGGGCGTAGTCGGAGAACACCAGGAAGGTGCCGCCATAGGGGATGAAGCCGCCATGCAGCGCGATGCCGTTCATCGCCGCCGCCATGCCGTGTTCGCGGATGCCATAGTGCACGTAGCGGCCCTTGAAGTTGCCGGCAGCGACCGGGGCCGTCTGCGAGGTCATGGTGAGGTTGGAACCGGTGAGATCGGCGGAGCCACCGATCGTCAGCAATGTCGCGCCGTTGATTACCTCGAGTGCCATCTGCGATGCCTGGCGGGTCGCAACCTTGGTGGCCTTGTTGCGATGCTCCGCACGGAATTTTGCCAGCTGGCGCGCGACCTCGGTGCCGAGATCGCGATCGACCGTCTGCTCGTAGCGTTTTCTGGAGCGGGAGGTGTCGCGGCGGATTTCCCAGGCCTCGCGCGCCGCCTGGCCTCGTGACGCCACGCCTTCCCAGGCCGACTTGATGTCGGCCGGCACGAAGAAGGGCGGATGGTGCCAGCCGAGCTTTTCGCGGGTCGCGGCAATTTCCTTGTCGCCAAGGGCTGCGCCATGGGTCTTGTGCGATCCTTCCATGCTGGCGGCACCCTTGCCGATCCTGGTGCGGCAGGCGATCAGCGACGGCTTGCGGCTCTTGCGGGCGCGGTCGATCGCCTTGGCGACGGCTTCCGGATCATGACCGTCGACGGCCTGCGCATCCCAGCCGGCGGCGCGGAAGCGGGCCAGTTGGTCCATCGAGGTGGAAAGCTCGGTCGCGCCGTCGATTGAGATGTGGTTGTCGTCCCACAGCACGATCATCTTGCGCAGCTTCAGGTGCCCTGCCATGTCGATCGCCTCGTGGCTGATCCCTTCCTGCAGGCAGCCGTCGCCGGCGACGACATAGGTGAAGTGATCCGAGAGCGACGAACCGAAGCGGGCGGCCATCATCTGTTCGGCGATCGCCATGCCGACGGCGGTGGCGATGCCCTGGCCAAGCGGGCCGGTGGTCGTCTCGATGCCGAGCGCATGGCCGTATTCCGGATGGCCGGCGGTCTTCGAGCCCATCTGCCTGAAGGCGGCCAGCTGGGAAATCGGCATGTCGGAAAAACCGACCAGGTGATGGATTGCGTAGAGCAGCATTGAGCCATGGCCGGCGGACAGCACGAAGCGGTCGCGGTCCGGCCAGTCTGGCATCGAGGGATCGATGGTGATGAAGCGGTTGAACAGGACGGTCACCGCATCGGCCATGCCCATCGGCATGCCGGGATGGCCCGAATTGGCTTTCTGTACCGCGTCCATGGCGAGGAAGCGGATGGCATTCGCCATGTCCTGCTCGGACACCGCATTGCGGGTTTCGATCTTCTGCGAAATGTTCATGGGTGTCCTCCTCACGACATGCGGTTCTTGCGTTCGAGCAGCTTGTGGATGAGCGGCGTGAAGATCAGCTGCATGGCGAGGTCGAGCTTGTCGCCGGGCACGACGATCGAATTTGCGCGCGACATGAAGCTGTTCTGCAGCATCGACAGCAGGTAGGGAAAATCGATGCCGCGCGGATTGGCGAAGCGGATCACCAGGATCGATTCTGCGGGTGTCGGGATCCAGCGGGCGACGAACGGGTTCGATGTGTCGACGATCGGGACGCGCTGGAAGTTGATGTCGGTCTGCGAGAATTGCGGGCAAATGTAGTGGACATAGTCCGGCATGCGGCGAAGGATCGTGTCTGTGACGGCTTCCGTCGAGTAGCCGCGGGTTGCCTTGTCGCGATGAATCTTCTGGATCCATTCGAGATTGATCACCGGAACGACGCCGATCTTGAGGTCGCAATGCTGGGCGAGGTTTAGGTCCTCGGTCACCGCGCAGCCGTGGAGCCCCTCGTAGAACAGCAGGTCGCTGCCCTTGAATTCCTCCCATTCGGTGAAGGTGCCAGGGGCAGAACCGTATTTCGCCGCTTCCGCGTCGTCGTGGATGTAATGGCGGGTGCGGCCGACGCCTCGGCGGCCATATTCCGAGAATACGTTCTCCAGGATTGCCAGTTCGTTGGCGTCTGCCGCGAAGTGGGTGAAGTCGTTGCCCTTGGCCTTCTCGTCGGCAATCTTCTTCTTCATTGCCTCGCGGTCATAGCGATGGAAGGCATCGCCTTCGATGAAGGATGCGGAGATGTTCTCGCGCTTGAAGATCTTCTCGAAGGTGTCCTTGACCGTGGTCGTGCCGGCGCCGGACGAGCCGGTGATCGAAATGATCGGATATTTTGCTGACATTGGTTTCTCCTCAGGCGCGGAACAGGCCGCGCTTGCCGAACAGCGGCGCGCGTTCACCGATCATGGTGGGGTCGACATGGTAGCGGGCGACGCGTGCCACTTCGCGGCGCGAGCCGAAGACCAGCGGTACGCGCTGGTGCAGGCTCTCCGGCTCGAGGTCGAGAATGCGGCTGACTGCGTTCGTCGCGGCGCCTGCGGCATTTTCGACGAGAAAGGCGATCGGATTAGCTTCGTAGACCAGTCTCAACCGGCCCTGAGAATAGCCACGGCGAGTGTCGGCCGGGTAAAGGAAGATGCCGCCGCGCACCAGAATGCGATAGGCGTCGGCCACCAGCGAGGCGATCCAGCGCATGTTGAAGTCGCGCTCGCGCGGGCCGTCGGCGCCGGCCAAGCAGTCATCGACATAAAGGCGGATCGCCTCTTCCCAATGACGGTAGTTCGAGGCGTTGATGGCGAATTCATGGGCGCGGTCGGCGATGTTGACGGATTTGTATCCCTGGACGAAGCATCCGAGCCGGCTTGAGAAGATGAAGATCTCCGTGCCTTTTCCGAGTGACAGCACCAGCGCCGTCTGGGGACCGTAAATGAAAAAGCCTGCCGCCAGTTGGCGATTGCCCGGCTGGAGGAATGTCGGCATCGGGTCATGATCCGTACTCTTGATAGCGGGAAGGATCGAGAAGACGGTTCCGACCGAGACATTGGTGTCGATGTTCGACGATCCGTCGAGCGGGTCGATGGCGACGGCCAGCCGCGCCTCGGGATTTAGTGAGACCGGGTGCTCCAGTTCTTCCGATGCATAAAAGGCGACCGGTGCGCCCTGCAGCGAGGAGAGGAACAGGTCGTCGCAGATGACGTCCATTTCCTTTTGCATGTCGCCGTCGCTGTTGGCGCCGCCGCGCAGGCCGTGGAGGTGGGCGCTCAGCGCGCCCTGGCCGACCAGCTTGCGGATGTCGAGGGCGGCGGTCGCGAGTCGCTGGATAATGGCGGCCACGTCGCGCGCCGTTTCATCGCGCGTGGCGATGCATGAAACGAGGTAAGCCTCGAGGGTTGCGCCTGACATTACGATGTCTCCTCCCATCCGCTGTCAGGAAGAGAATGGCGGAACCGTAGAGTTTGTAAATTTTATTATATTGACTTACTCAGTTAGAAATACTTACTACATAATATGCGTAACGTCTCCCTTCGCCAGCTCCGCACGATCGAAGCCGTCAGCCGGCTCGGTAAGATCAATCTCGCGGCCGCAGAACTCGGTCTGACCGGCCCGGCGCTCACCCTGCAGATCCAGCAGTTGGAACGGGACGCCGGCGTGGTGGTCTTCGACCGGACGCGCGAGGGCATGGTGCCGACCGCCTTCGGTCTCGCCTTTCTCGAGGCTGCCCATGCGGTCGAGGAAAGCCTATCGACACTTGCGGATTCGATCGATTCGATGAAGGGTCTTCGCAGCGGGCGGCTCAGGCTCGGTGTCGTTTCGACGGGCAAGTATTTCGCCCCCAAGTTGATCGCTGCCTTTCGCAAGCAGGTCCCTGATATCGACATCAACCTGTTCATCGGCAACCGGGCGGAAATCATCCAGAAGCTGCGCGATCACGAGGTCGACATCGCCCTGATGGGCCGCCCGCCGCGTGATTTCGACGTGCGCTCCCAGATGTTCGGCGACCATCCGCTGGTCTTCATCGCGCCGGCCGATCATCCGCTGGCGGGCGTGCTCGACATTTCCCGCGAGCGGATCGCACAGGAGCAGTTCCTGGTGCGGGAAAGCGGATCGGGGACACGGATTTCGCTGGAGATATTCCTCAGCGAAGTGCCGCGGCGGCTGGAGGAATTGGGCACGGAAATGGGTTCGAACGAGACGATCAAGCAGGCGGTGATCGCCGGACTCGGGCTTGCCTTCATCTCGGCGCACACGATCGAACAGGAGGTCATGCTCCGCCGCCTTGTCATTCTCGACGTGGTCGACACGCCGATCCGGCGGCAGTGGTTCAGCGTGTCGCGCACGGATCGCGCGACGAACCCGGCCATGCAGGCCTTCGAACGGTTTCTGCTGGCGGAAGGGGCCCGCCACCTGCCGGTGGTGACGAAGCCCTATCCCGCCAACGCTTTCGGGTGAGACTGTGCTCGCCGACGGATCAGCCGTCGGCGCGCGACAGGATCTTCTTCTCGAAGAAGAAATAGGGGCGCAGCTTCACGCCGACCATGTTGCCGGCAAAGGCGAACACGGCCCAGAGCCAGCCGTGCAGGCTGCCCGAGGCGATGCCGGAGAAATAAGCGCCGATGTTGCAGCCATAGGCGATGCGGGCACCATAGCCGAGCAGCAGCCCGCCGATCACGGCGGCAAGCACCGAGCGCAGCGGTATGTCGAGGCTCGGGGCGAACTTGCCAGCAAGGGCTGCGGCAAGCATGGCGCCAGCGATAATGCCGAAGTCCATCACGGAAGTTATGTCTGCGAGCACGCTTTCGCTGAGCGCTTTGGCATTTCCGGGAGCCTGCCAATAAGCCCAAGCTGTGGGATCGATGCCGATCAACTGCGCGCCTTTCGCACCCCAGAGCGCAAATGCCGATGTGACGCCCCAGGGGCGGCCGGCGAGCGCGAGCGTGGCGAAGTTCAGCGCGACCAGCGCGATCGCCCCGAAAACCAGTGGCCACGGTCCGCGCAACAGGCGGGAGATGCCCTGGCGCTGAGAGGCCGGTTCTGCTTCCAGCGCGCCGTGGCGGCGCTTCTCGACCAGAATGGTGACGGCGGCGATTGCGGCAAAGAGCACCAGCGAAAGGAGGATACCACCAGCAGCCCCGAAGCTCTCAACCAACGAGACCGGCGGCAGCGACGGCAGGCCAACCCACCAGTCAAAATGGATGGTCGCAAGCACCGAGCCGACAATGAAGAAAAGCAAGGTTACGAGCATACGTGCGTTACCGCCGCCGGCAGTGAAGAGCGTGCCGGAGGCACAGCCGCCGCCGAGCTGCATGCCAATTCCGAACATGAAGGCGCCGGCGAGCACGGATAGGCCGAGCGGCGAGACGAAGCCCTTCACCGGATTGTCGAAAAGGGTCCCGCTGGCGAGGAACGGGAAGAACAGGATGACGGCCAGCGCAAGCAGGATCATCTGCACGCGCAGGCCGCGACCGCGACCGTCCATGATGAAGACGCGCCAGGCCGAGGTGAAGCCGAAGGCTGCATGATAGAGCGCGATGCCGAGGCCACCACCGACGAGGAAGAGGGCACCCTGCTTGACGCCATAGGTATAGCTTAGAAACAACGTTCCAAGAGCGAGGACAATAAGGGCGCCGAGGCCGGCGGTGCCGAGAATGGGCTGCCGTTCGGGACCGGTCAGTGGAGAGGCGACTGTGGACATTGGAACTCCTTGCGTTTTGCGCCAAGATATTAGGGCGGGCGTTCGCATTCCGCGAGAAACGCCATTCTTCCAACGCTGTCGGAAGGAGATGGCGTTGCTAAATCAACGTTCGTGTGGGGTTGATGTGCGCACTTCACAGCCGTGCGGCCGATGATCGCTGGCGTGACGTAAATTTGCGGTGTCGTCAGACAGGGGCTGCAGACGCCTTGCCTGGCACTTAAGCGTTGCGGCGGCTTGCTCCGGTGGTCATTGCATGGGTCTTCAATTAGCATGCCAACCGGAGACAGAGAGCGACAGGGGGAGCAATGCAGCCGTTTCATTTCAACACCACGCCGCAAGTCATCTTCAGGCCGGGCTCTGCGGCCGACCTCGCTTCGGTGGTTGTGGGACGATGCGGAACTCGGCTGCTTCTTGTCACAGACCCAGGGCTTCGCCGGCTCGGGCTTTGCGATCTGGCGCTGCGGTCGCTCGGAGAGGCCGGTTTCTTTGCGACGATCTTCGATGCGGTGGAGGCCGATCCGTCGCTCAATACGGTCCTGGCGGCGGTGGAGGCCGGCCGTGCGGCAGGCGTTACAGGCGTGATCGGTTTCGGTGGGGGCTCTTCGCTCGATGTCGCCAAGGTCGTCGCGCTGCTGCTCGGATCCGGTGAGGCGATCGATACCGCCTGGGGCGTCGGCAATGCCAAGGGGCCGCGGCTACCGCTCGTTCTCGTGCCGACGACAGCAGGTACCGGCTCGGAGGTGACGCCCGTGTCGATCATCACCGTCGGGGGCGATGAGAAGCGCGGCGTCTCATCGCCCATCCTCTTGCCGGATGTCGCGTTGCTGGATCTCGACCTGACGCTCGGCCTGCCCGCGCCGATCACGGCGGCGACCGGCGTTGATGCCATGGTGCACGCGATCGAGGCCTACGCCTCGAAGAATGCCAACAATAATCCACTGTCGAAGATGCTTGCGCGCCAGGCGTTACAACTGCTTGGGGCGAATATCGAGGCGGCGGTGTTTGACGGGTTGAACAGGGATGCGCGCGGCGCCATGCTGCTGGGTTCAATGCTTGCAGGCCAAGCCTTTGCCAATTCCCCAGTCGCGGCGGTACATGCGCTCGCCTATCCGATTGGTGGAATATTCCATGTTCCTCATGGGCTCTCCAATGCGCTTATCCTGCCGCATGTGTTGCGGTTCAATGCACCGGATGCGGCCGGTCTCTACGCCGAGATTGCGGTGGACGTTTTCCCCGCTCTTGCGGAGGAACGGGATGTGCAGCGACGTTGCGCGGCCTTCATCGAGGGTCTTTCCGTTCTGTCACAGAGGCTGGGTCTGCAGACGACGCTGAGGGAAGTCGGGATCGGTGAGGCGGACCTGCCGCGGATGGCGAAGGATGCGATGAAACAGACCCGCCTGCTGGTCAACAATCCCCGCGAGGTGACCGAAGCCGATGCGCTGGCGATCTATCGGGCGGCCTGGTGAATCGCATGACGAGGCCACGGTCGCAGTTCGTACCTAATAGAAGGCGTTCCGAGCGCTTGCGAACCGCTGCGCGAACTTCAGCGCCCCCCCTGCAATTGGCTGCGAACGGCTGGAACCAGAGGGTGGGTCGGGCGGTTTCTTTGGGATGGAATAGAGGAGACCGAAATGAGCAGCGAGAAGAAGATCGATAAAGCCGAATTGAAACGCGAACGCCGCGAGGAAGAGATGCCGGCGGCGGGACCGCATGGGCGCAAGGAACTGACCGACCCTATGAAGACGCCCGGCACCGGTTCGCTTCCGGAGCCAGGTTCGTCGAAGGCCGATGTCGGTCCCGATTGAACGACGGGATACCCCAGAAACGATCAAAGGCCGGCGGGTGTTCGCCGGCCTTTGTGTTCCATAGTGCGACAATCTCAGATGTTTTCAGCGACTGCTTCTCGCTGGCGGTGGAGCTCTTCCGCGCGTTCCCTGCGATTGTAGCGGATCGAGGACCATAGGGAGACGCCGATCAGGGCGGCACCGCCCAGGCCGGTGATGACCTCCGGGATATGCACCAGCGTCTGGCAATACATGATGACCGAAAGGATCAGGATCGCATAAAAGGCACCATGTTCAAGATAGCGGTACTCCGCGAGCGTTCCCTTCTCGACCAGCATGATGGTCATCGAGCGCACATACATGGCGCCGATGCCGAGGCCGATGGCGATGACGAAGAGGTTCTGGCTGAGCGCGAAGGCGCCAATGACACCGTCGAAGGAGAAGCTGGCGTCGAGCACTTCGAGATAGATGAAGGCCCCGAGACCACCCTTGGCCGCTTCTGTCATCGTTTTTTGGGACTGATCCAGAAGGCCGCCGAGCACCTCGACGGCGAGGAAGGTCAGGAGGCCGTATATCGCCGAGTAAACGAAAGTGACGGCTTGTTCTCCCTCGATCAGATTCGAGAACAAGAGAACCAGAAGCAGGACAAAGGCAATCTCAATTCCCTTGATCGAGGCCGAGCGGGCCATATGCTTCTCGATCATCTCGATCCAGTGCACATCCTTTTCGCGGTCAAAGAAATAGGTGAGGCCGACCATCATCAGGAAGGTGCCGCCGAAGGCCGCGATCGGTAGGTGGGCATCGTTCATGATGCGGGCATATTCGGCAGGCTCTCGCGCCNNCCGATGCCGGCGGCGATCACGACGATCAACAGTGGGAAGACAATACGCATGCCGAATACGGCAATCACGATACCCCAGGTCAGGAAGCGATGCTGCCAGACCGGTGTCATGTCCTTGAGCTTGTTGGCATTGACGATGGCGTTGTCGAACGAGAGCGAGATTTCCAGCACCGCGAGCACGGCGCAGATGAAGAATATGGTGGCCATACCTCCGATCGTGCCTGTGGTCTGCCAGCCGAGCCAGGCGCCGAGCAGGAGGCCGCCGATTGTCACGATGAAAGCCCACTTGAAGTAGCTGAGGGTATTCTTTCCGGTGATGGGGGTGCTCATCGACGCGTCTCCCCAGCGAGATTAGTTATCGACGCGAAGAGGCGTGAGGGCGACACTCCGTGCGCTGCCCAGCACGCACGTGGTTGTGGCACGTTCAAACATTTCATTTTCTTGAATCCGCCGGCTCATATTGCTGGCGGTACCGACATCACGAGAGCGCCGTATACTCTCGCCAGAGGGGCCCGGCACCAAAGTTTATCCGTGGGGACCATTGGTCAAGCGGCACGGGACCCGCTCGTATTCGCCGAAGTAGCCCCCTGCGTCAAGGCCTCGGCTGATTCGCACCGCGCGCTAATCGATTTAGGGTGGTGTAATCGCCAGTCTCGTCACGGAGCGCCCCTTATTTGGCGCGCAGAATCATCATGTCGCGATACGCAGGTCAAAAGTCGGGTTTCCTGCAAGCGTATTGCCGACCGTGCAGATTTCCTCGGCCGCATGGACCAGTGCCAATTTCATCGTAGCATCGATATCGCCCTCAATGGTGAAGACTATCTCGATGCGGGCGATGCGGGACGGGCCTTCTGTCGCCTTTTCTCCACTCACCTTGGCGTGGATCTCGTAGATGTTCGCATGCACACCCATCCGGTGGGCAGCGATGCGTGCACTCATCGCCATGCAGGATGCGAGCGAAGCATAGAGCAGGTCGAGCGGGTTGAACCCGGGCTGCGACTGGCCGGTGACGATGTCGAGCCTACCCCCGGTGGGTGTGAGGATATGCGGAAAACCAGTGCGTCCAAGGCTCGCCGTGGCGCCGGTCGGCCGTGTCTTCGATTCTTGCATCTGCCTTACCTTCCGCTTGCCGACTGCTCTGCTTAGCGGCGAGGCGTCTGGTCGACCAGCTGGAAAATCTCGTTTGGCCGGGCCACCGTCAAAGCGTGTTGCCGATCCGCGCGGTTCCAGTCTGGCCATTGTTGCGCGTCCACTTCAACCGGCGATCGTCGATCCGCTCGAGCTCGAAGCACATTGGCTCGCCCTTGTACCAACTGGTGAATTTCTGACAGAGGCGATCGCTGTCGATCCACCAGCGGCCCGTATCATTGGGCTTGGCAAAACGGCCGAGGCCGAGCGCCTCGCCGGTTCCATCGACACGTCCATCCATGCGATAGTTAAGCGGAAACTCGCCGCCGAAGGGAACGGCAAGATAGATGCGCTTGCCGATGATCGATTGCTTAATCTCGGTGGCGTCAAAGCGGTTCTGGTTGGCGGTGGCGGTGTTTGTCAGAACAAGCGAGGCGGCAAGCGCTGCAAGCACCGTGATCGTTTTTACCGTCGTCATCCGTCTGGTCTCCCTACCGGTTTCCATGCATGTTCTGTTGGAAGATACGGAGCGCATGCGACGGTGGATCAGGTTGACCTCATGGCGAGCGTATAAAAATTCCCACGCTCGCCGCGCGGCCGACGGCGTCGATGACCGTCAGCGTGGAATAGCCCGANNCCAGTCGCTGGTGCGCCGCCGGGTCGGTTCGGCCAGCGGCTTGCCATTGGCGAGCCAGCGGAACGGAGCCCGGCCGGCCTGTAGCTTGAGGATCAGCGGCAGGGCCGAACCGTCCGGCGCGGCGCCGAGTTCGACATGCGCGCCCTCGGGCGGATAGACGATCTGGGGTGGTTTTTCCCGCCCCGACGCGGAGATGAGGCCGTTCGGCTGCATGGAGAACCGCCGCTGGCTGATGGGGAGCTCGGCCTGGGTGATGCGGACAGCACCACGGGGAGCGGGCGGCAGAGATGTGCCGGCGACGCCCGACTTCGCGAAGGCCTCGAACAATACAGGGGCGGCCGTGGCATAGCCGGAGATTCCGGGGATGGCGGCATTGTCTGGCCGGCCGATCCACACACCGATGACATAGCGACCGTCATACCCGACCGACCAGGCGTCGCGATAGCCGTAGCTGGTGCCGGTTT
>DBUL01000097.1:11515-11840 GCA_002307905.1 Rhizobiaceae bacterium UBA1291
AACAGTGGCGGGCTATCGATGGCTCCAGGCAGATCGCGGATGCCATCCCCGAGCCGCACCGGTTTCGCGCGGTTCGCAAGCCCCGCATAAAGCTGGACCATATCCTTCAGCGACAGGCCGGCTCCACCGAGCGCGATGGCAAGGCCCGGCGCCTCGGCGGTCGGCAGGCGTGGTGTCACCTCGGCGCGGCGCAGACGCGCCATGAGCTTGGTCGGGCCGAGCGCATCGAGAAGGCGAACCGCCGGCACGTTGAGGGACAATTGCAGAGCCTGGCGGATCGATACGTCGCCTTGGTAAGTCATGTCGAAATTCTTCGGGCGATAGC
>DBUL01000093.1:0-1781 GCA_002307905.1 Rhizobiaceae bacterium UBA1291
GGAGGTTTATTTACTTCATAAGAAAGAGGCCGCCGGATCATCTCCGGCGGCCTCGTCATTTGCACGATCTGCGCGGGCCTGGCGCCTATCGGTTGGCGGTCGTTGCCGGACGCACAAGCGAGGTGACGCGGCGGATGGCAACGCGACGGTTCTGTTGTTCCGCCTCCGCCGTGCGGATCTTCAGGTAACGCTCGCCATAACCCTGGATCGATAGGTTTTCCGGCGGGATGCCATAGACCTCGGTCAAGAGGTTGGCGACCGTCTCGGCACGCTGGTCCGACAGGATCAGGTTCGACCGGTCGGAGCCCACCGCATCGGTGTGACCTTCGATCAGGAAGGTTTCGCCCGGATCCTTCGCCAGGATCTCTTCCATGGCTTTGGCCACGTTGCGCAGCGTCTTGGCCTGGGCCAGCGGCACCTCGGCCGAGCCGGTCGGGAAGGTGATCGTGTCGAGGTCGATACGACGGACCTTGTCACGAATACGGGCCGACGACTTCACCTCGTCGATCGAATAGNNCGCGTTCAACGCGCTCGACAGGTGGCTGGGAAAGGAAGTCGTAATAATCCCGATCCGGCGCGCGGGACGTCGTGACAATATAGTCCTCAACCGGAATAGTAAGACGCATGGGCGGCAGGCTGTAACCGATGTCGACATAGATATGCGGCTCATTACGGTCGGCCTCGGGTGCGTAGAACAAGACATATTCGTCACCGCGCGAGGTGAAGCGCGAGCGCAGGATGATGTCGCCGTATCTGTTGTAGACCGTTACCAGGCGCGAACCGTCACTACGCTCGATCGTTTCACGAACCCGGCCACGCGAGAGTTCCTCGTAGTAGGTCCGCTCTTCATCATAGCGCAGCCGCGAACGGTCGTTGCTGCGAACCACTTCGCGATTGCCGATATTGATGATCGTGCGGTTATCGATTTCCTCTATCACCCGTACTTCGTTCACCTGATTGACGATATTCGTCTCGTTGTTGATGGTGGTGACATTCGTAACATTGCTGATGTTGGTCACGTTGTTGATGACCGTGGTCGGCACCTCGAAGGTCGGGACGTTATCCGTTGCCGTACCCTCTTCCGCGACGATCGCCTGCATCACCTGCGGTTCGAACTGCGGCGCCTCTCCCTGTGCCTCGACATCGCTAGTCGGTGCAGCAATGACCGGGGCCTCTTCCCGAAGCAAGGTGCGCACATTGCGAATCTCGACATCGCCGGTATTGTCGGCATCCTTGTCGCTGTCGAGAACGGCAGCGCCCTGCTCGACCNNACGACGGTTTCAGACGTGCTGGAGGGATCCTCGGCGATCTGAGCCTTTTCTTCCTCGGTCCGCTCATCGATTACATTGACGACCGGCGCATCTCTCGGCGCCTCGACTGCCGGCACGAGAACCTGCTCTCCGGTCTGCTGCGCGTCGGGCGCTGGCTCAGCCGTGGACTGGTCCTGCGGTGCGACCGGGGTCTCGCCCTGTGTCGCGTCCTGAGCAGGCTTCATCTCCTCATTCGTCAACGGGCTTTCAGCCGGCTGTTCGGTCGGCGCGGACTGTTCGGCCGGAGCCGGTTCTGCTGCGGGAGCTTGATCGGCAGGAGCCGCTTCGCCAGACGGAGCATCCGGGGCTGGGGCCGGCTTGTCAGCGGGCACTGCCTCCTCGGCCGGGCTCTTTTCCGGCAAGGGGCAAGCATCGGCGGAAGCCGCCTGCGAGCCATCGACACAGGTCACGGTCTCCGTTGCCGGCTGTTCCGCTGCCTTCTGGGCGTCCTCGGCGGCCTGCTGTTCGGCA
>DBUL01000093.1:1970-15542 GCA_002307905.1 Rhizobiaceae bacterium UBA1291
GGCCTCTTCGGCGGCCTGCTGTTCGGCAGCCCTCTGGGCCTCTTCGGCAGCCTGCTGTTCGGCAGCCCTCTGAGCTTCCTGGGCAGCCTGCTGCTCAGCGGCCCTTTGGGCATCGATCGCATCGCAGGTCGCCTGATCGGCGGCCTCACTACCGTCGCTGCAGGTCACGGCTGCCTGAGCGAGGAGCATTCCGGCAGGTACGCCGGGGGTGGAGTGACTAGCGGTGTCCTGCGCACGCATCACCGCCGCGGCTGTTACCGGGTCGATCATGACAGCTGCCGATAAAACCGGCACTGCAACGGTGGCGAACAGTCTGGATCTCAAATTCATATTTGTTTCCTTGCCAAGCGTGTGACACGTTGAGAGTGTTGGAGGAGCCAATGGCAAGGCGGCTTTCTTATGGCCGCCCAATTCTCCCGCTCCGGATCGGGCAGAACATAGTTATCGGCGAATTAACCTTGGCTGAACGAAAAAGTTTCATGCCATCGACGCTTTTCCCGATGTCCTGACGATCAGCACCGTCTTCCCACTATTGTTCAACTGTACAATTTTTTCCGGCGGCGCGTCTTTGCAGTTGATTTTCCCCGAAAAAGAGTAGGAATATCTCGACAGGAACGACACGGCAGTGTCGCCCTTGCCCTGTTCAGCGCGGGAACCACAACAACCGCGCGAACGACCAACAGAGAGGATCTCATGCGTATTTCCACACGTTTCTTCGCCGCCGCATCGATTGCCGCCTTGTCGCTATTTGCCGGCAGCGCAATGGCCGAGGGCGAAAAGCTGATTATCGGCACCGAAGGTGCCTATCCGCCCTTCAACAACCTCGAATCGGACGGCTCGCTGGTCGGCTTCGACATCGACATCGCCAAGGCTCTTTGCGATGAAATGAAGGTCACCTGCGAATTCGTCACCCAGGATTGGGACGGCATCATCCCGGCACTCCAGGCCAAGAAATTCGACGCCATCATCGCCTCCATGTCGATCACGCCGGAACGCAAGGAAAAGGTCGACTTCAGCGAGAAGTACTACAACACCGGACCGGCAATCGCCGTGACGAAGGATTCGCCGATCACCGACGTGGCCGGCTTGAAGGGCAAGGTTATGGGCGCCCAGTCGTCTACGACACACGCCAACTTTGCCGAAAAGGCCTTCGGCGATTCCGAACTCAAGCTCTATCCGACCACGGACGAATACAAGCTGGACCTCGAAGGCGGCCGCATCGATGCCGCCATCGACGACGTCGTCGTCCTGTCGGAATGGGTCAAGTCGGAAGCCGGCGCCTGCTGCAAGATCCTGACCGCGCTCACGCCCGACATCGAAATCCACGGCCCGGGCGCAGGCATTGCTGTGCGCAAGGGAGAAACCGAACTTGCCGCCAAGTTCAGCGCCGCAATCAAGGCGATTCGGGACAACGGCAAATACAAGGAAATCAACGACAAGTACTTCGATTTCGACGTTTACGGCGAGTAAGCGTTGAAAATCTGAACCCGGAATGGCGGAAGGCTTGCACTTCCGCCATTTCTGCTTGAAAACGAATGACAATAATTTGCGGCTCGAACCGCAGAGGGGAAATTCAGCATGAGCGGATTATTTTCCGCCCTCGGGTCTTTCTGGGCCTGGTTCCAATATGCCTTCGATCCGCTGTGCGGGCCGGTCGGCGTCTTCACCATCTTCGGCAGTTCCTCGATCGTCGCCTGCGGCGCAACCGGCTGGGGCGACGAGATCGCCTTCGGCGTAAAGGTGACCGTATCCCTGTCGCTGGCGACACTGCCCATCGGGTTAACAATCGGCTTTCTGGTGGCGCTCGCCATGCAGTCGCAAGACAAGACACTGCGGCTTGCAGGCGGTATCTACACGACGATCTTCCGTGGCCTGCCCGAACTGCTGACGCTGTTCATTGTCTATTACGGCGTACAGATGGGCATCCAGTCGATTCTCACCTGGTTCGGCAATAACCAACGCATCGAGATCAACGCCTTTGTCGCCGGCATGATCGCTCTGTCTGTCGTCTTCTCTTCCTATTGCTCCGAGGTGCTACTGTCGGCCTTCCGCGCCATTCCCAAGGGCCAGTACGAGGCCGGCGACGCACTCGGCTTCCATCGCGCCCGGACCATGCGGCTCATCATTCTACCGCAGTTGATCCGCATCGCCTTGCCGGGTCTTGGCAATCTCTGGATGAACCTCCTGAAAGACACCGCACTGGTCTCGATCATCGGCCTTTCCGACATCCTGCGCCAGACCGGCATTGCTGCCAAGGTAAGCAAGGAACCCTTCTTCTTCTACCTGCTTGCCTGCGCCCTGTTCCTCGTGCTCGCCGTCCTCTCTTCGATCGGCATCAGCGCGATCGACCGCTGGAGCAACCGCGCCGGAGACCGTCGATGAGCTACGCCACACAACTGATTCCGCCGCGCGCCGCCCCTCCGCAACATGTACGCGCGCTCAGCGGATCGCGCGTCATCGGCCTTGCCGGTCTCGGCCTCTGGCTCCTCCTGGGACTGGCTCTTGCCTATATGATGGTCAGCAACTGGGACACCGACAAGTTCGTCAGATACGGCCCGCGCTATTTGTCGGGACTCTGGGTCACGCTGACCCTCGTTGGCACGTCGATCGCATTGGGTGCACTACTTTCTATACCGATCGCCTTTGCCCGGATGTCGACCAACCGCGTCCTGAACGTAGTCTCCTACGCCTATGTCTACGTTTTCCGGGGCACGCCGCTGCTCGCCCAGATCTACATGATCTACTACGGCCTGGGTTCGTTCCGTCCGCAGATCGAGGCGCTCGGCCTGTGGTGGTTCTTCCGCGAAGCCTGGTATTGTGCGCTCCTGTCCATGACGCTCAACACGGCGGCCTATCAGGCGGAAATCCTGCGCGGCGCAATCCAGAGCGTGCCGCGCGGGCAGACGGAGGGTGCCAAGTCGCTGGGCATCAGCCCCTTCGTCACCTTCCGCAAGATCATCCTGCCACAGGCATTGATCGTGGCGCTGAGACCCTATGGCAACGAGATCATTCTGATGATCAAGGGCTCGGCGATCGTCGCCGTCGTCACCGTCCTCGATCTGATGGGCCAGACCCGCTACACCTTCTCGCGCACCTTCGACTATCAGGCCTATCTGTGGGCGGCGATTTTCTACCTGTCGATCGTCGAAGCCATGCGCCACATCTGGGCGGCCATGGAAGCGCGGCTGACGCGACATCTCCAACGCTGAGGGTCGTCCGCTCAAGCGGCAAGCCTGGCAGCACTTCGAGAGAGCGGCTGCCAAGCCATTGGTTCCGAATAGAAATTCGGGACCAGAACTCCCCCGTTAAGCTTCGATTAACCTTGCAGTGCTTCCCTATCTACAGGCCGCTCCCTGTGGTGCGGCCGATCGGTCCGCCGCAGCGGAACACCGCCGGCTCCGGTCCTCTGGANNCTCTGGAAAAGGGAACGAAGACGAGGTCGTCATGAACCACGATATGGAAATGATGTTGAAGGGCTACGGCCTGACGACGGCGCAAATCCTCTACCGCCTGCCCGATCATCCGGCGCTGCTCCAGACCTACGTCTGGCAGCATTATGATCTGGCGCCCGATTTCCCCGAGATGAAGGGTTTTCTCAAGTTCTGGCAGGAGAAGCTCGACGGCCCGCTGCATTCGGTGCGCTATGTGCACCAGCAGATGATCGCCGCCCATGAATGGCGGGCACTGAAGGGCGAATTCATCCTGCACTGATGCCGGTCAGACATGGACCTCGCCATGGGAAAACTCACCATCGTCGGATTTGCGGTGCAACGCTGAGTAGATCACCGCGCCCTGCAGCAGGCCGACGGCCAGCAGAACGACCGAACCCGGCAATGGGCCGAGCGCCGCATTGGCGGTGAGTTCGCCGAATGATTGGATGAATTCGGCAGACGGCGCGTCCGGCAGCAACTTGGGGCTCGAAATCTTCAGTGCCCAGGCGAGCAGCAGGATGAGATACATCCACACATAGTTGCGGCGGATGCGGCGCGTGAATGCCTCGTGGCGGCTCATCAGGAAAACCGGGTTGCGCAGGCTCTTGGCGATCGCCGCCGNNCCGCCGCCCAGTCCGGATTGAGTTCGGCCTGCGGATTGAGCGCCTGGGCGAAATAGTATCGCTCGAGCTGCCGCACCCGGGCGCGGTAGACATCGAAGAAGCGATAGCGCCGCGCCTCGATCGTCAGGAAGACCGAGATCAGCAACATGGCGAACAGTATCACGCCATGATGCGAGCTCGGTGTCGACAGGGATACCGACAACAGGCCGGCGACAACCGTCATGGCCCAGTTCGACGTACGGTCGATCCGGTCGCGCCAGCTCGTCATCCGACCGATTTCGCCCCGGTAATAGTGGATGATCATATTGGCCTTTTCGGCCGAAGTCGCCGGCAGGGCCGGAGCCGTACCGTGCAAGACCCCGACCACCGGGTCAACAGTGTTCTGATCTTCCATGCCGCAGTCCAATCGCCTCGCTGATAATCGTGGTTACCGTGACGAACGAGGCACGGCAAGGCCGTGTTCCCTTGGCCTGCATTGCCAAATCCCGGCAGACGCTTTAGAGGCTGGCCCAACGGGGCGCCGGTTGTCGGCGCCTGACGAGTGGAGTTCCCCATGGCCAAGATCGACGAAGACGCATTGGCGGAAGCCTACAATCGGGCACTCGCGCTTGAAAAGGCCGGTGATATCGACGCTGCCGTCAAGGCCTATCAGGAAGTGCTGGCAATCGATTCGGAAGACCATGGCGGCGCATCCGTCCGGATCGCCTCGCTTGGTCGCGGCGAGGCCCCGCCGAAGGCGCCCGACGCCTNNTGCGCGACATGGTCGAGGACATCACCGGCATCGACATTTCGGAAAACATGGTCGAGCTCGCCCATGAAAAGGACCTTTACGAGACACTCTATGTCGCCGAGGTCGAGGACTTCCTCGAGGACAATGACGAAGAGCCCTTCGACCTGATTACCGCGACCGACGTGCTCCCCTATCTCGGAGCGCTCGAGCCCCTGTTCTTCGGCGCTGCCGAGAACATGGCCGACGGTGGCCTGTTCATCTTCTCCTCGGAAACGCTCGATGCCTCGGATGCACGGACCTATGCCGTCGGCCCGCACCAGCGCTTCCTGCACTCCGAAGCCTATATTCGCGAGCGGCTGGCCTCGACCGGCTTCGAAATCGTCGAAATCTCGGAGATCAACGTCCGCATGCAGGACGGAAACCCGTCTCCGGGTCACCTGGTGATCGCACGCCTCAAGCGCTGAACCGATTGCCGATCCTGTGATTTGGTGAGAAGCTGACGGTGCACGCCGGAGCCGGCGCAGTCGCTTCTCATCCAAGGTCCCCCATGATCCGCGCCATCCCTTTTGCCACCCTGATCTGTCTTGCCGGCCCGGCTCATGCCGGCGGCGATCCCGTCGCGGGCGAGGCCGCCTATGCGCAAGCCTGCGCCCGCTGCCACAGGATCGTTGCGGCCATCGTGCCGATGATATCCGGGGCCGATGCAGCAGCAAAGACAGCCTATCTCGAAGATTTCCTCGCCGGACACAAAGCGCCCGACCCGGCCATGCGCGCCGACCTGATTGCCTACCTTCTTGAAGTTTCCGGTCACTGAGGACGACTACGCCCGCCAGCCGGCTTTTCCTCCGCCGTGCGATGCTCTAATCCTGTCGGTGAGAAACACGAGGCAGGAGGATTGAGAATATGGCCAAGGTGGCATTCATCGGACTGGGCGTCATGGGTTACCCGATGGCGGGGCACTTGAAGACGAAGGGCGGACATGACGTCACCGTCTACAATCGGACTTCCGCCAAGGCGGCGAAATGGGTCGCCCAGTTCGGCGGCAATTCGGCCGCAACGCCGGCCGAAGCTGCCAGGGACGCCGACTTCGTCTTCACCTGCGTCGGCAATGACGACGATCTGCGCTCGGTGACGCTCGGTGACAATGGCGCACTGTCCGACATGAAGTCCGGTGCGATCCTGATCGACAATACCACCGCATCGGCCGAAGTCGCCCGCGAGCTCGCCGCGGCAGCCGTGGCAAGGGGCCTCGGCTTCGTCGACGCCCCGGTCTCCGGTGGCCAGGCCGGTGCCGAAAACGGCATGCTGACCGTCATGTGCGGCGGCGATCCGGAAACCTTCGGCAAG
Source organism: Rhizobiaceae bacterium UBA1291 (assembly GCA_002307905.1). Lineage (GTDB taxonomy): Bacteria > Pseudomonadota > Alphaproteobacteria > Rhizobiales > Rhizobiaceae > Allorhizobium. The sequence continues at coordinate 8,102 of DBUL01000093.1, forward strand.
GCCAAGCCGGTGATCGACTCCTTTGCCCGCATGGTCGGGTTGATGGGGCCGGCCGGCGCCGGACAACTGACCAAGATGATCAACCAGATCTGCATCGCCGGCCTCGTCCAAGGGCTCGCGGAGGGGATTCACTTTGGAAAGAAAGCCGGCCTGGACATTGAAAAGGTTATCGAAGTCATCTCCAAGGGGGCTGCCGGATCCTGGCAGATGGAGAACCGCCACAAGACCATGAACGAGGGCAAATACGAGTTCGGCTTCGCTGTCGACTGGATGCGCAAGGACCTCGATATCGTTCTGTCCGAAGCCCGCCGCAACGGCGCGGCCCTGCCCGTCACGGCATTGGTCGACCAGTTCTACGGCGAAGTCCAGAAGCTCGGCGGCAATCGCTGGGATACGTCCTCGCTGCTCGCTCGGCTGGAAAAGAAATGACGATCTCGCCCGGATCGACGGTCGATGAGATCGTCGCCTATCTCCAGTCACTACGAAACGAGGCCAACATCGCCGGCATGGCGCGTTACGGCATCGACACCACGACAGCGCTTGGCATCACGACGCCACAGATGCAGGCGCTGGTCCGGCAACTGAAGCGCGACCACCGGAGGGCGCTCGCTCTCTGGCGAAGCGGACTGCGCGATGCCCGCATGCTGGCGATCCTGACCGCCGATCCCAAGGCCCTGACAGAAGATGAGGCGCGCAGATGGGCCGGCGACTTCAACTCCTGGGAGGTCGTCGATACCGCAGCCGATCTCTTCACCGAGACGCCCTACTGGCGTGATCTTGTCGAGGAATTCGCAGCCGACGATCGCGAGTATGTCCGGCGTACGGCTTTCGCCATGATCGCCGGCGCCACTGTCCACAACAAGAGCGAGCCGGATCAGGCCCTGCTCGCCTATCTTCCGCTGATCGAAAAGCATTCCACAGACCCGCGCAACTTCGTCCGCAAGGCAGTGAACTGGGCGCTGCGCAATATCGGCAAGCGCAACCCCGCCTGCCACGCCCCGGCGCTGGCGCTGGCCCAGAAGCTGGCGGCAAGCGGCGACAAGACAGCCCGCTGGATCGGCAAGGATGCCGTGCGCGAACTGACGAGCGAAAAGATCCTCAAGCGCCTGAAGCCTTGACGGTCGCAGCTGCTCTCAGTCTTCGGAATGCCTCTGATTGTCGATCAGCATGTAATCGAGCGGCAGTTCCGTCGTGTACTTGATCTGCTCCATGGCAAAAGCCGAGGAAACGTCGCGGATCTCGATCTTGGCGATCATCCGCTTGTAGAAGGCGTCATAGGCGGCAATGTCCGGCACGACGACGCGCAGCAGGTAGTCCACGTCGCCGCTCATCCGATAGAATTCTACGACTTCCGGGAATTCCGCCACGACCTCCGAGAAGCGCTTCAACCATTCGATCGAATGGCTGGACGTCCTGATCGAGACGAAGACGGTGACCTTGGTATTGACCTTGACCGGATCGAGCAGCGCGACGCGGCGACGGATGATGCCGTCTTCCTCCATCTTCTGGATGCGGCGCCAGCAAGGCGTGGTCGACAGGCCGACCTTTTTTGCCAGGTCGGCGACGGCCAGCGTCGAGTCTTCCTGGAGGATGCGCAGAATTTTTCGGTCGAGTCTGTCCATGCCATAGCCTTTCGAATAATTTTGTCGATATAGCCCAAATTCCGCCAACGCAAAGANNCTTCAGCCAGCCGGGGTTGCGCCAACTCGGATGCGGCAGCGGTAGAACCTTCGATCCCTCGACATTGCCCTGCCAGTAGTCGCGCCAATGCTCGACCGTCTCGGTCATCGTCTTCTTCCTGCGACTGCCGAGATGCCAAGCCTGCGCATAATGGCCTATCGCCAACACAAGCTCGATCTGCGGCATCGCCGCCATCACCGTTTCGCGCCAGTGCGGCGCGCATTCCCGGCGCGGCGGCAGGTCGTGGCCGTTCGCATTGTAGCCAGGGAAACAGAACCCCATCGGCACGATGGCCAGGCTGTTGCGATCGTAGAACGTGTCGCGATCAACGCCCAGCCACTGCCGCAACCGGTCGCCCGAGGCATCGTTGAACGGCAGGCCGGTCTGGTGAACCTTCAGCCCCGGCGCTTGGCCGGCGATCAGGATGCGGGCGCGGGATGAAATTATCGCAATGGGTCGCGGCTCGTGCGGCAGACGCTTGCCTTCCCCGCCGGCAGGACAGTCGCGACAGATGCGACAGGCGGCAATGGCCCGCCTGAGCGGGTCAAGCCTTTCGTCCATGCCCTCACCAAAGCAATCAATCATCGCAACGACCGCTCAGAGCGCCGCACTCGGCCGTTGGCGGACAGCGTTGAACCAGCGCCACACATGGGCGAGTTCCTCCGGACAGGAGATCTTCGCCGGCTTCATGAATTCAAAGGCGATCATCGCCGTGATATCGGCGATCGTATAACGTGGCCCGGCGACGAATTCGCGGGTTGCCAGCTCTGCGTCAAGGAAGCGCAGGAAGTCGAGCACCTTCGGCTTGTTGGCCTCACCCCAGGCCGTCACCTGCGGTACTTCCCAACCCGCCATCGCCGGATGCAGGTGGCGGAAGGCGGCAGCGACCGACGCTAGAAACATCAGTTCGGCGCGCCGGTTCCACATCTCGACGATTGCCTTGTCCTTGGCATCGATGCCGAACAGCGGCGGATCCGGCTGAACCTCCTCGAAATAGCGGCAGATGGCGACCGACTCGCAGATCACCGTCCCGTCGTCGAGTTCAAGGATCGGTAGCCGCTGCAACGGATTCTTCGCCGTGATCTCAGTCGACTTGTGCCCGAGCGATCCCATGTCGACCGGCACGGTCTCAACCTCGATCCCCTTTTCCTTCAGNNATGTGCGACAGCTGATGCTCCCGCCTCCAGTCCTCCGGCCGCTGGAAATAACCCGCCCACAGGCCGAGCCCGTCGCGCTTTGCCGCTGCCTCCGCAGCCCCATAGTCACCGTAGGACACGGCATATCCCTCGCGCACCATCGCCGCGTTGACGTCCACATCGCCGGCGTTGCACCGCACCAGAAGCCGGTCGTAACGGTCGCGCTCGCTGCCCGCGCATGAAAACTCGCCTTTCCCCGCCCATAGAGCGAGCCGCTGCCGCGCGGCATCGTCGCAGGCGACAGCACGATCATTCGTGTCGCACCGCTGGCCGATCTCGGGCGCGTCGATACCCTCGAGCCGCAGGCGCGCGCCGTCCAGAACCAACGTATCGCCGTCGATGGCAACAAAACGGCCGGTCAAAATCTGCCTGTTATCCCGCTCCAGCTTGGCGACGATCAGGATGCCTAGAAACAGCATTGAAAAACCAACGACCACATCGCGCAGCAGGCCCGTTCTCGCCTTCACAATTTGGCCCATTTCAACAATGAATCCTTGGCAATCATGGAAAACAAAACCTTTTCCGACAGCATCTTCTTAAGGAATCCCGGCTAGTCTCGCCTGATCCGTGGCAAACAATTTTCCGGCATATGAGTAAAGGCGTCCCGACCTCGACAGACAAGAACATCGTCGACCTCTCGCGCGGCCATCGCAACAAGGCCGTGGCGAAGGCGGTCCGTACGACGCGCGAACGCTTGCAGTCCAGCCAATCGGGGTCGATGCAGTTCGAGAGCGAAATGCTCGCCATGCACGTCAGCGCCTCGCTGCAGGGGGCCGCGGTCATGCCGATCATCATATTGATGGTCAGCGGATTCGGCGCCTATATCAATCCTGACCCGACGCTTTTCCTCTGGACGCTGGCGACGCTGACCGTCCACGCCCTCAACATCATCCTCGTCAAGCGCGCCTCGATCCAGGACCTGTCGACCGCCAACATTGTCAAATGGCGTCGCGTGCTCCTCGCCGGACAGGCGGCCATGGGCGTGTGCTGGGCCTTCTTCTCGTTGCAATCCTGCGCAAGCTGCGGCGGCGACACCTTCGTTCTCTACAAGGGCGCGGCCCTGCTGATCGTGCTCTCGGTCACGGCCATGTCGAACATGCTCCTGCGCCAGGCGGTGCTGTTCGGCTTCCTGCCGACGGTCGGTGCGCTCATCTTCCTCGCCGCAACCTCCCGCCAGCCGCTCGACATCGGCATCACCGCGCTCATCACCACCGCGCTCGTCTTCTTCATCTACATCACCAGCCGCCTGCACCAGGCCAATCTCAAGCTTCTGTCCTACCAGACCGAGAAGGACGATCTGATCGCCGAACTCGAAGTGGCCAATTCGCTCTCCGACGAGGCGCGACGCCGCGCCGAGGAAGCCAATCTGGCCAAATCACGCTTCCTCGCCTCGATGTCGCACGAGTTGCGCACGCCGCTCAACGCCATCCTCGGCTTCTCCGAGGTCATGGCGACCGAAGTGCTCGGACCGCTCAACAATCCGCTCTACAAGGAATATTCCGGCGACATCCATCGCTCGGGCCAGCATCTGCTCGACCTGATCAACGAGATCCTCGACCTGTCGCGCATCGAAGCCGGAAAATACGAGCTGAACGAGGAGGTGGTATCCTTGCTTGACTTGGCGGAGGACTGCATCGGCATGGTGCAATTGCGCGCCAAGGCAAAGAACATCACGATCGACGAGCAGTTCGAGCCGGACCTTCCAGCCGTATGGGCTGACGAGAAGGCCATGCGCCAGGTCGTCCTCAATCTCCTGTCAAATGCGGTCAAGTTCACGCCGCAGGGCGGCGAGGTCCATGTCAAGGCGGGCTGGACGGCCGGCGGTGGACAGTATGTCTCCATCCGCGACAATGGCCCAGGCATTCCCGAAAACGAAATCCCGATCGTGCTCTCCGCCTTCGGCCAAGGGTCCATCGCCATAAAGAGCGCCGAACAAGGCACCGGCCTCGGGCTGCCGATCGTCCAAGCAATTTTGGCCAAGCACGGTGGTGAGTTCAAGCTCAAGTCAAAGCTGCGCGAAGGCACGGAGGTGATCGCCATCCTGCCAGCGCACCGCGTGCTGGAAAGCCTGCCGGCCTTTTCGGAAACTCACGCCGTCGAACCTCGCAGGCGCCAGTTCGCCTGACCGAGCCATCGGCGGAACACCCGCCGCAAAGGTTGACTGATTTCTTTCGTGCGTCCCGGATGCAACCCGAATATCCTGTGCCAAATCCAGAGATTCGGGAAATCGTTGATGAAGAGAATGCAGCTTGCCTCCCTGCTTGCCTTGATGTTCACGGCCGTGCTTGGGTTTTCCGCCCGTGCGGAGCAAGGCGCAACCGAGCTGACCGTCATGAGCTTCAACGTCTGGGGCGGCGGCGCCAATGAAGGAAAGGACGTCGCTGAGACGGCGGCCGTGATCCGTGAGACCGGCGCCGACATCATCGGCATCCAGGAAACCAAACCCGAGCCTGACGTGTGTGACGCGGACGATTGCGTGCCGACCGGCCCGAGCATCGCCAAGGATTTGGCAAAGGCGCTCGGCTTCTTCTACTACGAGCAAACGAAGGCCAATCCCGCGCTCTGGGCCAATGCCATCCTCAGTCGCCACCCGATCGGCAAGGCGACGGCGAATGATCTCGGCGTCGAGATCGACGTGAACGGCCGCAAGGTGCACGCCTTCAACATCCACTTGACCGACTATCCCTACCAGCCGTACCAGTTGCTCGGTATCGACTACGGACCTGCCCCCTTCCTCAAAACCGCCGACGAAGTCGTCAAGGCAGCAAGCACGGCACGCGGCCCAGCCGTCGATCTGCTGATGAACGAACTCAAGGAAGCCGAGGCCTCCGATGCAGTGCTGCTATTCGGCGACCTCAACGAACCGTCCTACCGCGACTGGAGCGAAGCCGCCGTCAAGTCCGGTCGCCATCCGATGGTGGTGAAATACCCCACGGCCTTGCGTATTGAACAGCAAGGTGGCTTCACCGACCTCCTGCGCGCGGCCCACCCCGACGAAGTGGCCAAGCCCGCCTTTACCTGGACGCCGATGACGGAGGCCAGCGATCCGGACGATCATCACGACCGAATCGATTATATTTTTGCCCGCGCCCCGAAGCTCGAGACCCTCAGCGTCTCCATCGTCGGCGAAAAGGCGCCGGAGGCCGACATAGTCGTCACGCCCTGGCCATCCGACCACCGCGCCGTCGTGGCCAAGCTGCGTTTCTGATCAGAAGAACACCACGTAGCCGGCATAGAGGCCATTGGCGAGGAGCAGGCAGAAGACGGCAAACGAGCCTAGATCCTTGGCATTGCGGCCCACCGTCGAGATTTCCGGCGATATACGGTCGACCAGTTCCTCGATCGCCGTATTGATCGCCTCGATCGCGAACAGCACCAGCATCAGGACGATGAAGGTGACATATTCGCCATAGCTCGCACCGACCAACGCGAACAGCCCGACGCCGGCCACCAGCGCCAGCAATTCATGCCGAAATGCGGCCTCACCGATCAGCCGTCGAAATCCCTGCAGGGAATAGCGGCCGGCTGCGAAGAAATGCGCCACGCCCGTCTTCTTCTCGATCACCGCCCGGGGTTTTTCCGCGAACCCTTTCTTACGCGCGCCCTTAACCATCCTTGGTCGACACCCCGGCGGCTTCGAAGGTCGCCATGCCGGAATGGCAGGCGGCCGCGGCATTGACGATGCCGGCGGCAAGCGCCGCGCCCGTGCCCTCGCCGAGCCGCATGCCAAGCGCCAGAAGCGGCGTCTTGCCGAGCTTCTCAATCGCCTTGAGATGGCCTGGCTCACCGGAAACATGGCCGATCAGGCAATGATCCAGCGCAGAAGAATTGGCCGCCTTCAGGATCGCCGCAGCCGAGGTCGCGACATAGCCATCGATCAGCACCGGGATCTTCTGCACCCGGCAGGCGAGGATGGCGCCCGCCATGGCGGCAATCTCGCGCCCGCCGAGCCGGCGCAGGACCTCCAACGGATCATCGAGATGCTCCTTGTGGAATTCGACGGCGGTCTTCACCGCCTCGATCTTGCGCTGCAGGACTTCACCTTCAGAACCGGTACCCGGACCAACCCATTCCTCGGCCGTGCCGCCGTAGAGTGCCAGATTGATCGCCGCCGCAATCGTCGTATTGCCGATGCCCATCTCGCCGATGCAAAGCAGGTCAGTGCCGCCGGCGATCGCCTCCATGCCGAAGGCCATGGTCGCGGCGCAGTCGCGCTCGGAAAGCGCCGGCTCGCAGGTAATGTCGCCGGTCGGATAGTCGAGCGCCAGGTCGAAGATCTTCAGGCCGAGATCATAGGTCACGCAGATCTGGTTGATCGCGGCCCCACCGGCGGCAAAGTTCTCGACCATCTGCTGCGTCACCGACGACGGATAGGGCGTGATGCCGTGCCTGGTCACACCATGATTGCCNNGAAAGCCACATGGCGATTTCCTCGAGCCGGCCGAGCGAACCGGCCGGCTTGGTCAGCTGCCGGTCCCGCTCGCGCGCCGCCACCAGTGCCACCGTGTCCGGCCCGGGCAGGTCGCGCAACAGGGCACGAAAATCGTCGAATGGCATGCCGGTCA
>DBUL01000093.1:15808-16071 GCA_002307905.1 Rhizobiaceae bacterium UBA1291
TCCCTTCCCGCGGCCGCAACGCTATTCCTCATGCTGGTCCTGGGTGCTAGCCCCCTGCTCGCCGCCTTTGCCGCGCTTGCAGTACAGGCAGTGGTGACCGGTGCGCTGCATGAGGACGGACTGTCGGACGCCGCCGACGGCCTCGGCGGGGGACGCGACCGGGACCATGCGCTGGAAATCATGAAAGACAGCCGGATCGGCTCATATGGAGCGGTCAGCCTCCTCCTCGCCTTGGGATTGCGCGCCGCAGCGATTGCAGAACT
>DBUL01000085.1 GCA_002307905.1 Rhizobiaceae bacterium UBA1291
ATCCGCGACCAGCGGATCGAGACCTTCTACAAGGGCGAAGGCAACAATGCCTTCCCGAAGCAGGCGATCTACTGGCGCTCGGGCAATACCTTCACCTCGATCCAAGGCAATATAGAGGGACTGCGCAGCCTGATGAAGGCATCGGCCATGGCCGACCTGTTGAACGACGAATCGCGCTCGATCGTCTCATCGATCGACTTCGTCGCCAGGTCGCTCGTCAGGGTGGCCGACGACATCAATCCGGATATCGAGGCGGCCGTCACCGATCCGGCCGAGCGCACTAAGCTCGACTTCCTGCTGCTCAACAGCAAGGATCTAATCCTGCGTCTCAACAACGACTATGGCGGCGCGATCGGCCTTGCCGCCGGCTTCTCCTTCTCCGACGGTGACTGAGATGCGGGGATCGGGGCTGATCGACAGGCGCTCCTTCGCCAAGGCTGCGGGCGCGCTCTTCCTCGCCTCGCTTTCGCCCCGCTCGCTGTATGCGCTGGAGCGCAGCGATGCGGTTTTCGCTTCCGGCTTGCGTTCGCCGGACGGAACGTTCGGCATCGGCCTTGTCGCCGAGGACGGCACCTTCATCGACCGGATCGAGCTACCGGACCGCATCCACGGTCTCGGCCACAGTCGGGTTACGGGCCTCTCCGTTGCCTTTGCCCGGCGCCCGGGCACCTTCGCGATCATCTTCGACGCACACAAGCGCAGCGAACCCGTCCTGATCGTCGCCCCGGACAACCACCATTTCTTCGGCCACGGCCAGTTCTCCCCGGACGGTCGACTGCTTTATGCCAGCGAAAATGACTTTGACGCCAATCGCGGCATGATTGGCATCTATGATGCCGCGGATGGGTTTCGGCGGATTGGTGAATTCGAAGCCCACGGCATTGGTACCCATGACATGTCGGTGAGCGACGACGGCCGCTTCCTGATCATCGCCAATGGCGGCATCGAGACCCATCCGGATTTCGGCCGTACCAAGCTCAACCTCGATCATATGGAGCCCTCGCTGGTGATCGCCGATGCCGCGACCGGCACCCTGGTCGAGAAGCACGTCCTGCCGCGCGAACTCAGCCAGCTGTCGACCCGGCATCTCGACGTCAATGAGGACGGTCGCGTCTGGTTCGCCTGCCAATACGAGGGCTCGCGCAACGATACGCCGCCGCTGGTCGGGCATTTTGCCAGGGGTGAAGCGCTTTCGTTTATCAACCTTCCCGAAGATGTGACCGCAGGTCTTGCCAACTATGTCGGCGCGATCGCCGTCAACCGACGCGAAGGCCTGGTCGGCCTCACCTCGCCGAAAAGCGGGCTTGCTGTCACGCTCAACGCCCGGAGCGCTGCGGTCGTTTCGACGACCCGGATCGTCGATGCGGCGGGCATAGCGCCTGCCTTGTCAGGCTTTGCCGTCTCCTCCTATGACGGGCATTTCAAAGCGGCGCGAAGCGCCGTCGCCTGGGACCAGCATATCGTGCGAATTTCGTAAGCGCGCCCTTGGCGCGCCATGCAGCCGCGCTATTTCCTTATCCATGCGCAACATTTTCACCTACATCGTTTTCATCGTCGGCGTCGTCGTCCTCGGCATCCTGTCCGGCCTCTCCAACATGCCCGGCGAATGGTACCAGACACTCGAAAAGCCGTTCTTCAATCCGCCGGCCTGGCTCTTCGCGCCGGTCTGGACGGCGCTCTACGTGATGATCGGCATTGCCGGCGCACGGGTCTGGCTCAAGGCACCGGCTTCCGCTGCCATGCAGATCTGGTTCGCTCAGATCGCCCTCAACATGCTCTGGTCGCCGGCCTTCTTCGGCCTCGAGGCACCGGGCCTCGCCCTCCTCGTGATCGTCGGCTTGCTCATCACCATCCTCGGCTTCATCTGGCAGGCCGGTCCGATCGATCGGGTGGCACGATTGCTCTTTGTGCCCTATCTCGCCTGGGTCAGCTTCGCCACGCTGCTCAACGCCGCGATTTTCCTGATGAACTAGTCCGCAGCCGCCCGAATTCAGGTTCGGGCCGCTTGCCGAAGCGCATCGGGCATGCCAGTTTCGCAACTGCGAGAGGGCAGGCCCATGAGTGAAATAAACAGCGATACCGTGTACGAACGGATTCGGCAAAGCTTTGCCTTGCAGGGCGCTATGCGCACGCTGGGCGCGGAACTCACCAGCGTCAGCCAGGGCGTCGTCGAAATCGAAATGCCTTTCGACGAGAAACTGACCCAACAGCACGGCATCCTGCATGCCGGCGTCATCTCGGCTGCACTCGACACCGCCTGCACCTATAGCGCCTATACGATGATTGCGCCGGACGTCACGCTCCTGACCATCGAGTTCAAGGTCAATCTCATGTCTCCCGGAAAGGGCGAGCGCTTCCTGTTCCGCGGCGAGATCACCAAGCCCGGCTCCACGATTATCGTTGCGGACGGGCGCGGCTATGCCTTGAGCGACGGTCCCGCCAAACTCATCGCCTCGATGACCAGCACCATGATGGTCGTTCGCGGACGCGAGGGGATCACCGGATGAGTTTCGAACTCAAGCCGGTCTCGGGCAAGACCATTCTGTTTGTCATGGCAGTCGAGGCCGAATACGGCCCCTTTCTGCGCTCTCGGCTGACACCCATGATGACCGGCGTCGGACCGGTCGAAGCAGCGGTCGTCCTCACCCGCAATCTGGCGCGGCTCGAAGCCGCAGGCCAGCGGCCGGATCTCGTGGTCTCGCTCGGCTCGGCCGGCTCGGCCAGACTGGAGCAGACAGAAATCTACCAGGCCTCCTCCGTATCCTATCGCGACATGGACGCCTCGCCGCTTGGCTTCGAAAAGGGCCGAACACCCTTTCTCGACCTGCCGGCAGCGCTCGAACTGCCGCTGCGCATTCCCGGCGTGCCGACCGCCAGCCTGTCGACCGGCGCCAACATCGTCTCGGGCGCCACCTATGACGCGATCGATGCGGACATGGTCGACATGGAGACCTTTGCCGTGCTCCGCGCCTGCCATGCCTTCGACCTGCCGCTGATCGGGCTTCGCGGGATTTCGGACGGCAAGCAGGAACTCAAGCATGTCGACGACTGGAAGGAATACCTGCATATCGTCGATCGCAAGCTGGCGCGCACCGTCGACAGCCTGTTCGAGGCGCTGGAAGACGGTCTCTTCTGGTTTTAGGGCCAGAGAGCCAGGAATTGCGGACAATCGGCACAATTCTTCGATTGAAACAAACCGCGCTTTTCATTAAAGGCTCGCCATGACCCAGACAGCACATCCCGACAGCGTCCTCATCATCGATTTCGGCAGCCAGGTAACACAGCTGATCGCACGCCGCGTGCGCGAAGCCGGCGTCTATTGCGAGATCGTTCCCTTCCAGTCCGCCGAAGAAGGTTTTCACCGGCTGAAGCCGAAGGCGATCATCCTGTCGGGCAGCCCCGCCTCGACGCTGGATGAGGGCAGCCCCCGGGCGCCGCAGATCATCTTCGACAGCGGCCTGCCGATCTTCGGCATCTGCTACGGCCAGCAGACCATGTGCGCCCAGCTCGGCGGCAAGGTCGAAAGCGGCCACCACCGCGAGTTCGGTCGCGCCTTCCTCGAGATCGACAAGGAATGCCAGCTGTTCGAGGGCCTGTGGTCCGCTGGCTCGCGTCACCAAGTGTGGATGAGCCATGGCGACCGTGTCACCGCGATCCCGCCGGGCTTCGAGGTCGTCGCCACCTCGTCCAACGCGCCGTTCGCCTTCATCGCCGACGAGAAGCGCAAGTATTACGCCGTGCAGTTCCATCCGGAAGTCGTGCACACGCCGGACGGCGCCAAGCTGATCGGCAACTTCATCCACAAGATCGCCGGCCTCAAGGGCGACTGGACCATGTCGGCCTATCGCGCCAAGGCCGTGCAGGCCATCCGCGACCAGGTCGGCGACAAACGCGTCATATGCGCGCTGTCGGGCGGCGTCGACTCCTCGGTTGCCGCGCTTTTGATCCACGAGGCCGTCGGCGACCAGTTGACCTGCATCCTCGTCGACCATGGCCTGATGCGCAAGAACGAGGCGGCCGACGTCGTCGCCATGTTCAAGGAACACTACAACCTGCACCTCATCCACGTCGATGCGATCGACCGCTTCGTCGGCGAGCTCGAAGGCGTTAGCGATCCGGAAACCAAGCGCAAGATCATCGGCCGCCTGTTCATCGAGACCTTCGAGGACGAGGCGAAGAAGCTTGGCGGCGCCCATTTCCTCGGCCAGGGCACGCTCTATCCGGATGTCATCGAAAGCGTTTCCTTCACCGGCGGCCCGTCGGTGACGATCAAGTCGCACCACAATGTCGGTGGCCTGCCGGAACGCATGAACATGCAGCTGGTCGAGCCGCTGCGCGAACTGTTCAAGGACGAAGTCCGCGTTCTCGGCAAAGAGCTGGGCCTTCCCGACAGTTTCATCGGCCGCCATCCTTTCCCCGGCCCAGGCCTTGCCATCCGCTGCCCCGGCGGCATCACCCGCGAAAAGCTCGAGATCCTGCGCGAAGCCGACGCCATTTATCTCGACGAAATCCGCAAGGCCGGCCTCTACGACGCCATCTGGCAGGCCTTCGCCGTTCTCTTGCCGGTACAGACCGTCGGCGTCATGGGCGACGGGCGCACTTACGAATTCGTCTGCGCGCTGCGCGCCGTGACCTCGGTCGACGGCATGACGGCGGACTTCTACCACTACGACATGGAATTCCTCGGCCGCGCCGCTACCCGCATCATCAACGAGGTGCGCGGCATCAACCGNNAGGATACTTAGGCTCCCGGAGACAGTTTCCTGTTTCTCTTCATCAATGGTGGATCCGGGTAACGCGGCAGGCGAAGCAAGGGGGACATGCATGCGCAGAACACTTGCCACGGCGCCTCTCTCAGCCTTTGCTGTCCTTTTCGCCCTTTTTACGAGCATGGAGGTCGCGACCCCGGCTCGCGCCGATCAGGACACTTCGCAGCGTGAAAGAGGTGCGTGCGAAGGAGCCTATCTCGGATGGCTGCGCGGCATGGTCGATGGATACCATGATTTGTCCGCGGGCCCGGAAGAGAACCCCACGACCATACGGCAGAGGGTTCCCACCCCGGAGGGCCTTGCCTCTGCCGACGAACGTCTCGGGTATGGGGACGGCCTTGAGGCGGGCTTCAAGCTCGGGGTAGCCTACGGCGTCGAGCTGGGAAGGGCGGCGCGGATGACTGATTCCGACGCCGAAAAAATGACTCAAAAGGGGACAGAGTTTTTAGCCTACATAGAAGAACATTGTGGGCACCTCACCGCCGCGCTCGACTGGAACAAGACCTTCATGAATGAAGCCCGCACATCGACCGTCACCAGCCTGAACGAAGCCCAGCTCACAATGCATCTTGCGGCCAATGCCAATCAGATGGCTATCCAAGCCGAAAGCTTGGCCCGCGACGCCAAGGAGGCCCAGGCGAAGGGGGACCAGGGTTTGGTCATGGCGTTTCGAGCCGCTGCGCAGACATCTGCGCAGACTGCCGCGAATTTTTCTCAGATGGCCAAAAGCCATGCGGCCACCGGTCGCGAGGAAGCGGTCCAGGCGATCATCGACGCGCAGGCGGCCGCCGACAGGGCCAGGAAAGCCGCCGACAGCATTGGCCGTCAGCCCTGATTGTCGATCGGAATTTTCGAGGCGAGACACCACCTACAGCTGCCTCACAGCCTCACAGGCCCACCCGAACTGATGGTCAACGGCCACCGTTGGCTGGCGTTGATTCGTTTTCATGGTGCGGGGCACATCAGCGGTTTCACGCCGTGCCAATTCAACATCTGTGGAACGCTGCGAGATAGATCCTGCTGCGGATACGGCTTCGCACTAGGGGCTTAGCTTCAAGTACAGCCGCCGCAGATCTGCCTTCACCGGCAACCGTCTTGGGTTGCTTTACGCATGCTGCGGCCCGACAGAAGGTCGGGTTAGGCCGCCTTACATCTGGCGTGCAAGTGGACGCGACATTCACCCAAGTGCGCACCATGAAGCCCTTGGCCTATATTGCGCCGAACGCACTTTTCCATAGATTTGCTCAGTAGATTCTCATTGCCTATTTTTAGTTGCGCATTCTGCAGTTTATATTTTCGCACATCAAAATAATATAATTTACAAAAACAAAAAATACATCGATTTTACTATTTATAAATCATAAAGACCCACTCTTTTCTTAGAAGATTCGCGACCAATATTATCTGAGCCGAATTTTCCCAAGAATTTTTTTCGGCGAGGGGACCGCTATGACCAATTTCAAGCAGGACGCCGTGCATTCCACGACCACGCATGCAGTCGAACCATCAGCCGGAGAAAATGTCGAACAGCGCCTCGACTTCATGCAACTGTCGAAGGAAGATCGGGAAGGCATTCGCAGCCAGAAGGCGCTGATCGATCGGGAACTGCCGAAGGGGTTGGATAAGTTCTACGCGCAACTGCGCAAGACGCCGGAGGTTCGCCGGTTCTTCTCATCCGACGACCATATCGACCGGGCCAAGGGTGCCCAGGTGAACCACTGGTCGAATATTTCGCAAGGCGATTTCAGCGGTGACTACGTCGCCAAGGTCAGGACGATCGGCACCGTACATGCCCGGATCGGACTCGAGCCGCGCTGGTATATCGGCGGCTATGCCATCGTGCTTGATCATCTGGTTCAGGAGGTCGTTCGCGAGGCCTTTACCGGAAAGGGCATGTTCAGCAAGGGGCGGGCTAAGGCGGAGGAGACCGGGCGCGTCCTCGGCGCGCTGGTGAAGGCGGTGATGCTCGACATGGACCTCGCCATTTCCGTCTACATCGATGAAGCGGAGGCCGCCAAGCAGAAGGCGCAGGAGGAGGCGATCGCCGCCGAACGGAGGCTGGTTTGCGACGTCTTCGGCGAAGCCATGGCCAGCATCGCCGCCAAGGACCTGACCCACTGCATGACGCAGGACGTACCCGAGGCCTATCGTTCGGTCTGTTCCGACTTCAACGCCGCGACCGAGGAACTTGCCACCACGATCGGCGCGATCGACAGCGGCATGCGCCAGATCAACGGGGGCAGCGAGGAGATACGCAAGGCGGCGGAGGATCTGGCCAAGCGGACCGAACGCCAGGCCGCATCACTCGAGGAGACCGCAGCGTCGCTTGACGAGATCACCACGGCGGTCGGCGATTCTACCCGGCGTGCCGGCGAGGCGGGCATGCTCGTGGAGCGCATGAAGAGCGGAGCCGAGAAATCGGGCGAAATCGTCAAGCAGGCCGTGTCTGCGATGGACGCGATCGAAGCATCGTCGAGCGCAATCGGCAGCATCATCGGCGTGATCGACAACATCGCCTTCCAGACGAACCTTCTGGCATTGAACGCCGGCGTCGAAGCGGCCCGCGCCGGCGATGCCGGCAAGGGCTTCGCGGTCGTTGCCCAGGAAGTTCGAGAGCTTGCCCAGCGATCCGCCCAGGCCGCGCGCGAGATCAAGGACCTAATCACCCGGTCCAGCGAACAGGTGCGCAACGGCGTGGAGCTTGTCGGCAATACGGGCCAGGCGCTGCAGGTGATCGCCACGGACGTGAGCGAACTCACGCACCATATCGGCGCCATCGTCCAGGCCGCCCGCGAACAGTCGACGGCGCTCACCGAAATCAGCGCCGCCGTCAACACCATGGACCAGGCGACCCAGCAGAATGCGGCCATGGTCGAGCAGTCGACGGCGGCCACTCATGCCCTCACCGCCGAAATCGGCCGCATCGTCGAGATGATCCGACTGTTCGCAACAGGCAATCCGGTCTCGATCGTCGGAGAAGACTTGTCCGATGGCCGGCGGCGTACTGCGGCCTGAGTACCCTCATCCTTCGTTTACGATAGCGGCAGGTCCGATCCCGCCCCTGTCTCCCGAAAACTTCCGTTAAGGAATAAGTGGTCTGTTGAATAACTCTTACAAAGCATAACTATCTTTATTGAAAAAGGACTGCCTCATGGGCCATCAACCCGCCACCGGCAAGCCATCGCGCCTCGACGCAGAAGTCTATCACAAGATTGTCGCGGAGATGGAAGACGGCATCATCGCGATNNCGCGGCACGATCCAATACTGCAATCACGCAGTGGAAACCCTGTTCCAGCAGACAGCAGCGGACCTCGTCGGCAAGCCGGTTGAGGCGCTACTTCCTCCACGCTATCGCCAGATCCACCGCCACCACCTTGTCGGCTTCATGGAGGGGCAGGTCGACAGGAAGTACATGGGCAGCCGGAAGTCCTTCATCGTCGGCCATCGGGCGGACGGAGCCGAGATCAATCTCGGCGCGACAATCC
>DBUL01000212.1:0-260 GCA_002307905.1 Rhizobiaceae bacterium UBA1291
CGCCTGGCGGGTGCTCGTCTCGCTGGAGCGCGTGGCGATCGGCTTCGGACTTGCGGCCGTGGTCGGCGTCCTGCTCGGCGCGGTCGTCGGCCAGTCGGTCTGGGCGCTGCGCGGGCTCGACCCGATCTTCCAGATCTTGCGCACCGTGCCGCCGCTTGCCTGGCTGCCCCTGTCGCTCGCCGCCTTCCAGGATTCGAATCCCTCGGCGATCTTTGTCATCTTCATCACCTCGATCTGGCCGGTGATCATCAACACCGCCG
>DBUL01000212.1:379-8677 GCA_002307905.1 Rhizobiaceae bacterium UBA1291
TTCATCTGGGATGCGTGGAACTCGTCGCGCCTCTCCGACATCATCGTGGCGCTCGCCTATATCGGCGTGACCGGCTTCGTCCTCGACAAGCTGGTCGCCCTCTTGGGCAGCGTCGTCACCCGCGGCACAGCGGCCAACTGAGGAGACGACATCCATGAACGCCTATCTCAAGATCGACCATATCGACAAAAGCTTCGAACGCGCCGGAACGAAGACCGAAGTGTTGAAGGACGTGACGCTGACCATCGGCAAGGGCGAGTTCGTCTCGATCATCGGCCATTCCGGCTGCGGCAAGTCGACCCTGCTCAACCTGATCGCCGGCCTGACGAGGGTCTCCTCCGGCGCCGTCCTGCTTGAAAACATCGAGGTCAACGCACCGGGCCCGGAACGCGCCGTCGTCTTCCAGAACCACTCGCTGCTGCCCTGGCTCACCGTTTACGAAAACGTCAATCTCGCCGTCAACAAGGTGTTTTCCGGCCGCAAGTCCAGGGCCGAGAAGCATGACTGGGTCATGCGCAATCTCGATCTCGTGCAGATGGCGCATGCCAGGGACAAGCGCCCGGCGGAAATCTCCGGCGGCATGAAACAGCGTGTCGGCATCGCCCGCGCGCTTGCCATGGAGCCGAAAATCCTGCTGCTCGACGAGCCCTTCGGCGCGCTCGACGCGCTCACCCGCGCCCATCTGCAGGACGCGGTGATGGAGATCCACGCGCGCCTCGGCAACACCATGATCATGATCACCCATGACGTCGACGAGGCCGTGCTCCTGTCCGACCGCATCGTCATGATGACCAACGGCCCGGCCGCCAAAATTGGCGAAGTGCTGGAGGTCCCGATCCCGCGGCCGCGCGATCGCATCGCGCTTGCCTCCGATCGCACCTATCTCAAATCCCGCGAAGCCGTGTTGAAGTTCCTCTACGAACGTCACCGCTTCGTCGAAGCCGCGGAGTAAGAACCATGGCAGAAAAACTCGTCATCATCGGCAATGGCATGGCCCCCGGCCGCATGCTGGAGGAACTGTTCGAAAAGGCCCCCGGCCTCTACGACGTGACGATCTTCAACGCCGAGCCGCGCGTCAACTACGACCGCATCATGCTCTCGCCGGTTCTCTCCGGTGAGAAGACCTACGAGCAGATCGTCATCCATGGCGACGGCTGGTATGTCGACCACGGCATCATGCTCTACAAGGGCCACAAGATCGTCGCGATCGACCGGGACAGGAAGACCGTCACCTCCGACCACGGCGTGACGGAGAGCTATGACAAGCTGGTGATCGCCACCGGCTCGGTGCCCTTCATCATTCCCGTCCCCGGCAACGATCTGCCGGGCGTCATCACCTATCGCGACCTCGATGACGTGCAGGCCATGCTGCTGGCCGCCCAGTCCCGGGACAGGGCGGTGGTCATCGGTGGCGGCCTGCTCGGCCTCGAAGCCGCCGCTGGCCTCAGCGCACGCGGCATGGATGTGACCGTACTGCATGTCATGCCGACCCTGATGGAGCGCCAGCTCGACCCGGCCGCCGGCTACCTCTTGCAGAAGGCCATCGAGGAGCGCGGCATCAAGGTGATCTGCAAGGCCAACACCAAGGCGATCATCGGCACTAGCAAGGTCGAGGGCATCGAACTCGACGACGGCCGGATCATCCCGGCGACGCTGGTGGTGATGGCCGTCGGCATCCGCCCGAATGTCGGGCTTGCCAGGGAGGCGGGGCTCGCCGTCAACCGCGGCATCGTCGTCGACGCCGGCATGCAGACCTCGGACGGCGACATTCTCGCCCTCGGCGAATGCGCCGAAGTCGGCGGCATGGTCTACGGCCTCGTCGCCCCCCTCTACGAAATGGCGCGGATCGCCGCCTCGCATCTCTCCGGCGACCGCACGCCCGCTTTCGTCCATTCCGACACGCCGACCAAGCTCAAGGTCACCGGCATCGAGCTCTATTCGCTCGGCGATTTCGCCGATGGCGACGACCGCCAGGAGATCGTGCTGCGCGATGCCACAGCCGGCGTCTACAAGCGTCTCGTCATCAAGGACAACCGTATTATCGGCACGGTGCTTTATGGCGAAACGGCCGACGGCGCCTGGTTCAACGACCTGAAGAAGAAGGGCACCGACATCTCCGCAATGCGCGACACCCTGATCTTCGGCCAGGCCTATCAGGGGGGCAGCCCGCTGGACCCTATGGCGGCCGTTGCAGCCTTGCCGGATGATGCGGAAATCTGCGGCTGCAACGGCGTCTGCAAGGGCAAGATCGTCACGACTATCACTGCCAAAGGCCTGACCTCGCTCGACGATGTCCGCGCCCATACCAAGGCCTCGGCCTCCTGCGGCTCCTGCACCGGCCTTGTCGAACAGCTGATGACCATCACGCTGGGCGATGCCTATAATCCCGCCGCCGTCCAGCCGATGTGCGCCTGCACCGAGCTTGGCCATGACGATGTCCGCCGGCTGATCAAGGCCAAGGGGCTGAAGACCATTCCCGCGGTGATGCAGGAACTGGAGTGGAAGACCTCCTGCGGCTGCGCCAAGTGCCGTCCGGCGCTCAACTACTACCTCGTCTGCGACTGGCCGGACGAATATGCCGACGACTACCAGTCGCGCTATATCAATGAGCGCGTCCACGCCAACATCCAGAAGGANNCGGCCAGCGCATCGACCTGCTCGGCATCGAGAAGGAGGATCTGCCCGCCGTCTGGGCCGATCTCGGCAAGGCCGGCTTCGTCTCCGGCCAGGCCTATGCCAAGGGCCTGAGAACAGTGAAGACCTGCGTCGGCTCCGACTGGTGCCGCTTCGGCACGCAGGATTCGACCGGTCTCGGCATCCGCATCGAAAAATTCATGTGGGGCTCCTGGACTCCGGCCAAGCTGAAGCTCGCCGTCTCGGGATGTCCGCGCAACTGCGCCGAGGCGACCTGCAAGGACATCGGCGTGATCTGCGTGGACTCAGGCTTCGAGATCCACTTCGCCGGCGCCGCCGGCCTCGACATCAAGGGCACGGAGGTGCTCGGACTGGTGAAGACCGAAGACGAGGCGCTCGAACACATCGTCGCGCTCACCCAGATGTATCGCGAACAGGCCCGCTATCTCGAGCGCATCTACAAATGGGCCAAACGCGTCGGCCTGGACGAGATCCGCCGGCAGATCATGACCGACGCGGAAAAGCGCAAGGCCTATTACGAGCGCTTCGTCTTCTCCCAGAAATTGGCCCAGGTCGACCCGTGGTCGGAGCGTGTTTCCGGCAAGGACAAGCACGAATTCAAGCCGATGGCGACCGTCGGCTATTCGGCGGCGGCGGAATAGCCGGGAAAACCCCCTCTGGCCTGCCTGCCATCTCCCCACAATGGGGGAGAGGACTCGAGGAAGCCGCCCGGTTCTATCCGCAAGCGGAGCGGCTGGGTTAAGCCCTCCCCCTTGNNGGGGAGGGTTTGGGAGGGGACTTGGTTATCAGAAAGGAAACGAACCCATGACCTGGATCACCATCGGCCATATCGACGAAATCCCTCTTCGCGGCGCCCGCTGCGTCAAGACGCCGGAGGGCAAGATCGCCGTGTTTCGCACGGCCGAAAATGAAGTCTTCGCCATCGCGGATCATTGCCCGCACAAGGGCGGGCCGCTCTCCCAGGGTATCGTCCACGGAAAGGCCGTGACCTGCCCCTTGCACAATTGGGTGATCTCGCTGGAAACGGGCCGCGCACTCGGCGCCGACGAAGGCGAGGTGCGCACCATCCCGGTGCGCAACGAGGGCGGCCACCTGTCGATCGCCCTCGAAAGCCTGATGATGGCGGCGGAGTAGGCGGATGTTGAGCGCCCTGCGGAGATTGCCCCTCATCCCCCTGCCGGGACCTTCTCCCCGCAGGCGGGGAGAAGGCGGATGGAACGCCGACGGTGCCACACCTCCCTTCTCCCCGTCTAGACGGGGAGAAGGGAGCGGCAGCCGGATGAGGGGCAAGGGTCGGTTGAGAAAAGTGAGGGTCGCTGTGAATGCCCACTGAAACCCGAACCACCTGTCCCTATTGCGGCGTCGGCTGCGGCGTGATTGCCAGGGTCGATGATGCCGGCCACGTAAGCGTCAAGGGCGACCCGGACCATCCGGCCAACTACGGCCGCCTGTGCTCGAAGGGATCGGCGCTGGCCGAAACGCTCGATCTCGACGGTCGTCTGCTGGCACCCGAGATCGCGGGCACGCCGGTCAACTGGGACGCGGCGCTGGACCTGGTCGCAACCCGGTTCGCAGATACCATCGCCGAATACGGCCCCGACGCCGTCGCCTTCTACGTCTCGGGTCAGCTCCTGACCGAGGATTACTACGTCGCCAACAAGCTGATGAAGGGCTTCATCGGCTCGGCCAATATCGACACCAATTCGCGCCTCTGCATGGCCTCGTCCGTCGCTGGCCATCGTCGCGCCTTCGGTTCCGACACCGTGCCGGGCACTTACGAGGATCTGGAACTGGCCGACCTGATCGTGCTCACCGGCTCCAATCTCGCCTGGTGCCATCCGGTGCTCTACCAGCGGATCGTCGCCGCCAAGGCTGAGCGCCCGGCCATGAAGATTGTCGTCATCGACCCGCGCCGCACCATGACCTGCGACATCGCCGACCTGCATCTGGCGGTGCGCCCCGACGGTGACGTGGCGCTGTTCAACGGCCTGCTTGCCCATCTCGCCCGAAGCCCGGCGCTCGACCAGACCTATATCGGCGCCCATACGAACGGCTTTCCCGAGGCCTTTGCCGCGGCCTCGTCCGTCACCATGGCCGACTTGATCGAGGCGAGCGGCCTGCCGGCCATGCAGATCCGTGAATTCTTCTCCCTGTTCGAACGCACGGAAAAGACCGTCACCTGCTACAGCCAGGGGGTCAATCAGTCGTCCAGCGGCACCGACAAGGTCAATGCCATCATCAATTGCCATCTGGCGACGGGCCGCATTGGCCGGCCCGGCATGGGGCCTTTCTCGCTGACCGGGCAGCCCAATGCCATGGGCGGCCGCGAGGTCGGCGGCCTCGCCAACATGCTCGCCGCCCATATGGTGATCGAAGACCCGGAACACCGTGACCGCGTACGGCGCTTCTGGAATGCGCCGACGATGGCCGACAGGCCCGGTCACAAGGCCGTCGAGATGTTTCAGGCCGTCGCCGACGGACGCATCAAGGCGCTGTGGATCATGTCGACCAATCCGGTGGTCTCGATGCCGGATGCCGATGTGGTCAAGGCGGCGATCGAAGGCTGCCCCTTCGTCGTCGTCTCCGACATCCTGCGCGACACCGACACCACAAGACTCGCCCACGTCCTGCTTCCCGCCACCGGCTGGGGCGAGAAGGACGGCACGGTGACCAATTCCGAGCGCCGCATCTCCCGCCAGCGGACCTTTCTTCCCCCGCCCGGCGATGCCCGGCCGGACTGGTGGCAATTGGCCGAGGTCGCCCGCCGCATGGGCTTTGCCGAAGCCTTCGCCTTTGCCTCGCCGGCCGAGATCTTCGCCGAACACGCGACACTCTCGGGCTTCGAGAACGACGGCGTTCGCGACTTCGACATCGGCGCCTATGGTGATATCGACGAGACCGGCTTTGCCAGGCTCGAGCCCTTCCAGTGGCCGCAACCGGCGGGAACCGGACGGCAGGAAACCCGCTTCTTCGCCGATGGTCGTTTCTATCATGCCGATGGCAAGGCCCGCTTCGTCGCGGTCGAGGCCGACGTGCCGGTCCGGACCTCCGCCGACTTCCCCCTGGTGCTCAACACCGGCCGGGTGCGCGATCACTGGCACACCCTGACCCGCACCGGCAAAAGCACCCGCCTGTCTGCCCATCTGGCCGAACCCTTCGTCGAGATCCATCCCGACGACGCCGCCAATCTCGGCATAGGCGACGCCGATCTGGTGCAGCTCGAAAGCCCGCACGGCCACGTCATCGTACGGGCCCTGCTCACCGCCCGGCAGGCGAGGCGCGGGGTCTTCGTGCCGGTGCACTGGACCGACGAATACTCTGCCCGCGCCCGCGTCGATACGCTGCTGCCGTCGATCACCGATCCCATCTCCGGCCAGCCGGCCTCCAAGCATGGCGCGGTCGCGGCCTGCCGCTTTGCCGCCGGCGCCTATGGTTTTGCCGTCAGTGCGGTGAAGCCCTCCGGCCTCGACGCGACCTACTGGGCGCTCGCCCGGGCCGAGGGCGGCTGGCGCGTCGAACTCGCCTTCGACGCGCCGCTCTCCGATGTCGAGGCCTGGTGCCGGGACCATTTCGCCTTGCCCGATGCCGCCGCAAGCCTTGGCTATTGTGACCGTGCCAGCGGCGAGGCCCGCATCGCCTTCTTTGACAGCAATGCCTTGCTGCTCGCCCTGTTCCTGGCGCCCGATCCGGTCTCTGTGTCGCGCAACTGGGCGATCGGGCAGCTGTCCGAACCGCATGCCGACAGCCGCACCCGCTTCACTGTCGTCGCCGGCCGCCCGGGTGCCGGCCGAAGCGATCCGGGCGCCACCGTCTGTTCGTGTTTCTCCGTCGGCGTCAACCAGATCGCCGGCGCCGTGCGCGGCGGCTGCCTGNNGATGGATGCCAGGTCGCTGCCGCTGAATGACAAGGGTACAAGGCCCGCGCCCGCCCGCATGGCTCCGCTCGCCAAGCTGCCGGTCTTCTGGTCGCTGGAAGGCAAGCACGTCGTCGTCGCCGGCGGCTCGGACGCCGCCGCCTGGAAGGCGGAACTGCTGGCCGCCTGCGGGGCGGAGGTGCATGTCTATTGCGCCGAGGATGCTGTTTCGGATGTCATGCAGGGGCTGATGGCGGAAATGCCCCTCATCCCCCCGCCGGGACCTTTTCCCCACGAGCGGAGAGAAAGCGAAAGGAGCGTCGTCGGTGCCACGGATTCCTTCTCCCCGTCGGAACGGGGAGAAGGTGGTGGCAGTCGGAGGAGCGGCAACGACGTTGCGTCGCGCGGTCTTGTCTTGCATCATGACGCAGTCTGGTCGGACGCAAGCTTCCGAGGCGCTGCTCTCGCCCTTGCCGACTGCGAGACGGAAGACGAAGCCCGCGCCTTCTTCACCGCCGCCGTTGCTGCCGGCGTGCCGGTCAACGTCATCGACAAGCCGGCCTATTGCCAGTTCCAGTTCGGTTCGATCGTAAATCGCTCGCCCGTGATCGTGTCGATCTCCACCGATGGTGCCGCCCCGATCCTCGCCCAGGCGATCCGCCGCCGCATCGAGACGCTGCTGCCGCCGGCGCTGAAACAATGGGCCGAGCTTGCCCATTCGCTGCGCGAGCGGGTCAGCGACAGGCTCGCCCCCGGCGCGTCCCGCCGCGCCTTCTGGGAGCGCTTCGTCGACCGGGCCTTTGCCGGAAACCAGCCGCCGGAGGAGGGCGTGGACCGGACGCTTCTCGCCGATGCCGAAAGGCTCGGCCGTGCGCCGGCCACCGGCCGCGTGACGCTCGTCGGCGCCGGCCCCGGCGATGCCGAGCTTTTGACGCTCAAGGCCGTGCGCGCCCTTCAGGCCGCCGATGTCATCCTGTTCGACGATCTCGTCTCCGAAGAGGTGCTGGAGCTTGCCCGCCGCGAGGCAAAGCGCCTGCTGGTCGGAAAGCGCGGCGGCCGGGCGAGTTGCAAGCAGCAGGACATCAACGATATGATGGTCCGCCTGGCCAAGGCCGGCAAACGCGTGGTGCGGCTAAAATCCGGCGATCCGATGATTTTTGGCCGGGCAGGGGAGGAGATCGCACGGCTGCAAGAGGAAGGCATTCCGGTCGATGTCGTGCCCGGAATCACCGCCGCCAACGCCATGGCCGCCCGCCTCGGCATCTCACTCACCCATCGCGATCATGCGCAGTCGGTGCGTTTCGTTACCGGACATTCGCGCGATGGCGGCCTGCCGCAGGACATGGACTGGTCGTCGCTCGCCGATCCGCACACGACCAACGTCTTCTACATGGGCGGCCGAACCGCACCGCTGATCGCCGCGCGGCTGATCGACGAAGGCGCATCCCCCGCGACCCCCGTCGTCATCGTCAGCAAGGTCAGCCGCCCGGCGGAACGCCAATGGCGTGGCACGCTGAAGAACATGGCCGAAGGAATCGCAAGCATCGGTTATGATGACCCTGTCCTGATCGCCATCGGCGGCAGTCTCGCGGCCGTCGTCCGGTCGGCGGGCCGTGCCGAGATCGCTACGCGGCGGGTACAGGCGTAATGACAGGTTCGGCAAGAGGTCGTCACCCCTGTCTCAGGGACAAACCGTTGGCTAGAGCAATTCATGTTTTGACGGAAGCATAGCCAGCGTTGGCGAGATAGTTCGCGCATTCGTCGGGGTGGATTGTTTCAACCAGCGTGCC
>DBUL01000143.1 GCA_002307905.1 Rhizobiaceae bacterium UBA1291
CCGAGGACCGCTTCCTGCATGCGTTGAACTTCTGCATGCTGCCGCCCGGGCCGGAAGCCCAGCAGCTCGCCACCTATATCGGCTGGCTGACGCACGGCGTGCGCGGCGGCATCGTCGCCGGCCTGCTTTTCGTCCTGCCGGGCCTTGCCGTCATTCTCGGGTTGTCGACGTTTTATGCCTACTATCAGGACGTCGGCTGGGTCGCCGGTCTGTTCTTCGGGCTGAAGGCCGCGATCCTGGCCATTGTCGTCGAGGCGGTGGTGCGCATCGGCCGGCGGGCGCTGAAGACGCGCTTCCACCGGCTCCTCCCCCCCGCCNNGTCGTGCTTTTCGCCGGGCTCGCGGGCCTGGCCGAGGCGTGGGCCATGGCGCGCGATGGGACACGGGTCCCGGCAGGTGCCGGCGTTTCAGGCAACAGGGCGGCGTCCCCACCCCTTGCCGGCACGTTTCTCACGCTCGGCTTCTGGCTGATCGTCTGGCAGGCGCCGCTGCTTCCTCTCTGGCTGTTCGCTGCCGATGGCGGCTTTGCCGAGGTCTTCGCCTTTTTCTCCCGCATGGCGCTGGTCACCTTCGGCGGCGCCTATGCGGTGCTGGCCTATGTCGCGCAGGTGGCCGTCGAGCAGTACCACTGGCTGAAACCGGGCGAAATGCTCGACGGGCTGGCGCTCGCCGAAACAACGCCCGGTCCTCTTGTGCTGGTGCTCTCCTATGTCGGCTTCCTTGCCGGCTTCCGCGAGGCAGGCGGCATGCCGCCTTTCCTTGGTGGCATCTTCGGCGGGCTGCTCGCCGCCTGGGCGACCTTCGTGCCGAGCTTCGTCTGGATCTTTGCCGGCGCGCCCTATGTCGAGCGGCTGCGCGGCAACCGCATGATCACGGCCGCGCTTTCGGCGATCACCGCGGCCGTGGTCGGCGTCATCCTCAACCTCGCCGTCTGGTTCGCCCTGCACGTGCTGTTTGAAAGGGTCGACCGTTGGACACTCTGGCCCTCCACCGCGGGCGAGAAAGGCGAAACTGCACCTTGGTTCTCGCTATCGCTGCCGCTGCCGGATCCGGCGACGTTGGACGGCGCGGCCCTCGTGCTTGCCGTGCTATCGGGCTTCATGATTTTCGTCCTCAGGCAGGGAATGGGTCGGACCCTGCTGGTCGCAGCGGCCCTCGGCCTCGGCTATCGTCTGCTGGTGTGATGCCCGGCGCTTCCCCGGCAATTTTCAACCGGAGCCGGCAAAGGCCCTTGCCTTCCCGGTATTCCTTTGCAATGTCAGCCCTTGCATTTTTACAGTCAGGAACAGCGAATGGCCGAGCGCATTTCCACCTTGAGCGATGTCACCGAACGCTATGACGTCATCCTTTGCGACGTCTGGGGCGTACTGCACAACGGCATCGACGCCTTTCCGGCCGCCTCCGAGGTGCTGACCGAGGCCCGCGCGGCCGGCGTGACCGTGGTTCTCATTACCAATTCGCCGCGCCGCTCGCAGGACGTCATCAATCAGTTGCGCATGATCGGCGTCGCCGACACGGCTTATGACCGGATCGTCACCTCCGGTGATGTGACCCGCACGCTGATTGCCGCCGGCCCGAACAAGATCTTCTTCCTCGGTCCCGACCGCGACCTGAACCTGCTCGACGACCTCGACGTCGTCCGCGTGTCCGCGGAGGAGGCCGAGGCCATCGTCTGTACAGGCTTCTTTGATGATGAAACCGAAGNNGCTGGTCGCTTTTGCCGCCCGCCAGGCGCCGCTGATCTGCGCCAATCCCGACCTGGTCGTCGAGCGCGGCCACCGCATCATTCCCTGCGCTGGCGCGGTTGCCGCCTATTACGAACAGCTCGGCGGCGCGACCCGCATCGCCGGCAAGCCGCACAGCCCGATCTACGAGGCCTCCCTCGTGGCCGCGGCCGAAGCCCACAAAGGCCCGGTCGACAAGGGCCGCGTGCTGGCGATCGGCGACGGCATGCCGACCGACGTGCGCGGCGCTCTCGATGCCGGCCTCGACCTTCTCTATATCTCCGGCGGCATCCATGCGGCCGAATATACGGTCAACGGCAAGCCGGACGAGGCGATCCTCAATGCCTGGCTGAAGCGCGAGAATGCCGCGCCGAACTACTGGATGCAGAGGCTCGCCTGAGGCGAGGACATGCCATGACCGTCTTTCACCGCAANNCCATCGGCAATTTCGACGGCGTGCATCGCGGCCACCAGACCGTGCTCAACCGGGCGCTGGAACTGGCGCAGAGCCGTGGCGTCCCGGCCCTGGTGCTGACCTTCGAGCCCCATCCGCGCACCGTCTTCAATCCCGACAAGCCGGTCTTCCGCCTGACGCCTGCGCCGGTTCGCGCCCAGGTGCTCGAGGCCATGGGTTTCCACTCGGTCATCGAATATCCCTTCGACCGTGAGTTCGCCTCCCGCTCCGCCGAGGAATTCGTCCGCTCGATCCTGGTCGACTGGCTCGGCGCCACCGAGGTCGTGACCGGATTCGACTTCCATTTCGGCAAGGGCCGCGAGGGCGGTCCGGCCTTCCTGATGGAGGCCGGCAAGCGCAACGGTTTCGGCGTGACGCTGGTCGATGCCTTCCGCGACGAAGGCGCCGAGGTCGTCTCGTCCAGCCGCATCCGCCGCCTGCTCGCCGAGGGCGATGTGGCGCAAGCCGCCGGCCTGCTCGGCTATCGCTTCACCGTCGAGGCCGAGGTCATCAAGGGCCAGCAGCTGGGGCGAACGCTGGGCTATCCGACCGCCAACATGGCGCTCGCCCCCGAAGCCGAGCTGAAGCCCGGCATCTACGCGGTCCGCCTGCGCCGGGCCGATGGCAGCTTGCACGATGGTGTCGCCAGCTTCGGCTATCGCCCGACGGTAACCGAGGATGGCGCCCCCCTGCTGGAAACCTACGTCTTCGATTTCGCCGGCAACCTTTACGGAGAGCACTGTCGCGTGTCCTTCTTCGGCCACCTGCGCGACGAACTGAAATTTACCGGGCTGGAGCCGCTGGTCGAACAGATCCGCAAGGACGAGGAGGAGGCGAGGGCGCTTCTGTCCGGCAAAAGGCCGCTTGGCGAACTGGACGCGAAGATCGCCTTCTAGTGTGGCTGGCGATTGACCCCCGCCCGGATTTGACGCCTATTGCCCGGCGGAATTGAAAGCCGCAATTGAACACAGAACAAGGAAGGTGATTTGATGGCCAGTCCGCCGCGCCGCCCCGTAAACCCGATGGATGCGGCTGAAGCCTTGTTCAAACCGGCCAAGAAGCCGGCGGCTCCCGCCGTCGAGCGACGCGCCGTGCCGGAGGCCAGGGAAATGGTGTCGATCAAGATCGACAGCGCCGTTCTGGAATTTTTCCAGAAGGACGGGCCGGGCTGGCAGGAACGCATCAACGACGCGCTGCGCGCCGCCATGAAGGCCGACGGCGCCGAATAGGCGAACACTGTCCGCGCCGGCCACCAAGCCTCTTCCTTTTCCCGGTGAAAACCCTTAAACAACGCCCACAATGACCAGGGTTCGGCTGACCATATCCCTTCGAATTATGGGCCCGGCCTTCCGCGCGCTGTGAAAGCTGCCGGAGGGTCCGGGTTTTTGGCGTTTCTCCAGACGCTCTCCGTCACCGCGACTTCCAAGACCAATGCGCGACCCGTTCTGGGCGCCCCTCGATGGCAAGATCATGACCGATACCACTGACAAAGTAGACTATTCCTCCACCCTCTACCTGCCCCAGACCGAATTCCCGATGCGCGCCGGCCTGCCGCAGAAGGAGCCGGAAATGGCGGCCAAGTGGAAGTCGATGGAGCTCTACAGACGCCTCCGCGCCTCTGCCGCCGGCCGCGAGAAATTCGTCCTGCACGACGGCCCTCCTTACGCGAACGGCAACATCCATATCGGCCATGCGCTGAACAAGGTGCTGAAGGACGTCATCACCCGTTCGTTCCAGATGCGCGGTTATGACGCAAACTATGTGCCCGGCTGGGATTGTCACGGCCTGCCGATCGAATGGAAGATCGAGGAAGCCTATCGCGCCAAGGGCAAGGACAAGAACGAGGTCCCGGTCAACGAATTCCGCAAGGAATGCCGCGAATTCGCCCAAGGCTGGATCGACATCCAGTCGGAGGAATTCCGCCGTCTCGGCATCGAAGGCGATTTCGACCGTCCCTACACCACGATGAACTTCCACTCTGAGGCCCGCATCGCCGGCGAACTCTTGAAGCTCGCCATGTCCGGCCAGCTGTATCGCGGGTCGAAGCCGATCATGTGGAGCGTGGTGGAACGTACCGCGCTGGCCGAGGCCGAGGTGGAGTATCACGAGGTCGAGAGCGACACGATCTGGGTGAAGTTCCCTGTTCGGTCTGTTCATCACGACCCCGCCGAAAGTGCCGTTCTCGATCTGAACCACGCCTCCGTAGTCATCTGGACCACCACCCCGTGG
>DBUL01000206.1 GCA_002307905.1 Rhizobiaceae bacterium UBA1291
AGCCATTTCGGTTGCAGCAGCTCGGCCAGGCGCTTGCCGATGGCGACGGTGCAGTCCTCGTGGAAGGCGCCGTGATTGCGGAAGCTGGTCAGGTACAGCTTCAGGCTCTTGCTCTCGACCAGCCAGTCGCCCGGCACATAGTCGATGACGATGTGGGCGAAATCCGGCTAGCCGGTCATCGGGCAGAGCGAGGTGAATTCCGGCGCGGTGAAGCGCACGACATAGTCGGTACCGGCATTGCCATTCGGCACGCGCTCCAGCACGGCCGTCTCCGGACTGCTCGGGGCCTCGACATTCTGGCCGAGCTGCGACAGTCCGCTGACGTCGGTCTTGCTCATGATCCCTGCTCCTTGGTATTCGCCACGACGCCGACCCTAACACCATGCGCCGTTTCGCTTTCAGGCTCGACATGGATGGTAATATGGCCACCCGGAAGCACCGCTTTGACGGCGGCCTCCAGCCGGTCGCAGATCCTGTGCGCCTCGCTGACCGGCATCTGACCGGGCACGACGAGATCGAAGGCAACGAAGGTGACGGCACCACCGCGACGGGTGCGCAGGTAATGCACATCGAGCGAGCCGGCCGAGTTTTCCGCGATCGCCGCCTTGATCGCCGCCTCCTCTTCCGGCTCGACCGCCTTGTCCATCAGCCCGGCGACCGAATGGGAAATGACCTTCCAGCCCTGATAGATGATGTTGACGGCGACAAGAATGGCGAGCACCGGATCGAGGATCGCATAGCCCGTGACCACCACCAGCACCAGGCCGACAAAGACACCCGCCGAGGTCACCACGTCCGACATGATGTGATGACCGTCGGCCGCGAGCGCCGGGGATCTGTGCGTCTTGCCAATGCGGATCAGGGCCCGCGCCCAGATCAGGTTGATGATGCCCGCCGCGCCGTTGATCGCAAGCCCGAGAACGGGCGCATCGAGCACTTGCGGATCAGCGAGCGCTGAAACGGCTTCCCGGATGATGAGCAAGGCCGCCAGGACAATCAGCACGCCCTCGGCAACGGCGGACAGGTATTCTGCCTTGTGGTGGCCATAGGGATGGTCGTCATCCGCCGGCTTCTGGGCGTAGCGAATAACGAAATAGGCGACGAAAGCGGCAATCACGTTGACGGTCGATTCCAGCCCGTCCGACAGAAGCGCCACCGACCCCGTCACCCACCAGGCGACAAGCTTCAGCCCCATCACGCCGAATGCCAGCGGAATGCCCCAGAAGGCGAGGCGCTGCACGATGCCGTTGCCCTTTTCGACCATGATCTCCATCCTTGCAGATGCGAGCGAATTGCAAAATGCGCCCGCCAAAAACGCAAAACCGCCCGCGTTCGATGCGCGGACGGTTGTTGATCGCTCATATGGACGAACTGACCCGCCTTGTCAAAGCCGGCACGGGCTTACGCCGCCTTCACCTTCACCCTTCTCGCGAGATGCGCCACGACGTTCTCGATCATGCGCATGCCGGCGTCGTGGCCGAGCGTCATGATCGATTCCGGGTGGAACTGCACGGCGGCGACCGGCTCCTTGGTGTGCTCGATGCCCATGATCGTGCCGTCCTCGCTTTCGGCCGTGATCATGAAGTCGCGGTCGAGCGTGGACGGGTCGGCGAAGATCGAGTGATAGCGGCCGACGGTCACTTCCTTGCCGAGCCCAGAGAAGACCAGGCCGGGTTCGAGCACGCGGATGCGCGACGGCTTGCCATGCATCGGCACCGCCAGCTGGCGCAGTTCCCCGCCATAGGCTTCGGCAAGCGCCTGCAGCCCCAGGCAGACGCCGAAGATCGGCAGATTGCGGGCGCGGGCGTGTCTGATCGTCGCCTTGCAGTCGAAATCCTTCGGGCTGCCCGGTCCGGGCGACAGCACGACGAGGTCCGGGTTCATCCGGTCGAACACCTCTTCCGGCACCGGCGTGCGCACGGTCGAAACCTCGGCACCCGTCTGACGGAAATAGTTGGCGAGCGTGTGGACGAAACTGTCCTCGTGGTCGACCAGCAGGATCTTGACCCCCTGCCCGACCTTGGCGACGCCGCGCTTTGTCTTGCCGTCGTTTCCGGTCTTGGCGTCGCGGATCGCCGCGATCATCGCCGAAGCCTTCAGTTCGGTTTCGGCCTCTTCCTCTTCCGGAATGCTGTCGTTCAGAAGCGTAGCACCGGCCCGCACCTCGGCAATGCCGTCCTTGATGCGCACGGTCCTGAGCGTCAGCCCGGTATTCATGTCGCCGTTGAAGCCGACCATGCCGATCGCTCCGCCATACCAGGCGCGCGGACTCTTCTCATGCGCCTCGATGAACCGCATGGCCCAAAGCTTCGGCGCACCGGTGACGGTGACGGCCCAGGCATGGCTGAGGAACCCGTCGAAGGCGTCCATGCCGTCGCGCAGGCGGCCCTCGATGTGGTCGACGGTGTGGATGAGGCGCGAATACATCTCGATCTGCCGGCGGCCGATGACCTTGACCGAGCCCGGCTCGCAGACGCGGGACTTGTCGTTGCGGTCGACGTCCGAGCACATGGTGAGCTCACTCTCGTCCTTCTTGGAGTTCAAGAGCTTGAGGATCTGTTCGCTATCGGCGATCGGATCGTCCCCGCGCTTGATCGTGCCCGAGATCGGGCAGGTCTCGATGCGCCGGCCCGAGACGCGCACGAACATTTCCGGCGAGGCGCCGACCAGATATTCCTGGTGGCCGAGATTGATGAAGAAGGAATAGGGCGACGGATTGATTTCCTTCAGCCGCTTGGAAATCTCCGACGGCTTGCTATCGCAGCGTTCCATGAACTTCTGCCCCGGCACCACCTCGAACAGGTCGCCCCGGCGGAAGCTCTCCTTGGCCTTCACCACCAGCTCGGCATACTCGCCCGGACGATGATCGCCACGCGGCGGGATCTTATCCGTGTGCTTGAACGGCTCGGGCGCGATCTCGCCCGACTTGTCCTTGGTGGAAAGCCCGCCCTTGGCGAAGTCGTAGCGGTCGATCCACGCCTTGGCCGAATAGTGGTCGACGACGAGGATCTCGTCCGGCAGAAACAGCACCATGTCGCGCTGGTCTTCCGGCCGCGCGAGCGACAGCTTGATCGCGTCGAACTGGAAGGCGAGATCATAGCCGAAGGCACCGAACAGGCCGATCGACGAATCCGCATCCGAATGGAAGAGATCGGTGATCGCGCGCAAGACAGTGAAGACCGTCGGGATCTTCGAGCGTTCCTCTTCGGTGAACACCCGGTCCGGCTCGTTGACGACGAGGTCGAGGCGCCGCGCCGTGCGGGTGCCGAGCGTCAGGTCGGCGACGGTCGAAAGCGTGTCGGCGATCAGCGAAAGAAGCACTTCGCCGCGCTCGTTATAGGCCTCGATCCAAACCTTGCGGCCGAAGCAGGAAAGCCCGAGCGGCGGATCGATGATGGCGGTGTCCCAGCGCGTATAGCGGCCCGGATATTCGTAGTTGGAGGAGAACACCGCGCCGCGCCGTTCGTCGAGCCGGTCGATATAGCTCGAAATGGCATCGGCATAGGGCGTCGGCCGCCTCTCGCGCGTGACGGTGATCCCGCCCCGCGTCTCGTAGGTCTCTCCGCCGTCGTCCCGAATGATCGTCGCCATGCTTGCGTTTCTCCGTCTCTCAAGGCCCGGATCGAGGCGCCTCAAATACAAAAAAGCCGCCTCAGGTTCTCCGGGCGGCTTTGGGGTCACTTGTCGTTGGACATGACTGGTCAAGGCCGCGTTAGCGAGCCCACCACCAGTTACCGTTGTTCATCGACTTGATCATGAGAGATTTCATAGCGTGGGGCGCTTTTTGGTGCAACGGGATTTTCCGCAGGCGTGCTATTTTCCAGCCACCGGCCCTCGGCAATCCGCCGGCGGTTCCGCAAATCGGCGCAACCATTCTCCGCTCGAGGCGTTGTTGCAGCGTCCCCATCCAACCGAAAGGCGGCCGAATGACGAAGCGGTTTGCAGTCATCCTGATCGGCCTCTGCCTCCTCACCGGCGCGGCCCTGCCGCCCACCGGCCCGGTTCCGACCGAGAAACCGCCGTCGCCGGCCGA
>DBUL01000178.1 GCA_002307905.1 Rhizobiaceae bacterium UBA1291
CAGGTCTCGGCGTGCCGACGGGGCTGCATGAGCAGAATGCCGTGATGGGCAGCGCCAACAAGGCGCTCGCGTCGCGCGTCAAGGCGATCGCCGGCGGCTTCCTTCCCGAGGGCGGAACCTTTGCCGACAAGACCGTGGTGACCGGTAATCCTGTGCGGCCGGCGGTCATTGCCGCCGCTTCCGTACCTTATTCGGCCTCGCAGCCGGGCCATCCGTTCCGCCTCGTGGTGTTCGGCGGCAGCCAGGGCGCGCAGTTCTTCTCTTCAGCCCTGCCGAACGCCATCAGCCTGCTTGAGGATGCGCTTCGGAACCGCCTGACGGTCACCCAGCAGGCGCGCCCCGAGGATGCCGAACGCGTCAAGGGCTGTTACGAGAAGCTTGGCATTCCGGCCGATGTCTCGCCCTTCTTCAACGACATGGCGGCGCGCATCGCTGCCGCGCATCTGGTAATCTCTCGCTCGGGTGCCTCGACCGTCTCCGAGCTCTCGGTTATCGGTCGGCCGTCAATCCTCGTGCCTTACCCTTATGCACTCGATCACGACCAGGCTGCCAATGCGGCGGCGCTGGCGGCGGCTGGCGGCGCAAGCGTCATTGCCCAGTCGGNNCCAGTCGGAGCTTTCGCCCGAGCGTCTGGCGGAGCTGTTGAGTAGCGCCATGCAGGAACCGGACAGGCTGGCGCAGATGGCGGCGGCGGCCAAAACCGCTGGCAAGGCCGATGCATCGCGCTTGCTCGCAGACCTCGTTGAGTCTATTGCCGCAGGCAAGGGTATCGCTCAGGTAAAGGGAGCCAATTCATGAAAATGCCGACCTCCATCGGGCTCGTCCATTTCATCGGCATCGGTGGGATCGGGATGAGCGGTATTGCCGAAGTGCTGCACAATCTCGGCCACCGGGTCCAGGGTTCTGACCAGGCCGATGGCGCCAATGTCCAGCGCCTGCGCGCCAAGGGCATAGAAGTCTTCGTCGGCCACAAGGCTGAAAACATCGGCGATGCCGAGGTCGTGGTGGTTTCGACCGCGATCCGAAAGGACAATCCGGAACTCGTCGCGGCGCGGGAAAAGCTGCTGCCGATCGTGCGCCGGGCCGAAATGCTGGCCGAACTGATGCGCTTCCGCAATGCGATCGCCATCGGCGGCACGCACGGCAAGACCACGACGACGTCGATGGTTGCGGCACTGCTCGATGCCGGTGGGCTCGATCCGACCGTCATCAACGGCGGCATCATCAATGCCTATGGCACCAATGCCCGCATAGGCGAGGGCGAGTGGATGGTGGTGGAGGCCGACGAATCGGACGGTACCTTCCTCAAGCTTCCGGCCGAGGTGGCGATCGTCACCAATATCGACCCGGAGCATCTGGATCACTACGGAACCTTCGACGCCGTGCGGGTCGCCTTCAGCCAGTTCGTCGAGAACGTGCCGTTCTACGGCTTCGGTGTAATGTGCCTGGACCATCCCGAAGTGCAGGCTCTGGTCGGCCGGATAGAGGATCGCAAGGTCATCACCTACGGCGAGAACCCCCAGGCCGACGTGCGCTATTCGAATGTGCGCCTCGAGGGCACGCATTCGATCTTCGACGTCGAGATCCGCCGCCGCCGCACCGGCCGGGTGTTCAATTTCAAGGACCTCCGGCTGCCGATGCCGGGTCGGCACAATATTGCCAATGCCTGCGCCGCAATCGCCGTCGCCAACCGGCTCGACATTCCGGAAGAGGCGATCCGCAAGGGGCTTTCGTCCTTCGGTGGCGTCAAGCGGCGCTTCACGCTGACCGGCACCTGGAACGGCGTGCAGGTTTTCGACGACTACGGCCACCATCCGGTCGAGATCAAGGCGGTGCTGAAGGCGGCCCGCGAAGCTTGCCAGGGCCGCATCATTGCCGTCCACCAGCCGCATCGCTTTTCGCGCCTGTCGAGCCTGTTCGAGGATTTTGCCAATTGCTTCAACGATGCCGATACGCTGTTGCTCGCCCCGGTCTATGCTGCCGGTGAGGACCCGATCGAAGGCGTCAATGCGGAAGCCCTGGTGGAGCGCATCCGCGCCGGCGGTCATCGCGATGCGCGCTATCTGGCGTCATCCGACCAACTCGCGCCGATTGTCGCGGGCATTGCACAACCGGGTGATTTCGTGATTCTGTTGGGAGCAGGTAACATCACCCAGTGGGCGGCAGCATTGCCGCGCGAACTGGAAGCGTTTTCGGGAAAGTCTTGAATGAAACAGGTGGATGGAGAAAAGCTGCTGGTCTCTCTCGGGCCGGGTGTTGATCAATTGCGCGGTCGTCTGACGCCGGACGCGCCGATGGATCGCGTCACATGGTTCCAGGCGGGCGGCCTCGCCGAGCTGATGTTCCAGCCACATGATACGGACGATCTCGTCACTTTCCTCAAGCTCTTGCCTGAAGACGTGCCGCTGACCGTGGTCGGCGTCGGCTCCAACCTTCTGGTGCGGGACGGCGGCATTCCGGGCGTGGTGGTTCGTCTCTCCGCCAAGGGCTTCGGCCAGGTCGAGCTGGCCGGCGAAAACCGCATCCGCGCCGGTGCGATCTGCCCGGACAAGCACATCGCCGCCATGGCGATGGACCACAATATCGGTGGCTTTCATTTCTATTATGGCATTCCCGGTTCGATCGGCGGCGCGGTTCGCATGAACGCCGGTGCCAATGGTGGCGAGACCGCCGAGCGTCTGATCGAGGTCGAGGCCGTCGACCGCAAGGGCAATGTCCATGTGCTCAGCAAGGCCGACATGGGCTACAGCTATCGCCATTCGTCGGCACCGGAAGGGCTGATCTTCACCAGCGCACTGTTCGAGGGGTATGCGGAGGACAAGGCCAAGATCCGCGCCGACATGGATGCGGTGCGCCAGCACCGCGAGACGGTGCAGCCGGTCAAGGAGAAGACCGGTGGGTCGACCTTCAAGAACCCGGATGGCCATTCGGCCTGGGAACTGATCGACCAGGCGGGATGCCGCGGCCTGATGATCGGTGGCGCGCAGATGTCATCGCTGCACTGCAACTTCATGATCAACATCGGCCACGCCACGGGCTACGACCTCGAGTATCTTGGCGAGACCGTGCGCCAGCGCGTTTTCGAGCATTCGGGCATCAAACTCGAATGGGAAATCAAGCGCCTCG
The DNA here is from genome assembly GCA_002307905.1 of Rhizobiaceae bacterium UBA1291. Taxonomy (GTDB): domain Bacteria; phylum Pseudomonadota; class Alphaproteobacteria; order Rhizobiales; family Rhizobiaceae; genus Allorhizobium. The sequence goes on from DBUL01000178.1 coordinate 3,127, forward strand.
GCATCTTCATGCCCGGCCGCGAGATCAAGCCGTTCCTCGGCGCAACGGCCGAATAAGGGGCGCGTGCGGGGAGGATCGGCTCCCAGGTGGATTGCCTTGTGCCCCTCGCCAGGCGAGGGGCAATCGAAGCGTCCGCAACGGGGGGGCGTTGATTCGCGCTCGAGCTGCGCGGTCGCCCTGGCGCTGACCCTCCAACTGCCTTCACACCGCGCTCTCGCAAGTGACACACCGTCGCCATGGAACGGCGAACAGGCGCTGTTTCAAGCCTTTACGCCTGTCTTCAACACATCCCGCCGATCAAGAAAAACGCGCTCCCACGCCGCCCGGTTAACCAAAGTAAACACTTCATTAACCTTAATGTCGTCTAACTAAACAATGGCTGGTGGCCCCGGCGGATGACTTCGTCGGCGCCAGGGGTCCGGTGGTTGATTTGCGATTTGCGGGGGCGTTGATGAGTGGCAAGCATGTAGCCGTCCTGATGGGTGGACTTTCTTCGGAGCGGCCGGTGTCGCTTTCCTCGGGGAATGCCTGCGCCGATGCCCTTGAAAGTGAGGGCTATCGCGTCACCCGGATCGACGTCGATCGCTCGATCGGTCAGGTGCTTGCAGACCTTCGTCCGGACGTCGCCTTCAATGCGCTTCATGGTCCATTCGGTGAGGACGGCACTATCCAGGGCGTGCTCGAATATCTTCAGATACCCTACACCCATTCGGGAGTCCTTGCCTCGGCGCTTGCGATGGACAAGGGGCAGGCAAAGATTGTCGCCGCCAATGCCGGTGTGCCGGTGGCCGAGGCGAAGGTCATGTCTCGACTCGACATCGGCAACGATCATCCAATTGCGCCGCCCTACGTGGTCAAGCCGGTTAATGAGGGTTCGAGCTTCGGCGTTGTCATCGTTCGTGAGGATATGGCGCATCCGCCTCAGTCGCTGAGGTCCAGTGAATGGCGTTACGGCGACCGTGTCATGGTGGAGCACTATGTTGCCGGTCGTGAGCTGACCTGCGGCGTCATGGGCGACAAGGTGCTTGGTGTCACCGAGATCGTGCCGCAGGGGCATAGCTTCTACGACTATGATTCCAAATATGTTGCCGGCGGATCCCGTCACGTACTTCCTGCGGAAATTTCACCGAAAATTTACCAAAAAATACAATCATTGGCCCTCAAGGCGCATCAGGCAGTCGGGTGTCGCGGAGTGAGTCGCTCAGACTTCCGTTACGACGATCGTTCCTCCGAGGATGGCGAGCTGATCTGGCTGGAAATCAACACCCAGCCCGGCATGACTCCGACCTCTCTGGTGCCTGAGATGGCCGCTCATGCCGGCCTGGGTTTTGGTGAGTTTGTTCGTTGGATTGTGGAGGATGCGTCTTGTTTGCGGTGAACGGCGATAGGTCTGCGGATATGGATGGGCGCTACAGTGTTGCCTCCGGTTCTGCCGTCGAGGGGCGTGTGCTGCCCCGGCCGATGCGTCGCGTCGTGCGCTTCGTCGTCAGCCTGTGTTCGGGTCGGATTGCCATTCCGCAGCATGCCGGCAAGGTCTCGCTCGCCGGCTTCTATTCGGCCGTTGCCTTCTACGGAATCATTGTCGGTGGGCATGGTCCTGCCGTCGTTCAGGCTGTCACGACCGGCGCCGGCTTTGCTGTCGAGGATGTGCTTGTCTCCGGCAATCGGCAGACGTCGGAAATCGACATTCTTCAGCTGCTCGGCCTGGATGGTTCCACCAGCCTGCTGGGGCTCGATATCGCCGTTGCCCGTCAGGCCCTTGCCGATATGCCTTGGGTCGAATCGGTCGAGGTTCGCAAGGTCTATCCCCGTGCCGTCGAGGTCGTCCTGCGCGAGCGTCAGGCATATGGCATCTGGCAGCATGGTACCGAGCTTTCGCTGATCGAGAAGTCCGGTAGCGTGATTGCGCCGCTGCGTGACAACAAGTTTGCTTCCCTGCCGCTTTTCGTCGGGCGCGATGCCGAGACGGCAGCAGCCGCTGTCGAGCTGGAATTCGCCAGGTTTCCCGACATTGCCTCGCGGGTAAAGGCCTTTGTCCGCGTCGCTGGCCGTCGTTGGGATATCCATCTGGACAACGGGGTGGTCGTGAAGTTGCCGGAAGATGATGTCGGTGCCGCGCTCGCCAAGCTGTCGCGTCTCGATGCCGAGCAGCAACTGCTGGCTCGCGACATCGCTGCCATTGATATGCGCCTTGCCGATCGCACTACCATCCAGCTTACGCCCGAAGCGCAGGAGCGTCGTCTCGCCGCCCTCGAAGAGCGGCGCAAGATGCTGAAGAAGGCGGGGCAGAGCATATGAGTCTTTTCGGGAGCTCACATTTCGGTCTGCCGCGCATCAAGCCGCTTTCGTCCAGGCGCGCTCATGTGGTCTCCGTGCTCGACATCGGGTCCACCAAGGTCGTCTGCATGATCGGCCGGCTGACGCCTTGCAGGGAAAGCTCGGTCCTTCCTGGCCGGACCCATAATGTCGAGGTCATCGGCATCGGCCACCAGCGTTCGCGCGGCATCAAGTGCGGCGTGATTTCCGATCTCGATGCGGTCGAGAGCGTTGTGCGCCTTGCTGTCGATGCAGCCGAGCGCATGGCAGGCCTGACGGTCGAAAGCCTGATCGTCAACGTCTCTGCCGGCCGCATCGCTTCCGACGTCTATACCGCGACCATCGATCTTGGTGGCCAGGAAGTCGAGGAGAGCGACCTGAAGAAGGTTCTAGTCGCCGCCGGCCAGCAGTCCCAGGGCAATGACCGTGCCGTGCTGCATTCGCTGCCCACGGGCTTCTCGCTCGATGGCGAGCGAGGCATCCGTGATCCGCTCGGCATGTTTGGCGACGAGTTGGGTGTCGACATGCATGTCGTGACCGCCGAGCGGGCCGCGCTGCGCAATCTCGAACTTTGCATCAATCGCGCGCACCTGACGGTCGAAGGCGTGGTCGCAACCCCTTATGCCAGCGGCCTTGCAGCTCTGGTCGACGATGAGGTCGAACTCGGCTGCGCGGCAATNNCCGACGCCATCAGCATCGGCGGCCATCACGTGACAACCGATCTCGCGCGCGGGTTGTCGACCCGCATCGAGGATGCCGAGCGTCTGAAGGTTGTCCATGGTTCGGCGCTGTCCAATGGTGCCGACGAGCGCGATGTGGTTTCGGTTCCACCGATCGGCGAAGATGACCGCGATCAGCCGCTACAGGTGCCGAAGGCACTTCTGACCCGGATTATTCGCGCGCGCATCGAAGAGACCCTTGAACTCTTGCACGATCGGATTCAGAAGTCGGGCTTCTCGCCCGTTGTCGGCAAGCGAGTCGTCCTCACGGGCGGCGCCTGCCAGCTGACCGGCATGCCGGAGGCGGCGCGCCGCATTCTGGCCCGCAACGTGCGAATCGGGCGCCCGATGGGTGTCGCTGGCCTTCCGGCCGCGGCCAAGGGCCCCGCTTTTTCGACCGCAGTCGGATTGATGATCTATCCGCAGGTCGCAGATCAGGAAACGCATGCCGGGCAGGGCGGATTGTTCTCCCCTTTCGGCAACGGAAACAGCCGGATAGCCCGCATGGGCCAATGGCTGAAGGAAAGCTTTTGAATTCTCACCAGGCCGGCCGCCCGCGGTCCTGCTTGGTGACGACAGGTGAATTGACAATGGCCGGCGTGGCGCTGTGGCCGGAGAAAGAAGGAAGTCTGAAATGACCATCAAGCTGCAAAAGCCAGATATCACCGAGCTGAAGCCTCGGATCACCGTCTTCGGCGTCGGTGGCGGCGGCGGCAACGCTGTCAACAACATGATCACCGCTGGCCTCCAGGGCGTCGACTTCGTCGTTGCCAACACGGATGCCCAGGCCCTGACCATGACCAAGGCCGACCGTGTCATCCAGCTCGGCGTCAGCGTCACCGAAGGCCTCGGCGCCGGCTCTCAGCCGGAAGTCGGCCGCGCTGCCGCGGAAGAATGCATCGACGAAATCATCGACCATCTCAACAGCACTCACATGTGCTTCGTTACTGCCGGCATGGGCGGTGGTACGGGTACGGGGGCTGCACCGGTTGTTGCCCAGGCTGCCCGCAACAAGGGCATCCTGACCGTTGGCGTCGTTACCAAGCCGTTCCACTTTGAAGGCCAGCGCCGCATGCGGCTTGCTGAAGCCGGTATCGAGGAACTGCAGAAGTCGGTCGATACGCTGATCGTCATCCCGAACCAGAACCTCTTCCGCATCGCGAATGACAAGACGACCTTCGCGGACGCCTTTGCCATGGCCGACCAGGTTCTCTATTCGGGTGTTGCCTGCATCACTGACCTGATGGTCAAGGAAGGCCTGATCAACCTCGACTTCGCCGACGTACGTTCGGTCATGCGCGAAATGGGCCGTGCCATGATGGGCACGGGCGAGGCTTCCGGTCAGGGTCGTGCCATGCAGGCCGCCGAGGCCGCGATTGCCAACCCGCTGCTCGACGAGACCTCGATGAAGGGCGCCCAGGGCCTGCTGATCTCCATCACCGGCGGTCGCGACATGACTCTGTTCGAAGTCGACGAGGCGGCAACCCGTATCCGCGAGGAAGTCGATCCGGACGCCAACATCATCCTCGGTGCGACCTTCGACGAAGCGCTGGAAGGCCTCATCCGCGTTTCCGTGGTTGCGACCGGCATCGACCGGGCAGCCAATGCGATGGCCGGCCGCGACGCCGCTCCTATGGCAAAGCCCCTTATCCGTCCNNTCGGCGGCCGTAGCTTCTGCTCCGGCCGCAGTGCAGCCTGCAATGGCGCAGGCACCCAAGACCATCGACCCGGTGGCAGAAACCATCCGTTCGGCCGAAGCTGAAATGGAACGGGAACTGGAAATCGCCATCGGTCGTCAGGCTGCCGTGGCACCGCAGCCGGCCGCCGAGATGGAATTCCGCCCGCAGAGCCGGCTGTTCGCCACGCCGGCGGCGGCTGAAGCACAGCCCGCCGTCCGCATGCCGGTCGAACCGGTTGCCGCTCCGGCACCTGTCATGAGCCGCCCGGCTCCTGAGATGCAGGCTCCGCTTGCGCCGGCGCCGGTTCGTCACGAACCGGTTGCTCCGGCTGTCCGCCAGACGGTCGATCAGGTTCGTATGCCGAAGGTGGAAGATTTCCCGCCGGTGCTGCGTGCCGAAATCGATCACCGCGCCCATATGGCGGCTCCCGCTGCCCAGGACGAGCGCGGTCCGATGGGTCTCCTGAAGCGGATCACCAACTCGCTTGGCCGCCATCAGGACGAAGAACCCGCCGCCGATATGACCGCCTCTGCACCGGCCACGGCCGCTCCGCAGCGTCGCGCTCTTTCGCCGGAAGCCAGCCTCTATGCGCCGCGTCGCGGCCAGCTTGACGACCAGGGTCGCGCCACGCCCCCGTCGCGTTCGAGCAACGAGGACGACCAGCTGGAAATCCCGGCATTCCTTCGCCGCCAATCCAACTGATCGAACGCTTTCAGTGATCAAGGGCTCGGGTCTTGCGACCCGGGCCCTTTGTGTTTTTCCCCCGCGAAACGGAACTATTTCTCTTCTTTGTCAGTCCCTTAGTTTCGTTACAAAGCGAAAGAAACAGTGATTTGTAACGACAGGACCCTGTCCGTATGTATGGCATCGGAAATGGGTATGGACGGCAACCGCTGGTGATTCCCATTCCGGAAATGACAAGAGCAGCCGCAACGTTTTGTCTCAAGGCAGGGGCGGGCTGCACCGCTAAAGGCAATTTTTATGGCAATCGCATTGCTGGGTTTCCAGACAACCATCGCAACTCCCCTCAGCTTGACAGGTATTGGTGTCCATTCGGGGCGCCAGGTCACGCTTAACATGCTTCCCGCCGAGGCGGGTGCAGGGATCGTGTTCGTGCGCCAGCATGACGATGGCAGCGCAACCGAGCTGAAGGCGGTTTCCTCGCAGGTCGGCAATACCGATCTCTGCACTGTTCTCGGGTTCTCGCCGGCCCATTCGATCGCGACCATCGAACATGTGATGGCGGCGATTTATGCGCTTGGCATCGACAACCTGGTGATTGAGGTCGATGGCGCCGAAATGCCGATCATGGACGGCAGTTCGGAAGCTTTTATTGATGCGATCGAAGAGGTCGGCATCGTCAATCTCGGCGTCAAGCGCCGCTATATCCGTGTGACCAAGCCGGTCCGGATCGAGTCGGGTGCTTCCTGGTCGGAGTTCCGTCCCTATGACGGTACGCGCTTCGAGGTGGAGATCGATTTCGACACGCCGCTGATCGGCCGCCAGAAGTGGGAAGGTGATCTGACCGCCTCCACCTTCAAGCGCGAGCTCTCGCGTGCCCGCACATTCGGTTTCATGCGCGACGTTGAACGTTTGTGGGCGGCCGGCTTCGCGCTTGGCTCCTCGCTGGAGAATTCGGTCGTCATCTCGGACGACAACACGGTGATCAATGTCGAGGGCCTGCGTTACGAGAAGGACGAATTCGTCCGCCACAAGACGCTCGACGCTGTCGGCGACCTGGCGCTTGCCGGTGCACAGTTCATCGGTTGCTACCGCTCCTACCGTGGCGGTCACAAGATGAACGCCAATGCGCTCAAGGCTCTGTTGAGCGATCCGACCGCCTACGAGGTCGTTGAAGCCCCGGCGCGCAGCCTGCAGGCGCGGGCGCGTGAATTCGTTGCCGTCAATGTGCCGGAATTCGCGCCATGGTCGGCGTGAGCGTTCAATAACCTCCAAGCTGGGGCCGGGGCGTCATGTCCTCGGCCCTTTTTTTTGTGCAGTTACTTTTTTCAGCTTGTCCAGGTGCCGCCCAGCCTCGGCGACCATTTCCGGGTTTCACCGCCCGCCGCCACAAAAATGCGTTAAATCGCCATCATTGCGTTGCTCTCATACTGCTTTTATGGCTAGAAACGCGTGTTAAAAGCGACTGTTTTCTAGCGGCGCTGCAATCGGGAACTGTCGAATGAGTCATGTAGGGTCGGTCGTTGTGAATAAAGCCGCGCGTATTGCCAGTATATGTGTGATGATGACGGTGTCCGGCGCGCTGCTTACGGCGTGTCAATCCGATCCTGATATCGATATCACCAAGCTTGGCATCGAAACCGATCCGCCGGAAACGCTCTACAACCAGGGCCTGGCCAATATCAAGGCCGGCAATATTGTCGAGGCTTCGCGCAAGTTCGATGCGATCGATGCACAGCATCCCTTCTCCGAATGGTCGCAGAAGGCGCTGGTGATGAGCACGTTCACCAAGTACCGCCTGGCGCGCTATACCGACGCCGTGACCGCTGGCAACCGCTACCTCAATCTCTATCCGCGTTCGGACGATGCCGCCTATGTGCAGTATCTCGTCGGTCTTTCCTATTGGAAGCAGATCGTCAACGTGACGCAGGACCAGAAGACCTCGATGCAGACGATCGACGCCATGCAGAAGGTGGTCGACAACTATCCGGACTCGGAATACGTCGATGACGCCCAGGCCAAGATCCGCTTTGCCCGCGATCAGCTTGCCGGCAAGGAAATGCAGGTCGGGCGCTATTATCTGGAGCGCAAGGAGTATCTTGCGGCGATTTCGCGCTTCCGCGTCGTGGTCGAGAAATATCCGAACACCAACCAGATCGAAGAAGCGCTTGCGCGTCTCGTCGAGGCCTATTACGCCATGGGCGTGGTACAGGAAGCCCAGACGGCCGCGGCGGTGCTCGGTCACAATTATCCCGACAGTCAGTGGTATGCCGATTCCTACAAGCTCCTGAAGTCCGGCGGCCTCGAGCCGCGCGAGAATTCGGGTTCGTGGATCGCAAGGGCCGGCAAGAAGATCCTTGTCGGGAGCTGACCCTCTTTCCTAGACGCGAGATGAGTGTTCCATGCTGGTCCAGCTGTCGATCCGCGATATCGTTCTGATCGAGCGGCTGGATCTTGCCTTCGAGGCCGGACTGTCCGTTCTGACCGGCGAGACCGGCGCCGGCAAGTCGATTCTGCTCGACAGCCTGTCGCTGGCGCTCGGCGGGCGCGGCGACGGTTCGCTCGTTCGCCATGGCGAAGACAAGGGGCAGGTGACTGCGGTCTTCGACGTTGCGATGAGCCACCCGGCCCGCACGCTTCTGCGCGGCAATGGCGTCGATGACGACGGAGATCTGATCTTTCGCCGTATCCAGTCCGCAGATGGCCGCACCCGCGCCTATATCAACGACCAGCCGGTCTCAGTCCAACTGATGCGCCAGGCGGGCCAGCAACTTGTCGAAATCCATGGCCAGCACGACGACCGGGCGCTCGTAGACACCGATGCCCACCGCATGCTGCTCGATGCCTTTGCCGGTCTGTCCGACGAGGCGGTCAGCCTCGGCGAGAGCTATCGCCGCTGGCGGGACGCCGACCGGGTGCTGAAATCCCATCGCGCCCGTGTCGAGGCGGCTGCGCGTGAAGCCGACTATCTCCGGGCTTCCGTCGAGGAGCTGGAGACGCTTTCTCCTCGCGACGGTGAGGAGGAGGATCTGGCCGAACGCCGCACCGCCATGCAGAAGTCCGAGCGTATCGCCGGCGACATTGCCGAGGCGTCGGAGTTTCTCAACGGCCATGCCTCGCCCGTACCGTTGATCGCCTCGCTGGTCCGCCGCCTTGAGCGCAAGAGCCACGAGGCGCCGGGCCTGCTCGAGGACACGGTGCAACTGCTCGACAGCGCGCTCGACAACCTTGCCAACGCGCAGATGGAAGTCGAGGCGGCGCTCAGGCGCACCGAATTCGATCCGAATGAACTGGAGCGGGTGGAAGAGCGGCTGTTTGCCCTGCGCGCCGCGGGCCGCAAATATTCCGTACCAGTGACCGGACTGCCCGCCCTTGCCGAAAAGATGATCGCCGATCTGGCGGAACTCGACGCCGGCGAGGAGAAGCTCGGCGCACTGGAGGCTGCCGTCGTCGAGGCAAAAAACCATTACGACCATCTCGCCCAGGCTCTGTCCGTCAAGCGACACAATGCCGCCTCCGCGCTTTCCGAGGCGGTGATGGCCGAGCTTCCGGCGCTGAAGCTGGAACGGGCACGCTTCATGGCCCAGGTGACGAGCGCTGCGGATGCCGCAACGGCCGATGGTATCGATACGGTCGAGTTCCACGTCCAGACCAATCCGGGCACGCGCCCGGGTCCGATCATGAAGGTTGCCTCCGGCGGCGAACTGTCGCGCTTCCTTTTGGCGCTCAAGGTGGCGCTCGCCGATCGCGGTTCGGCGCCGACGCTGGTCTTCGATGAGATCGACACAGGCGTCGGCGGAGCCGTCGCCGACGCCATCGGCCAGCGCCTCAAGCGGCTCTCCGCCAAAGTGCAGGTGCTCTCCGTCACCCATGCCCCGCAGGTCGCAGCCCGTGCCGCCACACATCTGTTGATCTCCAAGGGGCCGACGGGCGAGGGCGGCGAGAAGATCGCCACCCGCGTCGCGACCATGGAACCGGAACATCGGCGCGAGGAGATTGCCCGGATGCTCGCCGGTGCCTCGGTCACCGACGAGGCGCGGGCTGCCGCCGCGCGCCTGCTTGCCGGAGAAAACTGAGGGCTCGCGGACCTTTGGGTCGGTGATTGCATTCAATGACCAAACCTGTTTCCCTCGGTGCACGATGTTCGAAGCCCTGTCTCCCTATTGGCCGTATATTCTCGCTTTCCTGTCGGTGACGATGGGGGCGGCGGCGGCCATCCATGCGGCGATGACCAAGCGCGAGGTGCGATCGGCGATCGGATGGGTCGGCGTGATCGTTCTGTCGCCCTTGCTCGGCGCGCTGATCTATGCGGTCGCCGGGATCAATCGCATCCGCCGCAAGTCGCTGATTTCGCGCCGCGCGCTGCATCTCGATGAACTGTGGCGGACGCTTTCGCACTATGGCGTGTCGCGCGATGAGGTGGTAGCGCGTTTCGGCAGCCGTATGGCCGGACTGAAGACGCTCGGCGATCGGGTCGCCAAGCACGCGCTCTCCTCCGGCAACCGCATCGACCTGCTCGCCTCCGGTGCTGAGACCTATGCCGCCTTTTGCGCGGCAATCGACGGCGCGGAGCGCAGCATCGTCCTCGAGACCTATATTTTCGATCGCGATGCTGCGGGTTTGCGCGTTGCCGACTGCCTGATTGCCGCCCACCGGCGCGGCGTGGCGGTTCGCGTCCTCATCGATGCGGTCGGGGCCCGCTACAGCGTGCCGAGCATCATCGGCTATCTTACCGACGCCGGGGTCGAGGTCGCCGCCTTCAACGGCAAGGTCATCATGGGGCTCAGGCTTCCCTATGCGAACCTGCGTACGCATCGAAAGATCCTGGTGGTCGATGGTGCCATGGCTTTTCTCGGCGGGATGAATATCCGCGCGGCCTTCGAGGGCGACGAGGCGGCGCGCGACACGCATTTCCGTCTGACCGGCCCGGCGGTCGCTGACATATTCGCTGTGGCAGCCGAGGACTGGCATTTTGAAACGGGCGAGATCCTCAACGGCGAGATCTGGAATGTCGCGCCCTTTGCGGCCAAGCCCGGCACGCCAAGCTTCGTGCGCACGGTGGTCTCCGGTCCGGACACCAATCTCGAAACCAATCACAAGATGCTGATGGGTGCCTTCTCCGCGGCGGAGAAATCGATCCGCATCATGTCTCCCTACTTCCTGCCCGACAATATCCTGCTCGGAGCGCTGGCCACGGCGGCGCGGCGCGGGGTTACCGTCGACATTATCATCCCGGCACAGAACAATCTCGCCATCGTCAGCCATGCCATGGCCGCGCAGTTCGACCAGATCCTCAAGGACGGCAGCCGGATCTTCCGCGCCCAGGGGCCTTTCGATCACTCGAAACTGCTGACCGTCGACGGCCAATGGGCCTTTGTCGGCTCGTCCAATCTCGATTCGCGCTCGCTCAGGCTCAATTTCGAAATCGACATCGAGGTCTTCGATCCGGCTTTCGCCGCGACGATCGAGGCGCGCCTGGATGCCGCCCTCGAAGATGCCGACCCTGTCTCGCTGGAGGAACTGCGCCAGCGTCCGTTCGTTTTCCGTCTGTTCGACCGTGTCCTTTGGCTCGGCTCGCCCTATCTATGACGGAGGCCTGTCTTTTTGAAATACTGCCGAGATCCAGAAACGGGCGTGGTTTTTTCCTCGTCACGCCTTATGCTCCGTTCACCGTCGGCAAGGGCGCAGTCTGCATGGAAATGAAATGACGAAGACCAGCCATACCCTGACCTAGGCGGCGCTCGCCGCGATCAAGAACCGGTCCAAGCGCATCCACAACCGATTGACGAGGGAAGAGCGGGACGGCTCAATGCTGGTCGCCTCCTACAACGTCCATAAATGTGTCGGCACCGACGGACGCTTCGATCCAGAGCGGATCATCGAGGTCATCCGCGAGATGGACCCGGACGTGATCGCCTTGCAGGAGGCCGATCAGCGCTTCGGCGAGCGGTCCGGCCTGCTCGACCTGCCGCGGCTGAGGCTGGAAACCGGGCTGATGCCGGTGCCGGTGCTGCACAAGCCGAAATCCCATGGCTGGCGCGGCAATGTCCTGCTGTTCAAGGAGGGCGTGGTCCGCGACGTTCATCAGGTCGCGCTTCCGGGGCTTGAGCCGCGCGGCGCACTGGTCGCGGAGATCGATATCGAGTCGCGCGAGGGACTGCGAATCATCGCCGCCCACCTCGGTCTCCTGCGCTGGGCGCGCCGCCAGCAGGCCGATACCATCCTCGACATCATCGGGCGGCGCGAGGAGCGGCCGACCTTGCTCATGGGCGATTTCAACGAATGGCGCCTCGGCCCCGGATCGGCGCTCACCCGTCTCGAATCGGTCTTCGGACCGCTGCCAGCCCCGATCCCCAGCTATCCGGCCCGCATGCCGGTGCTGTCGCTTGACCGGATCATGGCCAACCGCGCCGACCTGATCGCCGAAATGGCGGTGCACGACACGCCGCTTGCCCGCAAGGCCTCCGATCACCTGCCGCTTCTGGCGCGGATCGACCTCGGCGCCGGCAGTCTGGCTTAAGCAATCCGTCTGGATACGCGACTACGGTTTTTCATCCGGAGAAATTCGGCTAAGACCGTCGAGTCACATTCGGAGCAGGGGCAATGGCAGAGCATATGATCGCGGTCGAGGATCTGAGCGAGGAGCAGGCGAGAGCCGAGCTTGAATGGCTGGCCGCGGAGATCGCCCGTCACGACGCGCTCTATCACGGCAAGGACCGGCCGGAGATCTCGGATGCCGACTATGACGCACTGAAGCGCCGCAACGACGCGATCGNNCCTCGTCCGGCCCGACAGCCCGTCGCGACGTGTCGGCGCCGCGCCTTCGGTGACCTTCGCCCAGGTCGTGCACGCTCGGCCGATGCTGTCGCTCGACAACACCTTTTCCGACGAGGACGTCGCCGATTTTGTCGCTTCGGTCTATCGCTTCCTTGGACGCCTGCCGGACGATTCGATCGCCTTTACCGCCGAGCCGAAGATCGACGGGCTGTCCATGTCGATCCGCTACGAGAACGGCCGACTCGTGACTGCGGCGACCCGCGGCGACGGCACGACGGGCGAGAATGTTACGGCCAACATCCTGACCATCCAGGAAATTCCGCGACAATTGCCGGCCGGTGCGCCGGCCGTGGTCGAGGTGCGCGGCGAGGTCTATATGGCGAAAAGCGCCTTCCTGGCGCTGAACGCGCAGATGGAGGCCGAGGGCAAGCCCCTTTACGTCAATCCGCGCAACACCGCATCCGGCTCACTGCGTCAGCTCGATCCGAAGGTGACGGCCAGCCGCAAGCTGAAATTCTTCGCCTATGCCTGGGGCGAAATGTCGGACATGCCGGCCGACACGCAGATGGGCATGGTGGAGAAATTCCGCGAATGGGGGTTCCCGGTCAATCCGCTGATGAAGCGGCTGACATCGACCGCCGAAGTGCTCGACCACTATCGCCAGATCGGCCTGATCCGCGCCGATCTCGACTACGATATCGACGGCGTCGTCTACAAGGTCGACCGGCTCGACCTGCAGGAACGTCTCGGTTTTCGCTCGCGTAGCCCACGCTGGGCGACCGCTCACAAGTTCCCGGCCGAGCAGGCCTTTACCACCGTCGAGGCGATCGACATCCAGGTCGGCCGGACCGGCGCGCTCACCCCCGTCGCGCGGCTGGAGCCGATCACGGTCGGCGGCGTGGTGGTCACCAATGCGACGCTGCACAATGCCGACTACATCAAGGGCATCGGCAATTCCGGCGAGCGCATCCGCCCCGACGATCACGACATCCGTGTCGGCGACACGGTGATCGTTCAACGGGCCGGCGATGTGATCCCGCAGGTGCTCGACGTGGTGCTGGAAAAGCGCCCGGCCGGGGCCGAGCCTTACGCGTTTCCCACCAAGTGCCCGGTCTGCGGCAGCCATGCCGTGCGGGAGAAGAACGAGAAGACCGGCAAGCTCGATTCGGTCACCCGCTGCACCGGCGGCTTCGTCTGTTCGGCCCAGGCCAAGGAACACATCAAGCATTTCGTCTCGCGCAATGCCTTCGACATCGAGGGGCTGGGCACCAAACAGGTCGACTTCTTCTTCGCGGCCGAGGATCCGGCGATCCAGATCCGCACCGCGCCCGACATCTTCACCTTGAAGCGCCGGCAGGAAGCCTCGCCGCTGGTCAAGCTCGAGAACATCGAGGGTTTTGGCCGCGTCAGCGTTCGAAAACTGTTCGATGCGATCGACGCACGCCGCGAGATCGCCCTGCACAGGCTGATCTTCGCGCTCGGCATTCGCCATGTCGGCGAGACCACCGCCAAGCTCCTGGCGCGCTCCTACGGCTCCTACGGTGCCTTTGCCGAGGCGATGAAGGCCGCCGCGCCGATGATCGGCGATGCCTGGAACGAACTCAACGCCATCGACGGCATCGGCGAGGTGGTCGCCGCCTCGATTGTCGAATTCTTCAAGGAGCCGCGCAATCTCGAAGTGGTCGACAGACTGCTGCAGGAGGTGACCCCGATCGACGCCGAGGCGCCGGTCCTTAGCGGTAGCCCGGTCGCCGGCAAGACCGTCGTCTTCACCGGCTCTCTGGAAAAATTCACCCGCGATGAGGCGAAGGCGCGGGCCGAGAGCCTGGGCGCCAAGGTCGCCGGATCGGTGTCGAAGAAGACCGACTATGTCGTGGCCGGCGCCGATGCGGGCTCCAAGCTCGCCAAGGCGCAGGAGCTTGGCGTTGCGGTTCTGACCGAAGACGAGTGGCTGGCGCTGATCGGCGGGTGAGGGCGCCGTTCACGGATCGGTATAGCCGATCGCCCGCAGCGTCAGTTGGGCGCTGCCGGGATCGGTCGTGAACAGGATCGCGCCGCTCGACTGTGATTCGCCGGGCACGTAGTCGAAGGTGACGTCGACCGTCTCGACACTCTCTTCGCCCCGCACAAGTTCCCCGCGCACGACAACGGCCGCGGCTGTGGTATTGGCGCGATTCTCGATGTCGAAGGTGATGCGGTAGCCGCCCGTCATGCGCTGCATGCCGGTCGCCTCGATGGCGAATTCCGGTGGTTCCATCCGCTCGCTCAGTGCATTCCAGCCGACATAGCCGATCAGCGTGGCGATGAGAGCGGCCGAGACGAATCCGGTCAGCCACTCCATCCAGTGCGGATTGTCGGCTTCTGTGTGGTGGGGGTGATGGGAGGGGCTCATATCTTCCTCACAATATCAGCCGGGCGGCGGCGGCGCCAATCGCGGCGGGAAAGGCGAGCACGATGACGGCGAAGATCAGCGGGGTGAGGGCGGTGCCATCGACCTGCTCGAAGATCCACAGGGAGAACAGGCTGATCGTCAGCGCGATGACGTAGCCGGGCAGGGTGAAGCGGATCAGGGCGTGCCACCAGGGAGTCTCTGGCGAGAGCTCGTGGCCGCCCTCGAAGGACACCGCGTAGACGAAGCCGTGCATCAGGGTGATCGACAGGAGAATGGTCGCGAGCGCGTGCCAGGCGGTCATCTTGTAGGACAGAAGGATCATCTCCTCGGTCGGCGCGACATTGAGCGAAAGGAACAGCGCGCCGACTGCCATGAGGAAAAGCTCGCCGAAATAGCTTGCCGGCCGCTTCCGCAATTCTGGCTTTTCGCACGCCTCGTCCTCGTCGCGGGTCAACTGGCTGCGGCCGAACATGGCGCCGATGCTGGCGGGAACGGCCTGCACGGCGATCTTGCCAAGCACCTCGCTTGCCGGCATGTCGGGCTTCAGCAGGCCGAACAGCGTGAGGATGAGGCCGCTCGCCGCAATGCCGATCCCGTAGGCGACGATCGCGTCGCGAAGATCTTCGCGCCAGCCGAAGGTTTCCTCGAAGCCGATGTGGTGGGAGAGGATGATCAGCAGCGGGAGGTTGATGATGAGAAGCAGGAACAGCTTGTCACGGCCGATGTAGAAGCCGAGCTGCCACATTTCCATGGTCATCAGCATGGGAAGGGCAAACAACAGGGCGCCGGCGAGCCCGCGCCCCATGCCGGCGAGAAAGGCTGTCCTTGCCTTACGTTGCCGGTCCGGATCGTGACCCTGCATTGCAAAATCCGACATGCCGCCCCCGCTTCATTCTTGCGCGCTCGACAACGCCGGGGCGGGGCGATTGTTCCATGGCCGCTCTCGGCGGACGGCGGGGGGCGGGTCTGGCGATACGGACCACGGGGCAAGAGGTCGGCTCGGGATTCCCTCTTCCCGCCTGCGGGGAGAGGTTAGGGTGAGTGGCAAATGCCACGATCGCTGCCTTTGCCGGGCCGGGCGGGCGATGCGGCAAACGATAGGGCCCGCGCATGGGAATGCACGGGCCTTGCAATGACGTCACATTCGAGCGGAAATCAGCCCTTCGGCTTGAAGCTCTTCTTCTTCGCACCCGCTGCCGGGCCGCGATCGTCGAACTTGCCCTTGGGCTTGCCTGCATAGGCCGGCTTGTCACCCTTTGCTGCATAAGCGGGCTTGTCGTTCTTCGCTGCATAGACGGGCTTGTCGCCCTTGGGCTTGCCGGCCCAGTCGGGCTTGGCTGGCTTGTCGTAGGCGTTCGAGGCGCCCTTCGGCTTCTTCTTGAAGGCGGGCTTTTCACTGCTCCATTCGTCGCGGGCGGGCTTGGCCGGAACGTCGCCCCAGACTTCGGCATCGGCCTTGGCCAGGTCGTCGGGCAGGTTGCGCGTCGCCGCCGGGGCGGGCTTGTCGGCCCAAGGCTTCTTGTCGTCTATGGCACGCTTTTCGCCGTAGGGTTTCTTGTCCTCGTAAGGCTTCTTGTCGCCGAACGGCTTTTTCTCGGCAAATGGCTTGGCGTCGCGGGCCGGGCGCTCCTTCGGCGGGGCGTTGAAGTTCGGCGTGCCGTCGAGACGCTTGACGACGATGCCGCGCTCCAGCGTCTTGTTCGGGCCGAGGGCGGCGAGGAAGCCCTCGACGCCGTTCTCGGCGATCTCGACGAATGTCTCTTCCGGCTGCATCTTGATCGCGCCGATCACCGCCTTGGTGATGTTGCCGTTGCGGCACAGCATGGGGATCAGCCAGCGCGGCTCGGCATTCTGCCGGCGGCCGACCGAGAGCGAAAACCAGGTGCTGGCGCCGAAATCCGAACGCGGCTTGGTCGCGGCGCTCGATGGATTGGCATAGTCCGGCTCGCGGCGCTTGGCTCCGGCCTCCAGGTTGACCGGGATCAGGTCTTCCGGGGCGGAACGATTACCGCGCTGCAGGCGCAGGAAGGCGGCGGCCACCTGCTCGGCGCCGTGGGTCGCAAGCAGGGTGGCGATGAACGGGGCTTCGTCCTCGTTGATCTTTTCCGACAGGGCCGGATCGGCAAGCAGCCGCTCGTCGTCGCGCGCCAGCACGTCGTCGGCCGACGGCGG
>DBUL01000117.1 GCA_002307905.1 Rhizobiaceae bacterium UBA1291
CGACGAAGACGACGAATTCGCCGTTCTCGACATCGAGATTGATGCCCTTGATGACCTCGAGGCTGCCGAAGGACTTGCGCACGTCGCGAAGCGAAAGCTGTGTCATGTTTTACCCTTTAACCGCGCCCATGGTCATGCCTTTGATGAAGTAACGCTGGAAGAACAGAAAGACGATAAGAGTGGGCAAACTGGCCACCAGAGAAAGCGCGCCCTGAACGCCCCAGGCCACCGTGTATTGCCCCTTGAGATTGACGATGCCGAGCATCACGGTNNGGTGAAGATCAGCGGCCAGAGAAAATCGTTCCAGATCCAGGTGAACTGGAGCGTCGCGAGCACAGCAAGGGCCGGCAGGCTGAGCGGCAGCACGACCTTTGTCAGCACCTGCCATTCATTGGCGCCTTCAAGGATGGCCGCCTCCCTGAGGGCGGTCGGAACCGTCGCGAAGAAATTGCGCATCAGCAGCGTGCAGATGGGAATACCGAGCGCCGTGTGGACGATGAACACCGGCCAGAGCGTGTCGATCAGACCGAGGCCGTTGAACAGCCGGAACAGCGGCACCAGGATCACCTGCGGCGGGAAGAACATGCCCGCGATCACCGCCAGGAACAGGGCGTTCGATCCCCGGAACGGCAACTTGGCGAAGACATAGCCGGCCAGCACACCCAGCGCGGTGGAGGCAATCGTGCCCGGAACCGTGACGATCAGGGTGTTGAGGAAATAGCGGTGGACCGCCGGATTGCCGAGCACCTCGACGAAGTTGCCCATGAACAGCGCCTGCGGCATTGACCAGAGCCGACCGAGGGCGATTTCGCGCGTGGTCTTCACCGAGGACAGCAGCACGCCAACCGTCGGCAGCAGGAACATCACCGCGAGAACGACCAGGATGACGAAGATCGCCACAGGCCAGGGATTGAACCGCCTTTCGGCGACCGGACTAGCCATAGATCTTGTCCACCTTCTTGAGCTGCCGGAAATAGAGGCCGATGATCGTGACCGCGATCAGGAACAGCACGACGGAAATCGCGCTGCCATATCCCATCAGGTATTTCCGGAAAGACTCGTTGTACATGTGCATGGCGAGCGTGTCGGAGCTGTTGAACGGCCCACCGCCGGTCATGATGTAGAGAATATCGAAGCCTTTCAGCGAGTTGATCACCGACAACGCGACGACGACAACGGTCGAGGGCGTCAGAAGCGGCAACACGACGAAGAGCGTGCGCTGCCATGCGCTGGCACCCTCGATCTCGCAGACCTCGAGCAGGTCCTCCGATATGGCCGTAAGCCCGGCCAGATAGATGACCATCGACAGGCCGGTTTGCTGCCACGACCAGGCGACGATGACGGACAGGAGCGCGGTATCGGGCTTGGCAAGCCAGGCATAGCGCATCTTCTCCCCGGAGGCCGACGAAATGAGCGTGTTGAGCAGACCCCAGTCGGGCTGGTAGATCCAGATCCAGATCTGGCCGACAATGACGGCGGAGAGACAGATCGGCAGGTAGAAGATCGTCTTGAAGATGCGGGTTCCCGGCACCCTGCTGTCCAGCAGCAGGGCGAGCAGGAGGCCAAGCACCGTCGGCACGAGGATCGCCGCCACCATCCAGATGGTCGTGTTGATCGCCGCGTTGAGAAAAAGCGAGTCGGTGAATATCTTGGCAAAATTCGAGAAGCCGACGAAATCATAGTCGCTGTTGAAGCCGTTCCAGTTGGTGAAACTGTAGTAGAACGAACTGAGCAGCGGCCAGATCACAAAAATGGCGAACACGCCGAGCGGCAGCGCCAGAAGCGCGACACGCCAGAAACGGTTATGCCGCTCCATGCCCTTTGATCCTTTCCGATGCGGCCGCGACCCTTACAGGTCGCGGCCTGCCTTCGGTTACTGCTTGAACGCGACCTTCGCGTCGGCGGCCATGTTCTTCAGGATTTCTTCCATCTTGGACGGGTCGTCAATGAAGCGCGTGAACATCGACAGGCCGACCTCGGCGACCGGCGGCGGCGTGGCAAGGTCATAGTTGAAGGCGAAGACGGGCGCTTCTGATACGGTCTGGGCCGCGTGCTGCATGACGCTGTTATAGATCTTCGGATCGAGATTCACGTTGGCCGAAAGCGCGCCTTGAGCCTCGGCCCACTTTGCCTGGACTTCCGGGTTCGACATCATGAAGGCCAGGAACTTTTCCGCTCCTTCCGGATTTGCGGCATTGGCCGAGATCACCAGCCCATCGACCGGGCCGACGGCGGCATTGGCCACGCCCTCCTTGACGTTCGGGAACGGGAAGAAGTCGTAATCCGTGCCCGGCACGAGGCCGATACCGTTCCAGTAGCCGGTGATCCAGGTTCCCATCAGAGTCATCGCAGCATCGCCGCGCGCAACCTTGTCGGCAGCGTCGGTCCAGTCGTCCGCATTGGCGTTCTCGACGAACAGTCCCTCATCCAGGAGGCTCTTCCAGAGGCCCATGGCCGTCGCGACTTCCGGATCGTCATAGGAGGCCTCGCCCGACATCAGGCGCGCGCGATAGTCCGGGCCGGCGGTGCGCAGCAGGAGATAGTCGAACCAGAACTGGGCGGGCCAGCGGTTTTTCGAGCCGAGCGCGATCGGCGCCACGCCCTTTGCCTTCAACGTCTTGCACATGGCGATGAAATCGTCCCAGGTCGCCGGCATCGCCGTGATGCCCGCATCGGCCAGAACCTTCTTGTTAAAGAAGACGCCCGCGTAGTGATAGTTGAAGGGGACCAGGAAGCGCTTGCCGTCATAAAGGGTGGAGCTTTCGGCGATCGGCTTGGAAACGACCGAATCGAGCTTTTCGGCAGCCCACATGTCGTCGATCGGACGCAGGCTCTTCGAGTCGACAATGAACTGTACGCGAGCGCCCGCCCAATAGCTGAACACGTCCGGCAGGCTGCGGCCGGCGGCCCGCACCAGGATATCGGTCTTGAAATCCTCATGCCCGACCGGGCTTTCCTTCATCTTGATCCCGCTCGCCTTCTCGAAGGCCGCGACCTGATCGTTGAAGGCCTTCAGACCGAGTTCGCCAGTGAAATAGTGGCTGATCGTCACCTCGCCGGACTGGGCGAAGGCGTGCGGCACGAGGCTCGCGGAAGATGTCATGAGCGCTGCGGCCATAAGCGCGCGCCGTGAAATCGAAAACATCAGTTCCTCCCATGAAGTTTGCGTATGTTTAACTTTGCATTATCGCACCATCAACTTCTCGCAAGAATATCGCTGGTGTCAACAAAAAAGTATTGCATTTCGGAACGAATGCGGTGAAGTTCGAGTATATCAGGTCAATATCGCTATTTTATTGCCATATGTTGTACATTATGTTTAACATATACCAACTATCGCAAATAGCCTGAATGGAGTTCAACAATGCGCCTGCTGCAATCCCTGTCACGTGGCCTCGAAGCCCTCGACTATATCGCCTCCCGGAGCGAGCCCGCCCGGTTGACCGATATCGCCGAGGCGCTTGGCGTGGACAAGTCGAACGCGTCGCACCTGTTGAAGACGCTGGTTGCCTGCGGTTACGCGGTTCAGGATGCCGGTCGCCGTTACCAGCCGACCGAGAAGATCGCGCGTCCGGCCAGAAGCGAGCACTCGCTGGCCGACATCATCGCGGTCAGAGAAGCTTGGCGCCCCGCGCTCGAGATGCTGGTTACCCAGACGGGCGAGTGCGCGCACATGGCCGTGCTGGTCCGCGACCGTGTATGGTATATCGACAAGGTCGACTCGCCCCTGCCGCTCAAGGTGGACCATCCGATCGGCGCCCTGTCTCCGCTGCATTGCACGGCACTCGGCAAGGCTTTCCTGGCCTTCGGCGGCGCGGCGCTGGAAGGCCCCCTCACCTCCTATACGCCCAAGACACTGACCACCCGCCCGTCGCTCGATGACGAGATCACCCTCACGCGGGCGCGCGGCTATGCCGTTGACGACGAGGAATTCGCCCAGGGCATCCGCTGTGTCGCACGCCCGATCTACGATGCCGACGGCCGGATGATCGCCGCCATCGGCGTTTCCGGGCCGAGCGTCCGGGTGGACGATGCCCGGCTGGCAGAGCTTGGCCGCATCATCACTTCCGTTTCCATTGTTCAGCCAGAGAAGGACCCCATTGAATGACAAAGGGACCGATTAGAGTAGCGATTATCGGCACGGGTCGCATTTCCGACCTCCATGCGATCGAATATCTGCAAAATCCGTCGAGCCGGATCGTCGCCCTTTGCGATCGCGATCCGGACCTTGCCGCCGGCAAGGCAAAGGACTGGGGCCTCTCGGATGTCGCGATCGAAACCGATCTGGATGCTCTTCTGTCACGCACCGATGTCGACCTCGTCGAAATCCTTTTGCCGCATCATCTCCATCTCTCCGCAGCCCTCAAGGCCATCAATGCCGGCAAGATCGTTTCCCTGCAAAAGCCGATGTGCGTCTCGCTGGAGGAAGCCGACCGACTGGTCGCCGCGGCGGAAGCCTATGACCGCCCCTTCAAGGTCTTCGAGAACTTCATTTTCTATCCGCCGGTCCTGAAGGCCAAGGCGCTGATCGACGAAGGTGCGATCGGCACGCCGCTGTCCATCCGCATCAAGTCCAATCCGGCGCGCAGCGCGACCGCCTGGGACGTTCCGCCCGCGGCCAATGCCTGGCGCCAGAAGGCGACGGAAGCCGGAGGCGGCCCGCTGGTCTTCGATGATGGCCACCACAAGTTTGCCCTCGCCTGGCATTTCATGGGCGAGCCCGACGAAGTGCACGCCTTCATCGGCGACACCGAGGGTCCGGGCGGCATCCGTTTCGATGCCCAGTCGCAGATTTCCTTCCGATTCCCGGGCAACCGCATCGGCAACCTCGAAATCGTCTATTCACCGGACATGGAGCTCGCCACCCGGCACTACGCCCAGGACGACCGTGTCGAGATCACCGGCACGAAGGGCATCATCTGGATCAACGGCGGCCATGGCAGGCTGGCCAATGCGCCGCCGCTGGTGCTCTACCGCGATGGCGCGCTGACCGAATACCGGGACATTCCGACCGGCTGGGAGCAGAGCTTCGTCCTTTCGACCCGCCATTATCTGGAGGCACTGCAGAATGGCGGCCTGCCGGTTCTCACCGCCCGCCAGGCCCGGCAGATCCTGCGCTTTGCCCTTGCGGCGGAGGAATCAGCGCGGCTCGGCCGCACCGTGGACCTGCGCACCGAGGGAGGCTCCCGGTGACCATGGCGACCTCCTCTTTCGCCGATCTGCAGACGGCCACCGCCCCTGAACGCGCGCGTTGGATCCGCGAAGCCGGCGGGCTCGACGCCGCCATCGACGCAGGCCGCCTCGAACAGACCGTCGCATTGCCGCTGGTCGAAGCGCTGGTGCTCGGCCTGATGCGTCAGGGTGTCACAAAATACCTCGCGATCTTCGGGCACGGCAGCACGGCGGTCGCGGATGTGCTGGAAGCCTATGAGGCGGAAGGGCTGGTGCGCTGCTGGCAATTCCGCAACGAAGTCGAAATGGCGCATGCCGGCACCGCGCTCTCCTGGGTCTATGGCGAGCCCTGCGCCGTGGTCACCTCGATCGGCCCCGGCGCGTTCCAGGCAATGGCGGCATCGCTCGCCGCCTCGTCCAACGGCGTCGGCCTCTACCATCTCTACGGCGATGAGACGACCCATGGAGAGGGCTACAACATGCAGCAGGTGCCGAAGCAGGCACAGGGGATCTTCTCGCAAATCACCTCCCTGATGGGAAGTTCCTATACGCTGCATAGTCCGGGCGCGCTGCGGGATGGACTGCGCAAGGGAGCGGCTTGCGTGTTCCACCCGTGGCGCCCCGGACCCTTTTTCATGAACATGCCGCTGAACACGCAAGCGGCGCCTGTGACCTTGCGCCTGGACGCCCTGCCCCAGCGACCAATCTTCCCGAAGCTCGCACCCGCCGACAACACGGCGATCGAGCGGGCCGCCGCCGTCATTGCCTCGGCCAGCAAGGTGGCTCTCAAGCTTGGCGGCGGCGCACGCGGAGCATCCGCCGAGATCCGCCGCCTGGCGGAAGCATCCGGGGCCGCGGTCGTGCTCAGCCCCGGCGCCAACGGCGTGATGCCCGCGAACCATCCGCAAAACATGCATGTCGGCGGCTCCAAGGGTTCGATCAGCGGCAACTGGGCGATGGAGGAGGCCGAGGTTCTCGTGGTGATCGGCAGCCGCGCCGTCTGTCAGGCGGACTGCTCCGGCATTGGCTGGCCGAATGTCCGCGAGGTCATCAATATCAATGCCGACCCTATCGACGTCCAACACTACAACCACACGATTGCACTCACGGGAGACGCGGCAATCGTTGCGACGCGACTGGCCGACGCACTGGGCAGCAATTCCGTGGTCAGCCACAAGGCCTCCTGGCTCCAGGCTGCCCGCAAGAAGAAGGCCGAATGGGAGGCCTTTCTCGCCGGACGGTTCTCCGCTCCGCGTCTGACCGATCCAGTCTGGCAGTGCGAAGTGCTGACCCAGCCTCAGGCGATCAAGATCGCCAGTGATTTCTGCCAGCGCCATAACGCGCTGAAATTCTTCGATGCGGGCGACGTTCAGGCGAACGGCTTCCAGATCGTCGACGACACCGCGACCGGCGAGACCTTTACCGAGACCGGCGCATCCTACATGGGCTTTGCCGTCTCGGCGCTTCTCTCGGAAGCCCTTGCAAACAAGGGTCGTTACGGCATCGCCTTCACCGGCGACGGCTCGTTCATGATGAACCCGCAGGTTCTGATCGACGGCGTCGAGCATAGCGCGCACGGGACGATCCTGCTTCTCGACAACCGGCGCATGGCCGCCATCAGCCATCTCCAGCTTTCCCAGTACGGGCGTGATTTCCGCACGAGCGACGGGGTGGCGGTGGACTACGTGCAGATGGCGAGCGCCGTTCAGGGCGTCAGGGCGATCTGGGGCGGCACGGACGAGATTTCGCTGCTAATGGCGCTGGAAGAAGCCCGCCGCCATCCCGGCCTGAGCCTCATTCATGTCCCCGTCTATTTCGGCGAAGACCCCAGCGGTGGACTGGGCGCCTATGGACAATGGAACGTCGGCAACTGGTGCGACGACGTTCAACGGCAATATGCCCGCACCCTGATTTGAGGCTGACACCATGTACGAACAATACGGACTGCTGATCGGCGGCGAATGGCGGCAGGCCTCCGACCGTGGCCTGATCGAGGTGAACAGCCCGGCGACGGAGAACATTGTCGGCCACGTACCGGCGGCGACAGAGGAAGACGAACGGGCGGCCCTTGCCGCCGCCGAGGGCAGCTTTGCTCCCTGGGCCGCCGTTGCTGCCTGGGATCGGGCCGCGATCCTCAGGCGCGCTGCCGATCTCATGCGCGAGCGCGTAGGAAAGTTCGCCCACATCATGAGCAGCGAGACCGGCAAGCCGCTCGCCGAAGCAGAGGCCGAGATTCGCGCCAGCGCCGACCAGTTCGAATGGCAAGGCGAGGAAGCCAAGCGCATCTACGGCCAGACGATTCCCGGCCGCCACCCGGATGAACGGCTTTTGGTGATCTACCAGCCGGTCGGTCCTTGCCTTGCGCTCACCGCCTGGAATTTTCCCATGCTCCTGCCGGCCCGCAAGATCGCGGCAGCGCTTGCGGCCGGCTGTACCGTCATTGTCCGGCCGGCCTCCGAGGCGCCCGGCAGTTGCATGGCGATCGGCGAGGCGCTGATCGACGCCGGCCTGCCCAGGGGATGCCTATCGATCCTGACCGGCCCCGCCGTGCCGATGGTCGCGCGGTTGATCGCCTCGCCCGTCATCCGCAAGGTGTCGCTGACCGGGTCCGTGCCCGTCGGTCGGGAAATCCTCAAGGTAGCGGCCGACGGTATCAAGAAGGTGACAATGGAGCTCGGTGGCCATGCACCTGTCATCGTCCATGCCGATTTCGATCCCATCGCTGCTGCGGAAAAGCTCGCCGCCACCAAGTTCCGCAATTGCGGTCAGGTCTGCATTTCCCCGTCGCGCTTCTATGTACACCGCTCGATCCTCGCCCCCTTCGAGGAAACCTTCGCCAAATACGCGCGCGGCCTGACGATCGGTGACGGGCTGAAGCCCGGCGTCACGACCGGTCCGATGATCCGCGCCCGATCGCTCGCCGGTGCCGAAGCGCTGATTGCGGACGCGCTCGACCGTGGCGCGAGGCTGCTCGCCGGCGGAAAGCGTCCGGCGCATCTCAATCGCGGGCATTTCCTGGAACCGACAGCCCTCGGCAACGTGCCCGACGATGCCCGTATCATGCGGGAAGAACCCTTCGCGCCGATTGCGCCGATCGCGGCTTTCGACAGCCTTGACGAAGTAATCGCGCGGGCGAATTCCACCGATTTCGGCCTCGCGGCCTATGTCTTCACCCGCGACTCGGCCCTGGCCGCGCAGACGGCGGAGGCTCTGGAGGCCGGCATGGTCGGCGTCAACGAAACACTGCTCGCAACCGCCGAGGCACCCTTCGGCGGCACGCGCCAGAGCGGCTTTGGCCGCGAAGGAGGAAGCCTTGGCATCCTCGACTATCTGAACCCGAAATACATACGCCACCGGCTGGTGAAGGGAGCACTCCATGACTGACAAGAAGACCGCCGGTCTCGACAATGGATTGACCAACTACGGCGACCGGGATTTCGCCCGTTACCTACGGCGTTCCTTTGCCAGTTCGATGGGGTATACAGGGGCCTCGCTCGATAAGCCGATCGTCGGCATCTGCACCACAGAGAGCGGATTCAACAATT
The DNA here is from genome assembly GCA_002307905.1 of Rhizobiaceae bacterium UBA1291. GTDB lineage: Bacteria > Pseudomonadota > Alphaproteobacteria > Rhizobiales > Rhizobiaceae > Allorhizobium. The sequence goes on from DBUL01000117.1 coordinate 8,718, forward strand.
GTCATCGCCATTTTCCGGAGATGATCGAGGCGGTGAAGCGCGGCGTGCTGGCCGCCGGCGCACTGCCCGTCACCTTCCCGGTGATCTCGCTCGGCGAAGTCTTCCTCTCGCCGACCTCGCTCGTCTATCGCAACCTGATGGCGATGAGCGTCGAGGAAATGATCCGGGCCCAGCCGATGGATTCCGTCGTGCTGATGGGCGGTTGCGACAAGACCGTGCCGGCACTGCTGATGGGCGCCTATTCCGCAGGCAAGCCCGCGGCCCTGGTCGTCGCCGGCCCGATGATGACCGGCCGCCACAAGGGCGAACGACTGGGCGCCTGCACCGATTGCCGCCGCTTCTGGAGCAAATACCGCGCCGGCGATGCCGACAAGCAGGAGATCGACCAGGTTGAAGGCCGTCTTGCCGTCACGTCCGGCACCTGCGCCGTGATGGGGACGGCGAGCACCATGGCGCTGCTGGCAGAAACCCTCGGCATGATGTTACCGCACACCGCCGCAATTCCGGCCGTGCATGCCGACCGGCTGCGCGCGTCGGAGGAGACCGGCACGCTTGCCGCCCAGATGGCGATGACCGGCGGCCCCCGCCCGGAAACGCTCATCCCCCGGGCATCGATCGAGAATGCGCTGCGGGTGCTGCTCGCCGTGTCGGGCTCGACCAATGCGATCGTGCATCTGGCGGCCATTGCGGGCCGGGCCGGCATCGACATCGATCTAGCAGACTTCAACCGGCTCTCCGACGAGACGCCGGTGCTTGTCGACCTGAAGCCGGTCGGCAATGGCTATATGGAGGATTTCCACGCCGCCGGCGGACTTGAGGGCGTGCTCAGAGGCATTGCGGACAAGCTCAATCTCGACTGCCGCGACGTCACCGGCCAGACGCTTGGCGAGCGGGTGGCAAGACCGCTCGGCGATCCGATCGATCGCGCCGTGATCCGCACCGCTGACAATCCGGTGGATCCGCTCGGCGGACTGATTGCGCTCACCGGCACGCTCGCCCCCGAAGGGGCAATCCTGAAACGGGCGGCAGCAACTCCCGCCCTGCTCGAACACGAAGGTCGTGCCGTTGTTTTCTCTTCACTGGAGGATCTCGCCGCGCGGATCGACGATCCCGCTCTCGACGTTGAAGCTGACGACATCCTTGTTCTGCAGAATGCAGGGCCCCGCAGCGCGTCGGGCATGCCGGAGGCAGGCTACCTGCCGATCCCGAAGAAGCTGGCGGCAAAGGGCGTCAAGGACATGGTGCGGATTTCCGATGCGCGCATGTCGGGCACGGCCTTCGGCACGATCGTCCTGCATGTGACACCCGAAACCGACCTCGGCGGACCCTTGGCCCTGGTCAGGAACGGCGACCGTATCCGCCTTTCGGCAAGCGAAAAGCGGATCGATCTGCTGGTCCACGAAGAAGAACTCGCGCGCCGTCGCCAGGAGTATTGTTCGAACACCACGGAGCCCGCACGCGGCTATGCGCTCCTCTATCGCCGTCACGTGCTGTCGGCCACGAAGGGCTGTGACTTTGATTTTCTCCGCGCCGTGACCTGAGCCTTGTGCTTCATAGTTGGGAATCAGAGCACAAGGCGGAAGGTGGACTGCAGACTTGGATGCTGGTTGACGATACGGAGGCTTCGTAGTGGGCACCTGCAAAGTTTTGTCATCTGCCAGCATAGCGCGCAGCATCTCGCCAGTATGATGCACCTGTGTCTCCGGCGGAAAAGCGATCCATGCGATCGTGTTGCGGTGCGATTTCAGGCTTGTGCCTGGCCACCCGCGCCCCGGCACTCATAAGGTCGGCCTCGATCGCCTCTGGATGCTGCATTCTCAGAGGTACCCCAATCTGCGCGTTTCGTTCTCGGCTGCGCTGAACCTTCGCGATCGGCAAGGAATACATTGGATTTTGAGGTTTTGCTCAGGGACAAACGCNNCTGCTGGACACAGACCGAGTCGCGAGCCGCTGTAGTATGGGCGAGCGCCTCGACATCACGATCTATGTCTTCTCACCACTCGAGTGGCCGGCGTCGATTGCAGCGAGAATTGCCGTCTGAACGGCCTCGTCCTGTGCAGCCACGGCGGCTGTCAGTTTCAACAGGCGCTGGCGGGTCTGGTAAAGCTGATCGACCAGGGACAGCACAACAGGCAGCGTCTCTGCATCGACCTCCAGTTCATAGTGCAGGGTGCAGATCAGACGGATGCGTGCGCATTCCATCTCTGAAAAGACCAAGACGTCCGTATCTTGCTGCGGCGAGATCAACTGCTCGCCGATCCAGGCCTCGAGATCGCTTTGCTGGAGAGCGTCTATCTGCTCGAGGAGTTCGTCAGCGCGCATCATTTCAACATCTCCCTGCGCGGCTCATCTGGAGATTTCGGCTGCCAGGTCTCCAGAAACGCTGCCAACTCTGGCTCCTCGCCAGCGGGCAGAACGACTTTCAACGCGATCAACTGGTGACCGCGCTTGCCGGACTTTCGGTCGAGCACTCCCTTGTCGCGTAGTCGCAACGTCTGGCCGGTGTTTGCACCTTTCGGAATCGTCATTGCGACCGGGCCAGTGATCGTCGGCACGTTGATCCGCGCCCCCAATATGGCTTCCTTCAGCGTGACAGGTACCTCCACATGGATGTTGTCATCCTTGCGGTGAAAAAACGGGTGCGGCTCGACATGCAGCTCGACAAAGGCGTCGCCTGCCGGCCCGCCGCCGAAGCCGGGCATGCCCTGGCCTTTCAGCCGCAACATCTGCCGGTCGTCAGCGCCCTCCGGGATCGACACATTCAGCGTCTTGCCCTCGGGCAATGTAATGGTGCGAACGGCGCCATTGGCTGCGTCCAAGAAGCTGACTGGAAGCACATAACTCACGTCCTGCCCGCGCGCCCGGAATGAGCCCTGGGACCGCCGCGTCCCGCCGCCAAAAGCCCGCGCCAGGAAATCCTCCAGATCCTCATTGCTGGCAAAACCATCCTGCGCTGCGTGGGAGGCGGCGCCTGATCCATCGGCGAAATCACGGTAATACCGCTGCTGCGGCTTTTCCGCTCCGCTGGCGTCGATTTCGCCCGCATCGAACCGCCGGCGCTTTTCCTTGTCTTTCAGTAGATCGTTTGCCGCCGAGATGGCCTTGAACCTCGCCTCGGCCGTCTTATCATCCGGATGCAGATCAGGATGATATTTGCGCGCCAGCTTCTTGAACGCGTCCTTGATTTCCTTGTCGGTCGCGGTGCGAGCAACGCCGAGGGTCTCATAAGGGTCTTTCATGCACTGATCCCATCTCATGCGCGTCTTGAGCGGCCGTAGGACTTCGCCGCGGGCCGATGCCCGATCGGCGCGCTATCCCCGTCTCCTAAAACTTAATCAGCGTGACGGTGAGACGCAATGGAAGCGTTCACTGTTTTCGCTTCGTCGCGGCAGCCGAGACGCGCCAGTCTCTACGCAATGCAGGCAATTGCCGCCAGCGCGACAACGGCTTCACAGCCATCGCCACCTTTTCAATTATTATTCATTGCTACGCAGCTACGCAATAACGTATATATAGCCATTGAGACCAGCGATGTGTACTCGCGCAAGGACAGGACCACCAACGCGGAAGGAAGCAAGATGACTGCAAGACCTGAGGTGAAAGGCTTTTTCGACAAGCGTACCTGGAGCGTTCAATATGTCGTTTCGGATCCCAAGACAAAGAGATGCGCCATCATCGATCCGGTGCTCGACTATGACGAAAAGTCCGGCTCGACGGGCACGATGAATGCTGATGCCCTGCTCGACTATGTCAAGGAACAGGGCCTGGCCGTCGAATGGATCCTCGACACCCATCCCCATGCTGATCACTTCTCCGCAGCCCACTATCTGCACGAAAAGACCGGAGCCCCCACGGCGATCGGCGCCCATGTGACCGATGTGCAGAAGCTCTGGAAAGGGCTCTACAACTGGCCCGACTTTCCGGCCGACGGCTCGCAATGGGACCGCCTTTTCGAGCATGGCGACCGCTTCAAGGTCGGCGAGATCGACGCACATGTGCTGTTTTCGCCCGGCCACACCCTGGCCTCGATCACCTATGTGATCGGCGATGCGGCATTCGTTCACGATACGCTGTTCATGCCGGACAGCGGCACCGCTCGGGCCGACTTCCCCGGCGGCAGCGCAGCGGCGCTCTGGGCCTCGATCCAGGAGATCCTCAGGCTCCCCGACGAAACGCGTCTCTTCACCGGCCACGACTACCAGCCGGACGGGCGTGAGCCGCTTTGGGAAAGCAGCGTTGCCGAACAGAAGCAAAAAAACGACCATGTGGCCGGCAAGGACGAGAGCACATACATCGCGCTGCGTCAGGCGCGCGACAAGACCTTACCCATGCCCAAGCTGATCCTGCATGCGTTGCAGGTCAATATCCGGGGCGGCCGCCTACCGGAACCGGAGGCGAACGGCAAGCGCTACATCAAGATCCCGCTTGACGCGCTTCCCGGCGCCGACTGGGGTTGATAGACCGATGATAGACGGCATGATCGAGCAGACGATCGCGGCGCTTGCATCCGGCGGACTTGTCGGCTTTACGCTCGGCCTGATCGGCGGCGGCGGCTCCATTCTCGCCACACCGCTCTTGCTTTATGTGGTCGGCGTAGCCCAGCCACACATCGCAATCGGCACCGGGGCGCTTGCCGTTTCGATCAATGCCTATGCCAACCTTATCGGACACGCCCGGAAAGGTAATGTCTGGTGGCGCTGCGCGCTTGTGTTCGCCGGCACAGGCACCGTCGGCGCCCTTATCGGCTCGAGCCTCGGCAAGGCGATGGACGGTCAGCGGCTGCTTTTCCTGTTCGGTCTGCTGATGCTCGCCGTCGGCATTTTAATGCTGAGGCCGCGCAAGACCCCTCTACCAGCAGCTCGGAAATCCGATATGCGCACATGCATGAAGACAGCAGGCGTTGCCGTCGTTGCGGGTGCAGCTTCCGGGTTCTTCGGTATCGGCGGGGGGTTCCTGATCGTGCCCGGGCTTATGTTCGCTACAGGAATGCCGATGATCAATGCGGTCGGATCGTCCCTCTTCGCGGTTGGTACATTCGGTCTCGCCACTGCGGTCAACTATGCTGTTTCGGGCCTCATCGACTGGCGCATCGCCGCCGAGTTCATTGCCGGCGGCGTTTTCGGGGGAATAGGCGGCATGCTGCTTGCCACGAAGCTTGCCCGTCGCCGCAACACGCTGAACCGTCTCTTCGCAGCCATCGTGATGGTGGTCGCCGGCTATGTTCTTTACAAGAGTGGGTCGTCGCTCGCCCTCTTCTGAGCGATCGGCAGAGCCCGTGGCGGCGGCGGATGGATCTCTGGCGGACGGAGAGATGAAACGCTATGAGGGACGCTCAGGAGCATCCCATGTATACGCTTGAGCGCACCGAGACATTCTCCCAGGACATCAAGAAGAGCCGGTTCATTGCTCACGCCGCTCCGGCGGGGAGTGAAGACGAGGCCAAAGCCTTCATCGCCGTCGTGAGTGATCCCTCGGCCAATCACAATTGCTGGGCCTGGAGGATCGGCCAGGCGTATCGCTTCAACGATGATGGGGAGCCGAGCGGGACCGCGGGCAAGCCGATCCTCCAGGCGATCGACGGCCAGGCGCTCGATCGCGTCGCAGTCGTCGTCACGCGGTGGTTCGGCGGCATTCTGCTCGGCAGCGGCGGCCTGATCCGTGCCTATGGCGGCACGGCGGCCGCCTGCCTCAGGTCAGCGGGCAAGATCGAGATCATCCCGCGGATCGAAGGCAAGATCGTTGCAGGATTTTCCGACCTTGCACTCCTCAAGGCGCGGCTCTGCGCCCTATCCGATATCATCATCCTGAACGAAGAATTCACGGCAACGGGGGCTGTCATGACTATCGCAGTGCCTGAAGCGATAGCCCAACAGGCCAACAGGCTCGTGACCGACGTTACCGGAGGGCGGGCTTTCATCCGCCTTAGCGACAGCTAAGGCCGTCCTGGCTCAGACAAATGTCAGTGGAGGGTGTCCGGCGATTCGCCACGGAGGAGATGCAGCGCATCGGTGAGCGCAGCGACGAGAATGTCGGTCAGCTCATCGCCCTTGTTCTCGACAAGCATGGCCTGGATAGCGGCGTCTTGCTGTTCGAAAAAGTGATCTGGTTCATTGGTCATTCTATCAGTCCCCTCATGGTGCCGATTCAGTCTGCATCGTTCAGGGCAGTTTAACTGCGGCTGGCTTGCGCCGGGCTGTCATGCCCGGCTCTCTCCAATACCGCCAACGGTATCAGGCGGTCTGAGGTTCCCCGCTCTCTTTGCCGCTGGCGACGATCTCACCAAATTTGGAAAAGAACTCGCCGGCCAGTTTCTTCGAGGTCGAATCGATCAGCCGGTTGCCCAACTGGGCGATCTTGCCGCCGACCTCGGCCTTGACGGTGTAGGTGAGGATCGTCGCATCCGGCCCGTCTGCCTCGAGCGACACGTTGGCGCCGCCCTTGGCAAAGCC
>DBUL01000125.1:0-444 GCA_002307905.1 Rhizobiaceae bacterium UBA1291
TGCTTGCCGAACTGTTCAGCGGTCGCGCTTTGCGCCCGGGTGGCCCGAACGTGCCAAGCTCAAGGCTGGAACCGGGCAGCGACAGTCAAGTCGCGGTGGCAATCGAGCGTCCGGCTCGAGCTGAGCCGTCTTCCCGTGCTGCCTCGGCCGATGCAACGAAGGCAATCCCGGCAAACCTGTTGGCCGTCGAGGCGGACGACGATCTGGTGGCCGATATGGAAAAGACGTTCGAACTGGAGCCGGAGCCGGAGGTAGAGCCCTCGCTTGCCCCGGACGAGTTCTCGATCGAAGCGGTTGCGGCTTACCTGATCGAGTCCAGGGTGCGCATTGCCTTTGCCATCTCCCCATCCGGTGACGACGGCTCGACCGCGACCGTGATGCTGGTCCGCGAACTCGATGAACGTGGCCGCAAGGTTGTACTGATAGACATGACCGGCTCGGCTT
>DBUL01000125.1:477-16273 GCA_002307905.1 Rhizobiaceae bacterium UBA1291
ATCGCCGACGCGCTGGCGGACGTCTACGATGTTGTGCTGGTGGAGTGTGGACCGGCCAATGCCGAGAGCGTGGCGGGGCTCAGCCGCAACGGTGCCCACGAGATCATTCTCTCGGCGCCAAAACCGGACCAGCAAGAACTGGTGGACATTATGACGGCCTTCGAGAAGGTCGGCTACTCAGATCTGGTTCTGATGAGCGGCGGCGCGGTCAAGGAACGCGATAAAGCGAACCGAGACGCGGCCTGATCAGTCTTCCGCGGCGCTCGGGCGGGCCGGCGCTTCGTTGGCGCGTGCCCTCAGCCGTTGAATCACCGCGTACAGATGCGGATTGCTTTTGATCACGGTCTTGGCCCAGGTGACGCCATGCTGGGCGATCGCCGCGAGCCTGCCGGTCAGGTTGATCGGTATGAGGATGTCGTGCTGAACGGTTTCGATCGTGCACCAGCGACGCTTGTACTCCTGGTCGCCGAGGCCGAAGTCGAATAGCGTGTCACCTTCGTTAGAGCCTTGCTCGATCATCAGCCAGAATAGCAGTTCGCCGGGGCTCACATCGCTCACGACGCTATCATCGATCGACCCGAACTGGCAGATCACATGACCGGCTTTGCGCGACATGCCGGCGATCGCCACGATCCTGCCATTGAACTCACCTTTTAGTTGGATTGCATGGAGTTCGAGCGGTGTATCATGGCTGCTATTGTCGACCTCTAGCAGCATCCGGAAGAAGGCCTGCGTTTCGCGCGGTTGGAAGACGTTCGGAATACCAAGCGCCTTAAAGCGGATCGCTTTCTGCTCGAAGAAGGTCTCGAGCATCGCGCTCTTCTCGGTGGCCGTGCGGGCGATCACGTGCTGGTAGCCGCCGGTGCTTTCGAGCCTGCGGCATTGACTGCGGAATTTCTTGCGGCGTCGTCTTGCGTTCAGCTGCCCGAGTGTCAGTTCGAAATCGCCCAATAGCGGCAGCTGGAAGCTGCGGTTCTGGTTCTCGATCGCGGGCAGGGTGGAGAGCGGGTGGCGTTCGCCGCGCCATTCGAACGCGACATTGGCCAGCGAGACAAGGTCGGCCTTGCCCGAGAGCAGAGTGACTAGCGCATGCCTGATCTGCTCGGCCTCGGCCGCGCCTGCATTGGCGCGGAATGCTGCAGAGAACAGGCCGCTATTGATGTTGTTGAACCGGCCGGCGATGAATTGCGCGCACCGCACCATGCTGTTCTGGACGATTTCGAGCGGCAGGATGAAGGCGGTTTCGCCGTTGCGGCGTCCGTGGATAATCGCCAGCGGATTGTGATGGGTCTTCGTCCAGGCGGAGCACCAGTCATAGGCCTGATGCAGCGAATTGGGCGGTTCAGCTTCGAGCTTGCGCCAATCGGCCTCCAGCGGCTCCATGCGATCGAAGAGACGGATTTCGAGATCTTGGGCCATGGTTATGCCGCCCTCCTCGAGGCAGGCAGCAGGTGCGTCGCTACGGCTGAGCCGCGCCGGCACGCTTCCAGAGCTTCGAAATTCCAGCGGCGATGTCTGCACGGTCTTTCTCCGACGGACGAAACTGAGCGCAAAGCATAGCGGAAAGAGACGGGAAATCGGTTAGCAGCGTAGCCCCACTATCAGACGACTGCAAGATGCGGTTATCGCCCGGTTAACGACATGCAAGTCTGCCGGCAGGCGATGCCGTCATTTGCGTATCGGGCCGGCCATCCACTTGATGATCAGCATCGCCGGCAGGATCCACAACAGACCGGAAAGCAGGAAATAGAGCAAGTGTACCCACCAAGGCGACGTGCCGAGAAAAGCCGATGCGATCGTCGTGGCGAGAATCGCGTATAGAATGACCAAACAAACGATGAGAATGGTGCCGATGAATTTGCGCAACCTGAGGGGCATCGTCTATTTTCCTTCTCCGCGCTCAAGCGGGAACTTCGCAAGCGTGGGACGCGACCGCTTGCCGCAAACAGTCGGGCTTGTTTTGCACAGCCATGTGATGCAAATCAACAGCCGAAACAAGGAATGACGAATGACAAGTGCGACGACCGTGGACGAATTTGCCTTGCGCCAGAAGATTGACCGCCTCGAGAGAAACCGTCGGGCGATCCGTATCTGGCTGGGCGTTGTGCTGCTGACCCTCTTCTGTCTCGTGCTGGTCGGCGGAGCGACGCGCCTGACAGAATCAGGACTGTCGATCACCGAATGGAAGCCGATTCACGGCGTGATCCCGCCGCTTTCGGCGCAGGAGTGGGAAGAGGAGTTCACCCTTTATCAGCGCATTCCCCAATACGAGCAGATCAACAAAGGCATGACGGTCGAGGAGTTCAAGACGATCTTCTGGTGGGAGTGGGGCCACCGTTTGCTGGCCAGAGGCATCGGTCTCGTTTTTGCTCTGCCCTTTCTCTATTTCTGGGTGTCGGGTCGGATCGAAAGCCGTGTCAAGCTGCCATTGCTGGGTCTTCTGGCGCTGGGCGGTTTCCAGGGCTTCATCGGCTGGTGGATGGTATCATCAGGCCTCGCCGAGCGCGTTGACGTCAGCCAGTACAGGTTGGCCACGCATCTCGTTATCGCCTGCCTGATCTTTGCCGGCTGTGTGTGGATCATGCGTGCGCTTGCCCCGCACAGTGACGACCCGGTTCCGTCGAATTCCGCGCGCGGTTGGGCGGCGACGCTTGCCGTTCTGTCGATCTTCCAGATCTATCTCGGGGCGCTGGTCGCCGGTCTCGATGCCGGCCTAGCATACAATACCTGGCCGCTGATGGACGGGGCACTGGTGCCGGGCGACCTGTTCGTCCAGAGCCCCGCCTGGCTCAATCTGTTCGAAAATCCGAAGACCGTNNTCCATCGTCTCGGCGCCTACGTTCTGCTGATCGCGGCACTCTGGCACATGATACAGTGCCTGCGTGATGCGCCGGGTACCACCCACGCCCGACGTAGCGTCCTGCTTTTCATGCTGGTCGTGCTCCAGGCCACGCTCGGGATCGTGACGTTGATTATGCAGGTACCGCTCCATGCCGCTCTTGCGCACCAAGGTGGCGCGCTTGTCGTGCTCGGTTTTGCCGTGGCTCACTGGCGCGGATTCCTGGGGGCCTATGCGCCGGAAGTCGTTGTCGTGGAGCGTGACTGACAACGAGAGCACGGCGCCAAAATAGGTCAGGACAAAAAATACCGCGAAAGGCTGAGCCTTCCGCGGTCTTCATTCGCAGCAATGATTTTGCTCAGGCCGAGAGCATCAGATCCATGTTTTGCACGGCGGCGCCCGACGCACCCTTGCCGAGATTGTCGAGCACGGCAACCAGATTGACGTGCGCGCCTCCCGGCGTGCCGAAAACGTAGAGTTTCATCGTGTCCTGGCCGACAAGTTCCTCGGCATCGACGCGTGCGAGATTGGCGCTTTCCTCAAGCGGTACGACGCTGACGATCGACTGGCCTGCATAATGGGTNNTGCACGCTCTCGACGGTCTGATGTCCACCCGCGAGTTCCTCGAGGAAAAGCGGCAGTTGCACGATCATGCCCTGGGCAAAGCGGCCGACCGAAGGAGCAAACAACGGCGCCCGGTCCAGCAGACCGTGGGCCGTCATCTCCGGCACATGCTTGTGCTTCAGCGTCAGGCCATAGAGGAAGTTGTTGGCGGCGAGGTGCTCCGGATGGCTCGTGTCTTCCATCTGGGCAATCAGTTGCTTGCCGCCGCCGGTATAGCCGGACACGGCGTTGACCGTGACCGGATAGCCGTCGGGCAGAATGCCGGCGGCCCGCAGCGGCCGGATGAGGCCGATCGCGCCCGTCGGATAGCAGCCGGGATTGGCCACATAGCGCGATGCGCGGATCTTCTCGCCCTGCGCCTTGTCCATTTCGGCAAAGCCATAGGCCCAGTCCGGCGCGACGCGGAAGGCGGTCGAGGTGTCGATGATCCGCACCTTGTTGTTGCCGGCGACCATCTTCACCGCTTCCTTCGACGCATCGTCGGGAAGGCAGAGAATGGCGATGTCGGCACTGTTCAGCATGTCCTCGCGCAGCACGGCATTGCGCCGTTCCGCTTCCGGGATCGACAGCAGCTCGACGTCGCGGCGGCCGGCCATGCGCGTGCGGATCTGCAGGCCCGTGGTACCGTGTTCGCCGTCGATGAAGATCTTCGCTGCCATTTTATCCTCTCCTGTCAGGAGCTTGGGTCGATTTTCGGAATCGGATTGTCAAAGGGGTGAATCAAAGTCTCAACGCTGGCGCGCCCGACGCTCGGCGTGGAGGCCCAGCATATACATTGCGACAGTTGCTCCGGCAATGGCGGTGATGTCGGCATGGTCGTAGGCCGGAGCGACCTCCACGACGTCGGCGCCGCGAATGTCGAGCTGGTAGAGGCTGCGCAGCACCGAGAGGATTTTCGCGCTTGATGGGCCTCCGGCCACCGGTGTGCCGGTGCCGGGAGCAAAGGCCGGGTCGAGGCAGTCGATGTCGAAGGTGAGATAGGTCGGCAGGCCGCCGGTATGGCTGACGATCAGCGATGCGATGTCGCCCGCCCGCATGTCTTCCACCTGGTGACCGTAGACGATGCGAATGCCGCAGTCCTCAGGCGCATGGGTGCGAATACCGATCTGGATCGAGCGGTCCGGGTCGATCAACCCGGCGCGCACCGCGCGGCCGACGAAGGAGCCGTGGTCGATGCGCTTGCCGTCGTCGTACCAGGTATCCTGATGCGCGTCGAATTGCACGAGCGCCAGCGGTCCGTGTTTGGCGGCGTGGGCCTTGAGCAGTGGCCAGGTCACGAAGTGGTCGCCGCCAAGCGTCAGCAGGAATTCTGTGGCGGCAAGGATCTTCGCGGCCTCCGTCTCGATCGTGTCCGGTGTCTGCCAGTGATTGCCGTAGTCGAGCAGGCAATCGCCATAATCGATCACCGCCATGTCCGAAAACAGGTCGCGTTCGAAGGGATATTGCGGATCATTGTCGAAGATTGCAGAGGCCCGTCGGATCGCCTGCGGTCCGAAGCGCGCGCCGGGCCGGTTGGACGTTGCCGCATCGAAGGGAATGCCCCACACCACCGCGTCCACACCCTCGAGCGACTTCGTGTAGCGGCGCCGCATGAAGGAAAGCACCCCGGCATGAGTGGGATCGGTCGCAGCCGATTTTAGGTCCGTCGCTGTGATGGCGTGGTCGATGGTCTTTTCGGCCATAAAATCGTCTCCCCCTGTAGCAGTGGCTGCCGGTGTGCGGCGCAATATTACGGCCGCGACAACCGATTGCCAGAGGTTTTTCCGGCTGCTGTACGCCTCGTGCATAGATCGATAGGCGCGCTTGTATTGTCAGGTCGTACGAGGCGTTGCCTGCTCATGGAAGGCGTGAACGCGAACCGGTGAGCGCCGAGAATCGAAAAAGGCGGAGCCGAAGCCCCGCCTTGATTTCCGTTTCCGGTATCCAGCGATTAACGCTTGGAGAACTGGAACGAACGACGGGCTTTGGCCTTGCCGTACTTCTTGCGTTCGACGACGCGGCTGTCGCGCGTGAGGAAGCCGCCCTTCTTGAGCACGCCGCGCAGGCCTGGCTCGAAATAGGTCAGCGCCTTGGAGATGCCATGGCGAACGGCACCGGCCTGGCCGGACAGACCGCCGCCGGTGACCGTGGCCACGACGTCGAACTGGCCGTCGCGGGCAGCGGCGATGATCGGCTGCTTCAGGATCATCTGCAGCACCGGACGGGCGAAATAAACCGGGAAGTCGCGGCCGTTGACGGTGATCTTGCCGGTGCCGGGCTTGACCCAGACGCGGGCAACGGCGTTCTTGCGCTTGCCGGTCGCATAGGAGCGGCCTTGAGCGTCGACCTTGCGGACGTGAACCGGGGCAGAGGCTTCCGGAGCAGCCGTGCCGAGATCCTTCAGGGAAGAGAGGTCAGCCATCAGGCGCTCCTTACGTTCTTGCTGTTCAGCGAGGCCACGTCGACTGCGACCGGCTGCTGGGCTTCATGGGGATGGTTCGAACCGGCATAGACGCGCAGGTTCTTCATCTGGCGACGGCCGAGCGGGCCACGCGGAATCATGCGCTCGACGGCCTTCTCGAGGACGCGCTCCGGGAAGCGGCCTTCGATGATCTGGCGCGCGGTGCGCTCCTTGATGCCGCCCGGGTAACCGGTGTGCCAGTAGTACTTCTTGTCGGAGTACTTCTTGCCGGTCAGCGCGACCTTCTCGGCATTGATGACGATGACGTTGTCGCCGTCGTCAACGTGGGGGGTGTAGGTGGCCTTGTGCTTGCCACGCAGGCGCATGGCGATGAGGGAGGCGAGGCGACCAACAACGAGACCTTCGGCGTCGATGATGATCCACTTCTTCTCCACCTCTGCAGGCTTCTGAACGAAGGTAGACATGAGTGATACTTTCCGTTTGGGACCCGACCGGCACGAGGCCAACTGGGCGTTTCTTGTTGCTTGATTTCGCGCGCTTGAATGCGTGAAAGAGAAAGCGGACCCGAAGGCCCGCAGACTGCACGGTTTATAAGCCGAGGGTATTTTGCGGTCAAGAGGGCGTCAACTGGCGGGGTCTTGAAATTATTACATAAAAACAGCCACTTGACGGTGTGGTAATATTTTACCGCATCAATATCGCGCCCCGGCTTGCACCAAGAGGCCTCCTCTTGCGCTTGAAGCGGAGTGGGATCGGTCAGCGCGGTGGAATCGAATATGTGGCCGTTGCCTGGGCAATCGGTTCCTCGCTTGCCGCCTGGAGCAGCAGGGCGTCGATCACGGCGAGCCGCTTGCCGAGTTTCAGGACCCGGCATTCGCAGCGGATCGCTTGCTGTTTCGGGAGGCGCAGGAAGTTGATATTGAGACTTGTAGNNGGCCGCGACGTCCGCGAGCGTGAACATGGCCGGGCCCGACACCGTGCCGCCCGGTCGCAGGTGGCGCTCTGCCGGGTCGAAGGTCATTGTCACGCGACCGGGTGCCACTTCGCTCACGTGGAAGACGCGACCGTCGGTGTGGATCTGAGGGAAGTCCGTTTCGAGAAAGGCATTGATCTCGTCGGCGGTCATGATCGGTTGCATGAGGTCGGGTCTCTATTCGAATGGGCTTTCAAAGCGTGTGCGTTTTATGGCAGGCTTTGAGGCAAGTGCAAACGCCCAGGGAGGTCGAGAATGGCGGAAGTCGTATCTTTCAAGAAGGACGGTAGTGACGCGGTCACCGGGCCGGTGCTCTCCTCGCTCGACAACGGCGTGTTGCGCCTCACATTGAACAATCCGCCCGCTAATGTGCTGTCCATCGCACTGATGGAGGCCCTGATGGCCGAACTCGCCGCGGCTGGCGATGAACCTGAGGTGCGCGTGATCGTGCTGGGGGCCGCCGGAAAGCTCTTTTCCGCCGGCCACGACCTCAAGGAAATGACGGCCCGCCGATCCGATCCGGACCGCGGTCGTGCTTTCTTCGAAAAGACCATGCGCCTCTGCGCCGACCTGATGCTGGCGATCACCCACCTGCCGAAGCCGGTGATTGCTGAGGTCGACGGACTGGCCACTGCCGCCGGCTGCCAACTGGTTGCGTCCTGCGATCTGGCGATCTGCACGGACACCTCGACCTTCTGTACGCCGGGCGTGAACATCGGGCTGTTCTGCTCCACGCCAATGGTCGCCGTCAGCCGCGCCGCCCATCGCAAGCAGGCCATGGAGATGCTGCTGACGGGAGAGACGATCGATGCCTCGACGGCAAAGGATTTCGGTCTCGTGAACCGCATCGTGCCCAAACAGTATCTTGCCCAGGTCGTTGGCAAATATGCCGCGGTGATCGCGTCCAAGTCGCCCTTGACGCTGCAGATCGGCAAGGAGGCCTTCTATCGCCAGATCGAAATGCCGCTTGAGGAGGCCTATGACTACGCCGCCCGCGTCATGGTCGAAAACATGCTGGCTCGCGACGCATCGGAGGGGATCAGCGCCTTTCTTGACAAGCGGCATCCGACTTGGACGGGCGAGTAAGCGCAGTCGGCTGAAGCCGGTTGGGGCTTGTAGAGGCTACCGCCGTCCTCGATCGTCTTTTTAGTAGAGACAGGCTTGGGCAACTCAACCATGAGGCGATACTAATATTTGCATGAATGAAAAGCATACAAACACGGAACAAAGCATGATGTCTGTTTGATTTTAGGGGTGAGACGATGTCACTTGAACGGCGCATTTCGGTCATTACGCTCGGCGTCGCCGACGTGGCGGCAAGCACTGCATTCTATGAGCGGCTGGGATGGAAGAGATCTGCGGCCTCGCAGGAAGGCGTGACCTTCATCCAGTTGAAGGGGACCGTGCTTGCGCTTTTTGGCCGCGAGGCTTTGGCCCGGGACGCGGAGGTTGAAAATACCGCGCCCGGATTTTCCGGTGTCACACTTGCCCATAACGTCCCCAGTGTGACCGGCGTCGATGCCGTGATGAAGTTTGCCGTTTCCTGCGGCGCCAAACTGGTCAAAGCGCCGGAGAAGGTGTCCTGGGGCGGCTATTCCGGATACTTTGCCGACCCGGATGGTCACCTGTGGGAGGTGGCCCACAATCCCTTCTTCCCGATGGATGAGCACGGCCACGTCGTGCTGCCGGAATGATCGCCATAGCAATCCGGGCTGTCGACCCACCAGTTTGGCCCTTCTGATGCGGGAGCGGCGTTCCAGGCCTAGGCCTCCGGCTCGTTAGCAAGCTAGCCAGGGGTGGGCCAAGCTGCAGTCAACCGCGTGTGAAGCGCAGTTCCGCACACGCCTCACGGACGCGTCGGATCGTTCGGGCCTCGGTCCCTGCCCATGTCTCGGCCGCTCCTGTCTTCCGGCTTGCACGTCGATACAGGACAATAGGGCCGATCGGCACTCGGTACTGTAACCCGCGCGACAATCTCGCCGGGACGACAAAAGCGTCGATTCGCGACATAGGTGTCGTAGAGCATTTGCCCTCTTTGCCGCAGCGACGGATAGGTCAGGATCACCGCGCCGTGCTGCCGGATGGTCGCCTGTACACGCTCGCAACTCATTCGGGTGGAGGTATATTTCGGGATGGCATTGACCGATGTGGCGACGAGCATCACCGGCAGAGCAATCAACAAGATTTTCATGATAGCACCCTTCCGTAGAAATACTGCGGTTTCAAATGCCTGTCTACTTGCAGTCGCGTCCTGGTATCCCAAATAGGCAGAACTATCCAAGCATACTCCTTATTAGCAAAAGCTCAATTGCGTGAGGCCATCCAATGACAATCAACCATGATCGCTATGATGCCGCCTATCTCTCCGGGATCCTGCAGGAAACCAAAACCATCGCTGTTGTCGGCGCCTCGCCCAATCTCGCCCGCCCTAGCTACGGCGTCATGAAGTTCCTTCTGTCCAAGGGCTTCCGTGTCATTCCGGTGAACCCCGGGCAGGCGGGAAAGGAAATTCTCGGCCAGACCGTCTACGCAAATCTTGCGGATATTCCCGAGCCTATTGACATGGTCGATGTGTTTCGCGCCTCTGAATACCTTCATGAAGTCATCGATGAGGCGATCGCGCTCGAACCTCGACCAAAGGCGATCTGGTCTCAACTGTCCGTCCGCGACGACTTCGCCGCGAAGAAGGCCGAAGCTGTCGGGATCAAGGTCGTGATGGACCGTTGCCCTGCCATCGAGATGCCGCGCATGGGCCTCTAGCGCGCGGCGTTCGCATGTTTAACCGAGCAGGAAGTCGGGATTGGCGCGCAACGCGTTGAGTGCGCTCTCATTGCCGCAGTAGTGTGCGAAATTCTCAGAAGCCGCGCCGGGCGCCAGATCCTTGCGGCATTCGCCCTTGGAGGCGCAGTGCGCGCAGGTGATCTGCATGTCGCGAAACTGATTGCGCAACCGCAACTCGACCTCGGCTGGATCAATATTGAGCGCCTTCATCATCTCGATCATTTCGTCGGCTGCGTGTGGTCCAGCCTTTGCCAGTTCGATCAGATGATCGGGCGAAATCCCGCAATCATGCGCGATACTTTGAATGGTGAACTCGTCGAGTGATGCAATCATGTCAGCTTCCGCGCTGCTCTGCCACCCTTTGGCAAACCAGTCCATCAAGCGTGTAAACACGGTACGTGCCGGATCGTTGACGAGAGTATTCATGAGCATCCTCCAGATCACCCTTTAAAGAATGCGGTCCAACCACAAGGGTTGCATTGATTTCGATCAATACGCCGGTCTTCAGCTCCTGACATCGACGGCAAAAAAGCGGGCTGACATAACTGTTTAAGCCGCTATGATCGCTGCAACAAAATTCGAGTGGAGGCAAAGAATGTCCAAGAACAATCCAGGTTTCGCGACTCTGTCAGTGCATGCCGGAGCCCAACCTGATCCCACGACCGGTGCGCGCACCACGCCGATCTACCAGACGACGGCCTATGTCTTCAACGATGCGGACCATGCGGCGGCGCTCTTCGGCCTGAAGCAGTTCGGCAATATCTATACCCGCATCATGAACCCGACCCAGGCTGTTCTCGAAGAGCGTGTCGCTGCCCTCGAAGGCGGCACGGCGGCGCTTGCCGTCGCCTCCGGCCATGCTGCGCAGATGCTCGTGTTCCACACGCTGATGCAGCCAGGGGACAACTTCGTCGCGGCCAAGAAGCTCTATGGCNNGCTCGATCAACCAGTTCGGTCACGCCTTCAAGAATTTCGGTTGGCAGGTGCGCTGGGCCGATCCGGCCGACCCGGACAGCTTCGCCGAGCAGATCGATGACCGGACCCGCGCCATTTTCATCGAGAGCCTCGCCAATCCGGGCGGCACCTTCGTCGACATCGCCGCCATTTCCGAAGTCGCCAAGCAGCACGGGTTGCCGCTGATCGTCGACAATACCATGGCAAGTCCCTATCTGCTGCGCCCGCTGGAGCATGGCGCCGATATCGTCGTGCATTCTGCCACGAAATTCCTCGGTGGCCACGGCAATTCCATGGGCGGCATCATCGTCGACGGCGGCACCTTCGACTGGTCGGTCTCTGGCAAGTTCCCGATGCTGTCCGAACCGCGGCCGGAATATTCGGGCGTTGTCCTGCATCAGGCCTTCGGCAATTTCGCCTTCGCCATCGCCTGCCGCGTGCTGGGCTTGCGTGACCTCGGTCCGGCCATTGCGCCGATGAATGCCTTTCTCCTGCTGACCGGCATCGAAACGCTGCCGCTCAGGATGCAGCGGCATTGCGACAATGCGCTTAAGGTCGCCACCTGGCTGAAGCAGCATCCGAAGGTCGCCTGGGTGAACTATGCCGGCCTCGACAGCGACCCGAACCACGCGTTGCAAAAACGCTATTCGCCGAAGGGCGCCGGCGCCGTCTTCACCTTCGGCGTCAAGGGCGGCTATGCCGCCGGCAAGGCGCTGGTCGAAGGTTTGCAGCTCTTCTCCCACCTCGCCAATATCGGCGATACCCGTTCGCTCGTCATCCATCCGGCCTCCACCACCCATGCTCAGTTGACCGAGGCCCAGCAGATCGCCGCCGGCGCCGGGCCAGACGTGGTCCGCCTGTCGATCGGCATCGAGGATCCGGAAGACATCATCGGCGATCTCGAGCAATCGCTCGCCAAGGTCTGATCGGATTTCGACATACGCCTTTCCGCCCCGCTTGGCCGCGGCGCCGAGGAGCGAGCATGTTGCACCACCTGAATTTCGATCCCGCGACGGTCGAACCGGAGGAGGGCGCCCCCGCCGCCGACCGGCTGATCTCCGGCAATCCGCGTTTCACCACATGGAACATGGAGGAGGCGCCGGGCGGCATCTATGCCGGCATCTGGCAGTCAACGCCCGGCAAATGGCGGATCTCCTACGACGAGTGGGAATATTTCCACATGCTGGAAGGCTATTCAGTCGTCACCGAGGACGGCGGGGAGCCTGTACACCTGAAGGCTGGCGACCGGATGATCCTCAGGCCCGGCTTCAAGGGTACCTGGGAAGTCGTTGAAACGACTCGCAAGGACTACGTCATCCGGCTTTGAACCGGATCTTCACCATTCGAGATCCAGTCGCTCCAGGCCGTGGAAGTGATAGACGTCCTTGACCTTCGGAGGAGCCGCAAGCCGGAGCCCCGGCAGGCGCTCGAACAGCAGCGGCAAGACAATGTTAAGCTCGAGCCGGGCCAGCGGCGCGCCGATGCAGAAGTGGATGCCGGCGCCGAAGGACAGGTTCGGTGCCTCGTTGCGCTCCGGATTGAACGTCAGCGGATCGGAGTACTTCAGCGGGTCGAGGTTTGCGGCAGCAAGGATCATGCTCACCTTGTCGCCGCGCTTCAGGGCAACGCCATCGATTTCCGCCGGTTCCAGACACCATCGCTGGAAAATATGGACCGGCGCGCAGATGCGCAGCGTCTCCTCGACTGTGCGTCCCGTCGCCGCCTCGTCGCGGAACATGGCTGCCGGATCGAGGCCGCTTTCAAGGATGATCCTGACCGAATTACCGATCTGGTGGACGGTCGCCTCATGGCCTGCATTCAGCAGCACGATGGTCGTCGAGACCAGTTCGTCTTCGGTCAGATATTGTCCCTTGTGTTCGGTGTGGATCATGTGGCTGAGCAGGTCGTCGCGCGGGGCGGCGCGGCGTTCGGCGATCATGCCGCGGACATAGTCGGCAAATTCCTTGGCCGAACGGTCCGCGGCGTCCTCGTCGGCGCGGCTGCGCTTGAACATGTACATGCCGACATAGTCATGAGACCATTTCAGCAATTGTGGCCCCATTTCTTCCGGAATGCCGATCATCCGGGCGATCATCGTCACCGGGATGATGTCGGCAAAGGTCGAGAGCAGTTCCGTCCTGCCACCCTTTTCGAACCTGTCGATCAGGCCGTTCGCCAGTTCCTCGATCTCCGGCTTCATCTTCTCCACATGGCGCGAGACGAAGGCGCGATTGACGAGGGTTCTCAGCCGTGTGTGCTCCGGAGGCTCGAGTTCGAGTAGCGAATGCGCCTCGGCCGCATCGAAGTTTTGCGTGTGCGGGCAAGGTTCGGGCATGCCCAGTTCTTCGCGCGTTGCGACATGCAGGACCTGCCGCCCGAAGCGGCGGTCCCGCAGAAGCGTGTTCACGTGGTCGTAGCGGGTGAAGAACCACTGTTTCTGCTCCTCCCAGTAGAAGGTCGGGCAGACGGCATGCAGCGCCGCATAGACGCGATTTGGGGCGCAATAAAAGGCCGGGTTGCGGCCGTCGAGGCAGATGCGCCGCGCGGTCTTGTCGATGGCGAGGAAGGGAAGATCAGTCATGCGGATGGTCTACCGTTTCTGGTGGAGGTGCGAAAGGCCGTTTACGGCTTGGACAGGCCGGTTTGCGGCGTTGCCTTGGCAACCAGGCGTTTGAGCGCGGCGACCTGGCGGTCGGCCTGTTCGTCAAGCGCTTCGGGGCCTTCTGCCGGAACGATGAGAACCTTGTCGCCGATGATCACGGCGCTACGGTTTCGGCCCCGCGCCTTAGCCTTGTAAAGCGCCCTGTCGGCATTGCTCATCAGGCGGTCAAGATCGCCGGCCGCGGCCGCGGTGGTGGCGGTACCGATCGAGACCGTCGCAGACACTTGCCCCCTGTCCGTCTCGATCCGGGTCGCGNNCGGATGGTCTCGGCAACGAGGGCGGCTTCACGGATGTCTCTGACCGCCATGAGGGCCATGAATTCCTCGCCCCCGGTGCGTCCGAATATTCCGCCGGAAGGAACGATTGTGCGGCAAAGCGTGGCAAAAGCGACGAGAACGGCGTCTCCGGCCTGATGCCCGTGCGTGTCGTTGATCGTCTTGAAGTGGTCCAGGTCGAAGAGCGCGAGAGCCAGGAGGCGATCCGCGGCGGCCTTGCTGCCAATCATCGTGGCAAAACCCTCGACCATGCCCCGCCGGTTGAGTGCCCCGGTCAGGGGATCGGTGCGGATCAGATGCTGAAGGCGCTGTTCGGAGCGATCCATGACGATCTTTGCGCCAATCATGATCATGGCAATGAAGCCGAAGATGCTCGTCGCGGTGGAGACGGCAGATAAGGGCGCCGCCTGTATGCTCTCGGGCATCGTGGCAAAGGTGGCCCCTGCGACGATCAGGCAGACTAGCGCTTCGACCGTCCAGATGCTCGCCAGAACACGGCGAAAGCGCCGCTCGGCGACATCAAACCGGAAGGCGACCGAAGCGAGCATCAGGTAGCCGCAGGCGGCGGCGAGATTGTATAGCACGATCCGGTAGGCAATCTCCTCGCGGATGGGGGGAAGCAGCACTCCGGCAATCCAGATCAGCATCGGTAGGGCGGCCCATCCGGGCATGGGCCGTCCGGAGAGAGCAAGCACTCCGGAAATCCAGAACAGGAAGCTCGAAAGGGCGATGGCGTTGCCAATTTCGATCGACAAAATGTCCGGTACGCCGCCGCGCAGCGCAATGAGCAAGACTCCGAGCCCGTGGGCGCCAAAGCCGAGAGCCCAGTGGCCGTAGTGTCCTTGCGTGCGATCGTACAGCCAGACGGCGGCAAGCAGCGCGGCCAGGGTCGAGGCTTCCATAGCCCACAAGAAAAGCGCGGTATTGATGTCGAGCACGAGATAGGCCTTGCGTGCGGTCCGGAGGATTGTCGCAAGATGGGGCAGACTCTTTAACGAGTCCTTACGGAATGCTCGTCACCGCGCAGGTTCGTGCAAGCTTGGCCGTATTTATTAGCACTTGGTTTACCATCGCTCATGGAATAGCTGTGGCCGCGGCAGTCGGTGGCATAGGCGAGGGCAGGCCAAGTGTTTATGGCTCGTGATCAACGCCCCGGCTATTAAGGATATCCGAGCCGCGCGTCTTGAAGTCGAGGGTGCGGACACTCTATGTAGGGATTGACAGGTTTTATTTGATTCCCGCCGCGCATCGAGTGTTTGGGGATGAGGCTGATAAAGGACGGACATGAGAAATCCAGTTGATACCGCCATGGCCCTGGTGCCGATGGTTGTGGAGCAGACAAATCGCGGCGAGCGCTCCTATGACATCTTTTCGCGCCTCCTCAAGGAGCGCATCATTTTCCTGACCGGTCCGGTGGAAGACACGATGGCGTCGCTGGTCTGCGCGCAGCTCCTGTTCCTCGAAGCCGAAAACCCGAAGAAGGAAATCGCGCTCTATATCAATTCGCCGGGTGGCGTCGTCACCGCCGGCATGGCGATCTACGACACGATGCAGTTCATCCGTCCGGCCGTTTCGACGCTCTGCGTCGGCCAGGCCGCGTCGATGGGGTCGCTGCTTCTGGCAGCGGGCGAGAAGGGCATGCGCTTTGCCACCCCTAACGCCCGCATCATGGTTCACCAGCCCTCGGGCGGTTTCCAGGGCCAGGCATCGGACATCGAGCGTCACGCACGCGACATCATCAAGATGAAGCGCCGGCTGAACGAAGTCTATGTCAAGCATACGGGCCGCAGCCTCGAGGAAGTCGAACAGACGCTCGACCGCGACCATTTCATGGAGTCGAGCGAGGCGAAGGACTGGGGTCTGATCGACAAGATCCTGACCTCTCGTCAGGAGCTCGAAGGCGCTCCTCCCGCCTGAGTTCGTCCCTGTCCGGTCCCGGTTCGAGCTCCATGAACCGGATGTGATCGGCTCAGGGGTGTAAACGGACGAGGAAAGCGCTATTAGTGACTATTAAGGCTATGTTGTAGTTTGATGACATAACCTGACGATTTGAAGGGGTTTTCGTTGCCGCCGATCCTGAAACTGGATTGAATGGATCGGTAAGTACCTCCAAATCGGGATAGGTTCCGGCCGTGAGTTGCGGCCGGTGCCGGGCGGTGAGAGTGACCGCCCTCCGCTGGTCGGAGGCGCGGCGTGCTGGAAGGATTAAGACATGAGCAAGGTCAGCGGAAGCAACGGCGGTGACTCCAAGAATACCCTCTATTGTTCCTTCTGCGGCAAGAGCCAG
>DBUL01000247.1:0-14350 GCA_002307905.1 Rhizobiaceae bacterium UBA1291
GGCCGGCAGGCCAGAGGGGGTTCGCAATCCGGAACCACCGTTCTCGATGGAGTGTCCTATGCCGCATTCCAATATCGATCCGAAGACCCGAAAGCGCGCCAGAACGCTCCGAGGCGAATTGACCAAGGCCGAGCGAGAGATGTGGGATCTCTTGCGAGATCTGAGACCCCGTGGCGCTCGGTTTCGCCGGGAAACACCCATTGGACCATACATCGCCGACTTTGCCTGGCTGTGCGCCCGCGTGATCGTGGAAGTCGATGGCGACAATCATGAGACGGACCACGGCCGCGCCCATGATGTGCGCAGAGACGATTTCCTCCGCAAGCAAGGCTTCACGGTTCTTCGATTCGACAATGATCAGGTCAACGACAACCCCGATTATGTCGCCGTCAGTCTCGAGAAGAGCTTGGAGGAGTTTCTGACTTCGCAAGGGGACCAGGCATGACCTCCCCCTCCCTCCTCCGCGACCGCGTCTTGCCGATCCTCACCGTCGTCTTTGCCATTCTCGTCGTCTGGCACGTCTTCGTCGTCTATCTCAACGCGCCCTTCGTGCGCGACCAGGCGGCGCGGGCGAATGAAACGATTACGTTTGGCCAGGTGGTGGAGCGCAGCTTTGCCCAGGAGCGGCCGGTGCTGCCCGCGCCGCACCAGATCTTCGCCGAACTCTGGGATACCACGGTCAACAAGGCGGTGACCTCCAAGCGAAGCCTCGTCTACCACGCCTGGATTACCCTTTCGACGACCCTGCTCGGCTTTGCCATCGGCACCGTGCTCGGCATCCTGCTCGCCGTCGGCATCGTCCACAACCGGGCGATGGACCGCTCGCTAATGCCCTGGGTAATCGCCAGCCAGACCATTCCGATCCTCGCCATCGCGCCCATGGTCATCGTCGTTTTGAACTCGGTCGGCATTTCGGGCATCCTGCCCAAGGCGCTGATTTCGACTTACCTTTCGTTCTTCCCGATCGTCGTCGGCATGGTGAAGGGGCTTCGCAGCCCCGACACCATCCTGCTTGACCTGATGCACACTTATCATGCGAGCCCCTCCCAGACCTTCTGGAAGCTGCGCTGGCCGGCGTCCATGCCTTATCTGTTCACCTCGCTGAAGGTGGCGATCGCCATCTCGCTGCTCGGCGCCATCGTCGCCGAACTGCCGACCGGCGCGGTCGCGGGTCTCGGCGCCCGCCTCCTGTCCGGTTCCTACTACGGCCAGACCATCCAGATCTGGGCGGCGCTGTTCATGGCCGCCGGCCTTGCCGCCATCCTGGTCTCGATCGTCGGCGCCGCCCACGCCCGCGTGCTGAACCGCATGGGGGTCAAGCCATGAACGGCTATCTCGTCTTCGCCCTCGTCTTCTGGCTTTCCGCCTGGGGCCTCAACGAATGGCTGGTGCGCCAGACCTTCAAGGACCGCGCGGTGCGCCGCATCGTCAACATCGCCGTGCCGCTGATCTTCGGCGTAACCCTGCTGGTCATCTGGGAATGCCTGGTGCATGGCTTCAGTATTCCCTCCATCCTCTTGCCGGCGCCGTCGATGATCTGGGCCCGCCTGACCAGTTCGGTGCCGACACTCTGGGCCGACTTCCAGCAGACTTTCCTGAAATCAGTGCTGACCGGCTATGCGCTCGGCTGCGGCCTCGGCTTTGCCGTTGCCATCCTCGTCGATCGCTCGCCTTTCCTGCAGAAGGGCCTGCTGCCGATCGGCAATTTCGTCTCGGCCCTGCCGATGGTCGGCGTCGCGCCGATCATGGTCATGTGGTTCGGCTTCGACTGGCAGTCCAAGGTCGCCGTCGTCGTCATCATGACCTTCTTCCCCATGCTGGTGAACACCGTGCAGGGACTGTCGGCCGCGAGCCACATGGAGCGCGACCTGATGCGCACCTATGCGGCATCCTGGTGGCAGACGCTGGTAAAGCTACGCCTGCCGGCCGCCTGGCCGTTCATCTTCAACGCCCTGAAGATCAATTCCACGCTGGCCCTGATCGGTGCCATCGTGGCAGAGTTCTTCGGCACTCCGATCGTCGGCATGGGGTTCCGCATTTCCACGGAAGTGGGGCGCAGCAATGTCGATATGGTCTGGGCCGAGATCGCGGTTGCCGCGCTCGCCGGCTCGGTCTTCTACGGGTTGGTGGCACTCGCAGAACGCGCGGTCACCTTCTGGCATCCGTCTGTCCGTGGTGGACAGGCGTAAACAAGAAAGAGGGAACAGAACATGACATTGAAACTCGCATCCCTGCTGCTGGCAGGCGCCGTGTCGTTGACGGCCATGCAGGCGGCCGCTGCCGACAAGGTGACGCTGCAGTTGAAGTGGGTCACCCAGGCCCAGTTCGCCGGCTATTATGTCGCCAAGGACAAGGGCTTCTACGAGGAAGAAGGCCTCGACGTCGAAATCAAGCCGGGCGGTCCGGACATCGCTCCCCCGCAGGTTCTCGTCGGCGGCGGCGCCGACGTGATCGTCGACTGGATGCCGTCCGCTCTCGCCACCCGCGAAAAGGGCGTGCCGCTCGTCAACATCGCCCAGCCGTTCAAGGCGTCGGGCATGATGCTGACCTGCCTCAAGGAAACCGGCATCACCAAGCCGGAAGATTTCAAGGGCAAGACGCTCGGCGTCTGGTTCTTCGGCAACGAATATCCGTTCCTCTCCTGGATGAGCACGCTCGGCATCAAGACGGATGGCTCAGACGGAGGCGTGACCGTGCTGAAGCAGGGCTTCAACGTCGACCCGCTGCTGCAGAAGCAGGCCGCCTGCATCTCGACCATGACCTACAACGAGTATTGGCAGGTCATCGATGCCGGCATCAAGGAAGACGAGCTTGTGACCTTCCAGTATGAGAAGGAAGGTGTGGCCACCCTGGAAGACGGTCTCTACGTTCTTGAGGACAAGTTGAACGACCCGGCCTTCAAGGAAAAGATGGTCAAGTTCGTTCGCGCTTCGATGAAGGGCTGGAAGTGGGCAGAAGAGAACCCGGATGATGCAGCCGAAATCGTTCTCGAGAACGATGCCTCCGGCGCCCAGACGGAAGTCCACCAGAAGCGCATGATGGGCGAAGTGGCCAAGCTGACCGCCGGCTCGAACGGCGCGCTCGACGAGGCCGACTACAAACGCACGGTCGCGACCCTTCTCGGCGGCGGTTCCGACCCGGTCATCACCAAGGAGCCGGAAGGCGCCTACACGCTCGACATCACCAACGAAGCCCTCAAGTAGAACGGGTCACTGGTTCGAAACGGAGGCGCCCGGATCCCGGTCCGGGCGCCTCTTGTTTTCCTGACATCAGACGCCGCATGGTATCGATTTAGAAAGCTGCCGAGAGGATCGCGCATTGTTGCGCGCCGTGCCGCATTGATTTGTGCGGCGCGGCAGCTTAAAAATAGAACGCTTCAGATCCGCACTTGGGACTTGTAACAAACCGCGCCGATACCAACTAAAGTCCCAGCCGATACGAACCACAGAATTGTCGTTCGGTTGCAAAGGCGCTATACCGGCCAGCCTGAGCAGGTTGCGGATGCTTTTTGCCGCGCTGCCTTGCATTTTGTTGTTTTCGATAGTCTATCCAGAAACCTCGGAAGAGATACATGGTTCGCTTTACGATCGTCACTGCCGGATTGATCGCTCTGTCCATTGCGATATCCCCGCTTGCTGCCGCCGCCGAAGACGTGCCGGCGGATCAGTCGACGCAATCCTTGCCGTCCATCGTCGTGACCGAGGCGACCACGCGCAGCCTCGTCGACCGTATTGTCGCGACGGGAACGATTCGGGCAACCGAGGAGGTCTATGTCCAGCCACAAGTCGAGGGCTTGTCGATCCGCTCCCTCAATGCCGATGTCGGCGATCGGATCGCCGCGGAAACAGTGGTGGCGCAGCTGAACGAC
The DNA here is from genome assembly GCA_002307905.1 of Rhizobiaceae bacterium UBA1291. GTDB lineage: Bacteria > Pseudomonadota > Alphaproteobacteria > Rhizobiales > Rhizobiaceae > Allorhizobium. The sequence continues at coordinate 3,869 of DBUL01000247.1, forward strand.
GACGCACTGCTTCTGCAAAAGAGCCAGCTCGTGGCGACCAGGGCCAAGGCGGAAGCCTCGCTCGCCCAATACAAGGTTCAACTCGAGGACGCGAAGTCCGGGGCCGCAGAGGCCCAGCGCCAGTTCAAGCGCGCAGAAACCCTTGCAAAGTCCGGGACGCTGTCCAGGGCGTCGGTCGAACAGGCCGAAACAGCGGCGACCAGCGCCACAGCCAAGGTTGACAGCACCGTGCAGGCCATCGCCATCGCCGAAGCCGATATCAAGGTGGTCGAGAGCCAGCTTGCCGATATTGACCTTAAGCTGGCCCGTACCGATGTGAAGTCACCCGTCGCGGGCCTGATTGCGGCCCGCAACGCAAAGGTCGGCGCAATCGCCAGCGGCGGCGGGCAGACAATGTTCACGATTATCCGCGACGGCGAGATCGAACTGGTGGCAGACGTATCGGAAACCGACATCCTGAAGATACGGGTCGGGCAGAAGGCGAAGATCAACCTTGCCGGCGGCGCTGCCACGCTGGGTGGTTCCATCCGACTAATTTCGCCGGTGATTGACCCGCAGACACGTCTCGGTGCGGTGCACATCGCCATCGACGATGACGAGGGCGCCCGCGCCGGCATGTACGCGAGTGCGGAGATCATTATCGCGGAAGCCCAGGGCGTCGCACTGCCTCTGTCGGCGATCACGACCGACAAGCAAGGCACGACGACGCGCCTAGTCACGGACAACGTGATCAAGCAGATCAAAATCGAGACCGGCATCCAGGACGGCGCGTTCATCGAGGTGAAGTCGGGACTGCAGCAAGGTGACGTCGTCGTTGCCAAGGCCGGCGCTTTTGTGCGCGACGGTGACCGGATAAACCCGGTGCGCGACGAGACGGCCGTTTCGAACTGAGCGAGAGGACAGCATGAACTTTTCCGCCTGGTCCATCCGCAATCCGGTTGCGCCGATCCTGGCCTTCATCCTGCTGATGGTGGTCGGGCTGCAATCCTTTTTCGCGCTTCCGATCACCCGCTTTCCAAACATCGACGTGCCGATCGTCGCGATCACGGTGACCCAGAGTGGCGCGTCGCCGGCCGAGCTAGAAACCCAGGTCACCAAGGAGATTGAGGACGCGGTCGCCTCGATCACCGGCGTCGATGAATTGGGGTCCACCGTCACGGATGGCCGTTCGCAGACAACGGTGATGTTCCGCATGGAAGTGCCGACCGAGCAAGCCGTGCAGGACGTCAAGGACGCAATCGACCGGATCCGCGGCGATCTGCCCGCCTCGGTCGACGAGCCGATCGTCTCCAAGATCGATGTCGAAGGCGCGGCAATCCAGACCTTCGCGGTCACATCGCCCAATATGGCGATCGAGGAACTGTCCTGGTTCGTGGACGACACTGTCAAGCGCGCCCTTCAGGGGCAGCCCGGCATCGGCAGGATCGACCGGTTCGGCGGCGCGGAACGCGAAATACGGGTCGAACTCAATCCCGACAGACTTGACGCATTCAGCATCACCGCCGCTGACGTCAATCGGCAGCTGCGCGGTACCAATATCGACCTTGGCTCGGGCCGTGGCCAGGTGGCTGGCGCCGAGCAGGCGATCCGCACCCTCGGCGATGCCCGCGACGTGACATCACTCGCCAACACGACGATTGCCCTGAGCGGCGGCCGCTTCGTCACATTGTCCGACCTCGGCACAGTGAAGGACACTTACGAGGAACAGAAATCCTTCTCCGAGTTCAACGGCAAGCCCGTGGTGACGTTCGCCGTCTATCGCGCCAAGGGTGCGAGCGAGGTGAGCGTCGCAGAAACGGTTGCCACCAGCCTCGATCAGGTTCGTGCCGAAAATCCGGATGTCCAGATCGAACTGATCAACGATTCCGTCTACTTCACATACGGCAACTATGAAGCGGCGATGCACACCCTGATCGAAGGGGCAATCCTTGCCGTTATCGTGGTCTTCCTGTTCCTGCGCAACTGGCGTGCCACGCTGATTTCCGCAGTCGCCCTGCCCTTGTCGGCGATCCCGACCTTCTGGGTCATGGACATGCTGGGATTCTCGCTCAATCTCGTCAGCTTCCTGGCGCTGACGCTGGCGACGGGCATTCTGGTCGATGACGCGATCGTCGAAATCGAGAATATCGCCCGCCATATCAAGCTGGGAAAGACGCCCTACCGGGCAGCGATCGAGGCCGCCGACGAAATCGGCCTTGCCGTCATCGCCACCACTTTCACCATCATCGCCGTCTTCGTGCCGGTATCATTCATGCCGGGCATCCCCGGTCAATATTTCATCCAGTTCGGCCTCACCGTCGCCTTCTCCGTGTTCTTCTCGCTGATGGTTGCGCGTCTCATAACTCCCTTGATGGCCGCCTATCTCATGCGGGCCGAGGACGGGATGGACGACCACCACGACAATGATTCGGCCTTCATGAAGGGCTATACGCGGCTGGTGCGCTCCACGACCACGCATTGGTACGCCCGCTATGCGACCCTGATCGGCGCCTTCGCCTTCCTCGTCGCCTCGGTCATGCTGCTGGCCCAGGTGCCCGGCAGCTTCCTGCCGCCAGAGGACGCGGGCCGTATTACGCTGTCGATCGAGCTGCCGCCGAACGTCACGCTCGCCGAGACGGAAAGAAGGACTGACGCGATCTACGATGCGGTCAAGGACCTTGACGGCGTGGAAAGCGTCTTCGTCTTGGGCGGTGCCTCGCCGAAAGGCGACATGGAACTGCGGCGGGCGAGCGTCACGCTCAATCTGGTCAGAATCGACCATTCTCTCGTGACCACCATCGTCAACAAGGGCTTCGGCGGCTTGCCATTGATCGGCCAGTTCCTGCCGAAGATTGAGGAGACCGGCCGCACGCGTCCACAGTGGGAAATCGAAGAAGAGGTATTTGCCAAACTACGTCCGATTGCCGACATCCGCGTGATGAAGCTCAACGATCGCGGCGATCGCGACATCTCCTTCAACTTCCTGTCGAAGAACGAGGAAGAACTGAACGAGGCGGCAGCGATCCTGGAAGCGAAGCTGCGCACCGTGCCGGAACTGGCCAATGTCAGCGCCGATGGTGCCCTGCCCCGCCCCGAACTGCAGATCCGTCCGCGCAAGGACGAGGCGGCACGCCTCGGCATCACGCCGCAGCAGATTGCAGAGACGGTACGCGTTGCTACAATCGGCGACGTCGATGCCGCCCTGACCAAGATCGCCCTCGACGGCCGCCTGATCCCGATCCGTGTCCAGGCGATGCTCGACTTCAGAACCGACCTCGCTGCGATCCGCGCACTCAAGGTCCAGACGGCGAGCGGCGCAACCGTGCCGCTCTCCAGTGTCGCCGACATCGATTATTCGGAAGGCGTTTCCTCGATCAAACGCAACAATCGCAGCCGTGTCGTGACGATAGGTTCCGATTTGCCCCAGGGCGTGGCGCTCGATACGGCAACAGCCGCCTTCAGGGCCGCTGTCGACGAGGCGGAAATCCCCGCCTCTGTCAGACTCGTAGAAAGCGGGGACACAAAGGTCCAGCGCGAAATGCAAGAGAGCTTCGTCAATGCCATGTTGCTCGGTCTGCTGCTCGTTCTGACGGTTCTGATCCTGCTGTTCAAGGACGTCATTCAGCCCTTCACCATCCTGTTGTCCCTGCCGCTCGCCATTGGTGGTGTGGCGGTGGCACTGATCATCACCAACAATGCTCTCTCCATGCCCGTGCTGATCGGTATCCTGATGCTGATGGGCATCGTGACGAAGAACGCGATCCTGCTCGTCGACTTCGCCATCGAGATGCGCCATCAGGGCATGGCGCGCATCGAGGCCATGGTCGAGGCGGGCCGCAAGCGCGCCAGACCGATCATCATGACCTCCATCGCCATGTCGGCCGGCATGCTGCCGTCGGCGCTCGGCGTTGGCGAAGGCGGATCGTTCCGCTCGCCAATGGCGACTGCGGTGATCGGCGGCATCATCGTCTCCACGGTCATGAGCCTGCTGGTCGTGCCGGCCTTCTTCCTGATCATGGACGACCTGTCGCGCCTGCTCGGCTGGGTGTTCGGCCGGTTGGTCGGCAAGAAGGAGGAGGAAGTGCAGGCACTCTCTCCTGAGACGCTGACGGAAATTTCCGTGAAGAACAGCGCAACGCTCTCGACCATCGAGGAGCGCCTCGCTTCGGTGGAGAAACGTCTGCCGGAGACGCCGCGCAAGGGTGGCGAGAGCGCCAAGCTCATCTCCCTGCCGCCACTCGCGGCGGAATAGACCACGGGACGGGCAAGCAGAGCCGGGCATTCGCCCGGCTTTCTTCCAGGTTCGATGCAGATTTCCCGCAAAATCGACGTTTCCGGCAAAGTGATTGATCGAAATCAATTCACCCGCTCCTGCCCTTGCCTATCGTTGATCTGCTGAGGAACAAGTGAAGTGAGGTTGGTTTCTTGGCCAGGGAGCGAAACGGGACTTAAGTAGCAAGTTCCACCCTTTCCGGCCATGGGACCGCCCGAGTTGCGTGACGGATGGAGTGCCGCGCGCGGCATGGGGGATCTGTCGGGCCGCGCAAGATCAAGGCGTCAGCCCCAGCCTGCTTCACCGTTTTTCGCTGATACTGGCCAACGCGCTCCGCCAGGAACGCAATCTGGAGCCGAAGATCGTGAACAAGATTTTGAAATTGAACACACGCGACAAGAACACTCTGCTCAGGACGCCCTTCATGTCATCGCTCGGTGCGAGCGCGCAGACGCGCATGCTCGAGATCGCAACGGTCATGAATTACGAGGCGCGGGACATTCTTTTTCGCGAAGGCGAGGGGGCGGAATATTTTTACTGCGTGCTGAACGGCTATGTCAGGCTGTTCCGGCTGAACAAGGACGGTCGCGAAGCGGATATCCGCATCTGCGGCCCCGGCGACACATTCGCTGAATGCCTGCTGGCGATGGGCGAGCAGTATCTCTACAATTCGCAGGCCGCCGAGACCATCACGGTCGCGCGCTTCGAACTCCAGAAGGTACGCGCCCTGGCCGAACAGGAGAAGGACGTGGCCAAGGCCATCATTCAGTGCCTGTCGAGCCACCTGCGCAACACCATGGACTGCATTGCCAACGACCGGCTGCAGACAGCCCCGCAGCGTGTCGCCCACTACTTGCTCGACAATTGCCCGCAGGAGGGCAGTTCAGCCTCAATCCGCCTGCCTTTTCAGAAGAGCCTGCTCGCCGGCAAGCTCGGTCTTGCACCGGAAGCGCTGTCGCGGGCCTTCTCTTCGCTCCGTCGCGCCGGCGTGACGGTCCGCGGCCGGATCGTCCAGATCGCCGACATCAGCGCACTAAAACAGATCTGATCCACATCCTCGCCAAGAACGACAGGGACGGGCGAGCCCTCAAAGCCCGCCTGTTTCCTTGAGGAAACGGACGATCTCCTCGATCCCCTCCCCGCGCTTCATGTCGGCGAACACGAAGGGCTTCGCGCCACGCATCCGTCCGGCATCGCCCTCCATCACGTCAAGGTCGACGCCGACATAGGGCGCGAGATCCTTCTTGTTGATCACCAGCAAATCGGAGCGCGTGATNNTACGCGGGATTTCCTCGCCCTGGCACACCGAGATGACGTAGATGGTGACATCGGCAAGGTCAGGCGAGAAGGTCGCGGCCAGATTATCGCCGCCAGATTCGATGAACACGACGTCGAGGTCCGGTATGCGGGCGTTGAGATCGGCAATGGCCCTCAGATTGATCGAGGCATCCTCACGGATCGCTGTGTGCGGACAGCCGCCGGTCTCGACCCCGACAACGCGATCAGACGACAGCGCCTGCATGCGGATCAGCGCATCGGCGTCCTCGCGCGTATAGATGTCATTGGTGACGACCGCGATCGAATAGTCATCGCGCATCGCCTTGCACAGCTTCTCCGTGAGCGCCGTCTTGCCCGAGCCGACCGGTCCGCCGATTCCAACCCGCAAGGGTCCGTTTGCCGATTTCATACCGCTTTTCCTGTCCTCATTGCTCTTAATGCCCCTCATGACTGGAAGAGCCGTGAGTACTGGCTTTCGTGCCGCATCGACAGCACATCGGCGATCACCGTCGCCGAGCCGAGATCGTTGAGCCCGAGCCCACAGGTCTCCTCCGCCTGCCGCAAAACGGCCGGCTCCAGCCCCGCGAGGATACCGACACCCTGTGTCTGGCCGATGATGCCGAGCCGAATGGCCGCCGAGACGAGCTGAGCGCACTGCGCCTGCAAAAACGCGACCAGCGCATCGGCGAGTGCCACGCCGTTGGCAGCAGAGACGGCACCGACCGCGACGCCATAGGCCGTGTCAGCATGCAGCGGTGCCATTTGCGGCTGCGGCCAGACGGAGGCAGCAGCGAGAAACGCGTCCCCCTGCCGGACGACCTCCTGATAGCGCTCGGCCGATCCCGCCAGCGCTCCCGCGAGGTCCGCGACCTGCGACAGTCGGCCCGGGTCGTTGAATGCGCGATGGGCCTCGGCCAGCAGGATTGCATCATTGCGCAAGGGACCCGCAACGAGGAGGGTGTCCAGCCACACGGCGAGATCGCCGGCTTCGCAGACATGGCCTTCGACCACCGCCGCCTCCAGCCCGCCGGAGTAGGCAAAGCCGCCGACTGGAAAGGCCGGCGACAACCAGGTCATCAGCCTGATCAGGCTATGAGGACTGCCGGCGGCGGGCGGGCGTTCAGGCATGATCGTGATTGTGGCTCGAATGCCCGCCGTCATGGCCATGATAGGCCCCGCGCATCGGCTGGAAGTGTTCGGTCACCTCCGCGACATCAGCCCCGAGCACGATAAGCATCTCGCGAATCACGTGGTCTCGGAGAATAAGGATACGGTCCTCCTCGATCTGCGCCGGCAGATGCCGGTTGCCGATATGCCAGGCGAGTTCTACGAGATGCAGACGATCTCTCGGGCGGATCTCGAAGAGCTTCTCTGCAGACGCCCGGACCTCGATGGCATTGCCATCGTCCATCAGCAGCAGGTCGCCATGGGCGAGCAGGACGGGCTGCTTCATGTCGAGCATGACCATGTCGCCATCGTCGAGATGCAACAGCTTGCGCCTCAAATGCCGCTCGTCATGGGCCAGCATGACGAAGCCGACTATCGTCTCTTCGGACGTTCCGGCAGGAAGATAGGTTATGACGCGACGCATGGCTTTCCCGAAATGGTTATTTTTCAACCATGCAAAAATAGAAGGCAAACAGCAAGGCTGAAGTTTCAGCCGGCCGCCGGGAGCGCCTCTGTAGAGCTCTGTATCATGCCGATATGCCTTGCCTCGGCGGCATCGCTTTCGCGCCTGGCCCAGCCAATCTCTTCTGTCTCATGGACAACGCGGTTGCGTCCCTTGGCCTTTGCCAGATAGAGCGCGCGATCAGCGGCGGAATAGACGGTTTCAGGGCGAAGATCGGGAGCGAATTCGGCGATACCGGCCGAAACCGTCGCATGGATGGCCACGCCTTCGCAGGAGATCGCCCGGGCTTCCACCAATTGGCGGACCCGGTCGACCAGACCGATCCGGTGGGCAAGGCCGCCGCCCCGGATGATCACGCCGAATTCCTCGCCGCCAAGCCGTGCAACCAGATGATGATCTTCGAACACCTCCCGCAGGATACTGGCCACCGCTTTGATCACCTCGTCGCCGGCGCAATGGCCATGGCCATCATTGACCGCCTTGAACCGGTCGAGATCAAGGATCGCAAGCGACGCCCCCGGAGCGGTTTCGGCAAGCGCTGCATTGAAGGCACGCCGGTTAAGCAGCCCCGACAGCATGTCCGTCCGGCTGAGGCGTTCGAATTCCGTGCGCGACACGGACAGATCTCGAATCACATGGCCGGTGATGAGCGCAAGCGCCCCGGACACCGCACCGCCGAACAGCCAGGAGCAGGCAACGGACAACTTGACCGCATCAGCCAGCGACAGGGGTACAAGCCCCAGCGCGTAGCCGAGCGGCAGAAAGGCAAGATTGAACAGGAAGGCAAGCAGAACCGCTCGAAACGTCATTTTCAGGGCAAAATTATAGACCGCCGCACGGCTGTCGAAACTGCCGAGATCGACCTGAAGCGACATCCATCTCTTAAGAACATCCACCGCGCCGCCCCCTGTTCATGCAGCACTCATCGATTAGGCTCGTTCGATTGGCTTATTCCTAATGAGAACATTAAAAAGCCGACTAAAGCCAAAATATTTCAGACTACCCCACTGCTGAAAATCAATAACCATGGATTGAGGGCACCAGAATAATTCACCAGAAGCAAATTTACCGAGAGACTAACGAAAAAAGAAAAACCGACAAGCTTTGGGTTGATCTACTTAACGTCACGATGAATTTTATGCTACCTTTATTCAGGCGCCGGGAGATAAGAACAAATATCCATTTGTTAATACCGGCACGTGCATAGACTGCATGACAACACCGCCGCATTAACATGTCAGGCCCGGGGCGCCCGAGCCTGTTCAATGCAAAGCCTGTTTGTAAAATTCAGGCGGCCATCTTGGCTTTCAGCTTTTCCATGATGTTTTGCGGCGAGGACACGCCATAGGGATCGCTGTCGCAATTGTCCGAATAACCCTCTTCCTCGAACCACTGCTCGACCTGGCCATCATTGATGATGGCGGCATAGCGCCAGGAGCGCATGCCGAAGCCGAGATTGTCCTTATGGACCAGCATGCCCATCTTGCGGGTGAACTCACCCGAGCCATCGGGGATCAGCTTGACGTTGTCGAGCTTCTGCGACTTGCCCCAGGCGTTCATGACGAAGGCGTCGTTGACCGAGATGCAATAGATCTCGTCGATGCCCTCGGCCTTGAAGTCCGGATACATCTTTTCGAAGTCCGGCAGCTGATAGGTCGAACAGGTCGGCGTAAAGGCGCCCGGCAGGGAGAAGAGAATGACCCGCTTGCCCTTGAAGTAGTCATCCGACGTCATGTCCTGCCAGCGAAACGGATTGGCGCCGCCCACCGATTCATCGCGAACACGGGTACGAAATGTGACATCGGGAACTTTCTTACCGATCAACATGGCAATCTCCTTAGAATATCAAACGAGCGCCGGTGCCGCGAAGGCGGCATTGCGCTCTGGAGATGAGAGTTAAAGGAGAATCGTTTGCGGTGCAGCATAAATCCATTCCGCGAGCCCGCAGCATGGCAGATATGCAATAGGCGCATGTCTGCCGCGTGACTTTCGCGGCGTCAGGCAATTGAAAGCCGCCCTGCCCTTGTTAGCGCCAATCAGAAAAGGAAGTAGCGCTGCGCCATCGGCAGGGCCTTCGCCGGGTCGCAGGTGAGCAATTCGCCGTCGGCGCGGACTTCGTAGGTCTCCGGATCGACCTCGATATGCGGCGTCAGGTCGTTGAGGATCATCGACTTCTTGGAAATGCCGCCGCGCGTATTCTTGACCGCCACCAGTTGCTTGGCGACCCCGAGCTTGCCGGCGAGACCGGCATCGAGCGAGGCCTGGGAAACGAAGGTGACGGAGGAGTTCGTCCGCGCCTTGCCATAGGCGCCGAACATCGGCCGGTAGTGCACCGGCTGCGGTGTGGGGATCGAGGCGTTGGGATCGCCCATCGGCGCGGCCGCGATCATGCCGCCCAAGAGCACCATGCTCGGCTTCACGCCGAAGAAGGCGGGATCCCAGAGCACCAGATCGGCGCGCTTGCCGACCTCGACCGAGCCGATCTCATGGCTCAATCCTTGGGCGATTGCCGGATTGATCGTATATTTGGCGATGTAGCGGCGCACACGGAAATTGTCGTTGTCGCCGGTTTCCTCAGCCAGCCTCCCGCGCTGGCGCTTCATCTTGTCGGCCGTCTGCCAGGTGCGGATCGCCACTTCGCCGACACGGCCCATGGCCTGGCTGTCCGACGCGATGATCGAAAACGCGCCGATGTCGTGCAGGATGTCCTCCGCCGCGATCGTCTCCTTGCGGATGCGGCTTTCTGCAAAGGCGATATCTTCGGGGATCGACGAGGACAGGTGATGGCAGACCATCAACATGTCCAGATGCTCGGCGATCGTGTTGACCGTGTAGGGCCGCGTCGGATTGGGCGACGGCGGGAGGACGTTCATCTGGCCGCAGATCTTGATGATGTCGGGCGCATGGCCGCCACCCGCCCCTTCGGTGTGGAAGGCGTGGATGGTGCGTCCGCGGATCGCGCCGATCGAATCCTCGACGAAACCGGATTCGTTCAGCGTGTCGGTGTGGATCATCACCTGCACGTCATACTGGTCGGCCACCGTCAGGCAGCAGTCGATGGCGGCCGGCGTGGTGCCCCAGTCCTCGTGCAGCTTGAGCGAGGAAGCGCCGCCAAGGATCATTTCCTCCAGCGCGCCGGGCAGCGAGGCATTGCCCTTGCCGGCAAAGGCAAGGTTCATCGGGAAGGCGTCAGCCGCCTCGATCATTCGCGCCAGATGCCAGGGACCGGGCGTGCAGGTGGTGGCGAGCGTGCCATGCGCCGGGCCGGTGCCGCCGCCGAGCATGGTGGTGAGCCCGCTCATCAGCGCTTCCTCGATCTGCT
>DBUL01000247.1:14419-16256 GCA_002307905.1 Rhizobiaceae bacterium UBA1291
TGCCTTCGCCGGCGATCGCTTCCGTGCCGGGTCCGACGATGATGTCGACGCCCGGCTGCGTGTCCGGGTTTCCCGCCTTGCCGATCGCGACGATGCGGCCGTCCTTCAGGCCGATATCGGCCTTGACGGNNTCGACGATCAGCGCATTGGTGATGACGGTATCGACCGCGCCATTGGCCCGCGTCACCTGACTCTGGCCCATTCCGTCGCGGATGACCTTGCCGCCACCGAACTTCACCTCGTTGCCATAGGTGGTGAAATCCTTCTCGACCTCGATGAACAGTTCGGTATCGGCGAGCCGCACCTTGTCGCCGGTGGTCGGTCCGAACATCGAGGCATAGGCCTTGCGGGACATCTTGTGGGGCATGACGATCAGACTCCTTGGGTGAGGGAGGACGCAGTGTCTGGATTGAGCCGCACCAGCTTGCCGGAAGCCACATGGGCCTCGATCAGCTGGCGCTCGGCGGCAAAGGGATGGCCGTCCCAGCCCTGATGGCTGAAACCGGCGACAAAGATCTGGTCCCGGTCATGATCCGGATCGGCCAGCACATCGGCAAGAACCTGCGCGACGACCACCATGCCGCTGCTCGGCACGACATAGGGCGCAGGATCAAACGCCAGCAACGCCCGTTCGACCGCCTCGTGCACATCGCGCGATAACACGCGGTGCCGCTTGGCGCCCGCTTCGGCAACGGCTGCGAAACCCGCCGTGTAGTCGTCGCAGAAGTCGTAGAGCTCAGGATGGCTGACAAGTAGGGCGTGGCGCATCTCCCCGAATTTTTGCGGATCGCGCACCGACCAGATCTCCGAGCACCGGCGGACCGCAGGGCTGTCGCGCCAGGCGCCGGACAGCATGGCCCGCGCCGGCCGGCCGGTATTGCATACGGCCACGACGTCGGTGCGGCTGCCGGCAGCCCCGAAATTGCGGCACTCGTTGAAACGGATGACCCGGTCGGCGGCGTCGATGCGTGCCGCTGCCCCTTCCGGTACATCTCCGTTCCCGACGATCATGATGCGCTTTCCCATCTTACTCCGATCGTCAGTTGCCGAAGCCGTTGACGAGGTCTTCCAGCTCCGCCGTCCGCTTGCGCGTCACTTCGGCCAGGCAAAGCTCGATGATGGCGGGCTCGAGCGTTCCGCCACGCACGGAGAAGCCCTCCACGTCGCAATGGGCGTCGCGATACTGGATCCACGCCCTCTGCGCCTTCATCAGGGCATCGGCGCCGCCGCGCTGATCGGCGTCCAGCGCGGCATCCCAGTCGGCGACCGCCTTCTTGGTCTTTGGCCACTGTTCGTTGAGCTTCTTGTCGGCCGCCTCATGTTCCTGCACGGCACAGAGGGTCATGTCCGACTGGGTGACCGCATCCTCGCACTTGATGATCGGCTCATCCTCGGCCGAGGCCGGCACGGCCATGAGAGCGGCAAGGCCGCCGATCGCCAACAGTCTCTTCATCGTCTTCACCTGCCGCATCATAGTGCCCCCATGACCTTCTGCCTGAAACCATAGACCTCGCGCTTGCCGGCAAGCGGGATCAGGGTGACCTGCCGTGTCTGGCCGGGCTCGAAGCGCACGGCGGTGCCGGCCGGAATGTCGAGCCGCATGCCGCGCGCCGTGTCGCGATCGAAGGAAAGGCCGGCATTGGTCTCGAAGAAATGATAGTGGCTGCCGACCTGCACGGGCCGGTCGCCGGTATTGGACACTTCGATCGTCACGGTCGGCAGGCCGGCATTGAGTTCGATCTCGCCTTCTGCGGCAATGATTTCACCGGGGATCATCGGCGGCTCTCCTCAGCTCAGCGGATCGGTTCGTGGACGGTCACCAGCTTGGTGCCGTCGG
>DBUL01000246.1:0-146 GCA_002307905.1 Rhizobiaceae bacterium UBA1291
TCGGCGTGACGCTGTCGAAGGAGCAGCACGCGCTGGCGACCAACCGTGCCAAGGATGCCGGCCTTGCCGGCCGCGTGCGGTTCGAGCTGAAGGACTATCGCGATGTGGAGGAGACCTTCGACCGCATCGTCTCGGTCGGCATGTTC
>DBUL01000246.1:280-2893 GCA_002307905.1 Rhizobiaceae bacterium UBA1291
TACATCTTCCCCGGCGGTTACTCGCCGGCCCTGTCGGAGGTCGTCGCCGTCACCGAGCAGAACAGCCTGTGGGTGACCGACATCGAAATCCTGCGCTTGCACTACGCGATGACGCTGGCCCACTGGTGCGGGCGCTTCGAGGCAAACCGCGACAAGGTCGTCGCCATGTATGACGAGCGTTTCGCCCGCATGTGGGAATTCTATCTGATCAGTTGCGAGATGATGTTCCGCGCCGGCAGCCAGATGGTCTTCCACCTGCAACTGTCGCGAAAGCGCGATGCGGCGCCGATCGTGCGGGACTACGTGACCGACAGGCACCCCCGCTATATCGAGCGCGAGAAGGAACTGGGGCTGGCCGTCTGAGGAAAAAATCTAGTCGAGCCCGCCATAGGTCTTGACCAGTTCGGCCATCGCGCTTGCTTCCGCGGTCGCCATATCCGTCAGACCTCCAGCAACACCCCGGCGATCCGGCTCGCCACGATTCTGGCTGACCTTCCACTTGCCGTCGATCGCGGTGATCTCGACCTCGATGCCGACAATGCCCTTCAATTGCGCGGTGATGAAGTCGTCCGGCGCATCGCCGACGGCCCATGGTATCATGCGCTTGCTCTCATGGCCGTCGGTCAGCCTGTCCACCTGGGCCAGGATCCACTGGCTGTCCTCGATCACCCGGACCCTGCCCCGCACCTGGACGATAGCGTAGTTCCAGGTGGGCACGACCTTGCCGGTCTCGCGCTTGGTCTCATACCAGGAAGGGGTGATGTAGTGATCAGCCCCTTGGAAGACGATCAGTACCTCCGCGCCCTTGGCCAGCGCCCTCCACTGCGGATTGGCTCTGGCCATATGCGCCTGCAGCGTGCCCAGACCATGGCTCTCCTTCGCCAGCCGGAAGGGGATCGGATTGGCCATCAGCCCGTCTTCGCCGGACGAAATCAGCAGCCCGAGCGGATGATTGCGGATGAGAGCGTGCTGAACGTCGAGGCGTTCCTCGCGAAAATGCGGCGGCTGGTACATGGAATGCTTCGGTCCTCGAATGCCTGCGGTCGGCGCCATTTGACGCGGCACGATTTCTCCCGTCAATCCCAGCCCCGTTCGCCGCGTCGATCTCGGTGGAGTAGAAGCGCGGCCGGCGCGATAATCGCCTTCTGCACCATGCTGGCGCTCGCCGCAGACCTGCCTCACCGGGCGTCGGTGAAGCCGAATTGGCTCAGGCCTTTGAAAGAAGAAAAGTGCGATCCACGACAACCGATGGAGGTTTACGATCCTGGGTGCCTACAAACGTAGGTGGGCGCCGTGTGTCCAAGCCCACGGGCCTGGCCAGGGACAGCTCCCTTTGGATCGAGTATGGCCCCAGGGATTGTTTGTCCTGTCGTGAGGCGCAGACCGCAGAAAAGATATAGGTCTAATTCGTGCCGGACGCCAGTGGCCTCATCCAAACATTCTCAGATGGACACCTATTCCGCGGTTCATTGCTCCGGCCGTGCGGCGGGTGCCGGCTTGGCAGTAAGCTTGCGGGTGATCCCGTTTAGCCGCTCGGTCAATTCGCCAAGCGCCGTCGTCAGCGTGTCCTCGCGGCGCTGCGCAGCCTCCAGCGCTCCGTCACGTCCCTCGCGAAACGAGGAAAGCTCCTTTTCCATCGCCGCCACGCGGCGGTTCACTTCCGAAAGTTCGTCCATCACCATGATCCCGGCCATCACCGTCAGCCTCAGATCGCCGATCTCGCCGAACTGGCCCTTGAGATGGCTGACATAGCGGTCGAACTGCGTAGCAAGATCGATCAGATGACCTTCCTGGCCCTCCTCGCAGGCCATGCGATAGGCTTTGCCGTCAATGGTAACCGTGACCTGTGCCATCAATCTTCCCAAGTGCCGCCGCACGGCGCCTTCGCATTTCCCTGATCCTAGCGCCCTGATCTAGCGATCGAGAACCGCCCGGATCGTTTCCATGGCCGTCACCAGCCGCCGCGAAACCTCGCGATTGACCTCTTCAAGCCTGTTGGCTCGGAATTCCGACTGGTCGAGCTCCTGGGCCAGCCGCGAACGATCGGCGTGCACGCGGCGAACCTCGCTCTCGACCTCTCCGCTCTCGCGCTGCACCTCGATCCGCATGTCGATGGCGTTCTCAAGCCCGGCAATTGCTTGCCTGAGCGCGCCGAGCGCCGCTTCGACCGAATTCCCTGTCGGCATATTCTTGACCCGGCTTTCCAGAAGCGGTGATCGAATCGACCATGAAGACCCGCTAACTTGAAGAGGGACAGTAAGCCGCTCGATCGTCACCCGTCAATAAATGCAGGGTGACCCGCGACCGTCTAAGCTGTGGACGACGGCCTGGACCTGCCCGGTTCGGGGCGAAACGGTGCAGTGCACACGGAATAGACAAAAGCATGAATTATCGCGCGACAAAAGACCCGAACACCCGGCATTTGTTGACTCGCGCGATCCACCTGCTATGGATCAGCCGCTTTCAGATGACCGTGCAGAGCGCGGTCCTCCCTTGAGACCCGGAACAAGCGGAACAGACATGATTTCTCCCGAAAAACACAACCGGATGGCCAATGCGATCCGTTTCCTCGCCATGGACGCGGTGGAAAAAGCCAATTCCGGCCACCCTGGC
>DBUL01000245.1:0-7824 GCA_002307905.1 Rhizobiaceae bacterium UBA1291
CCCTTGTGGGGAGGGGTTGGGAGGGGAATTGGGGTTGAATGCGGCGCACGGCCAACAAGCGCCGTCGGTTCTCCCGCTGCCCCCTTCACACCGGGTCGATGTCGCCGCGTGCCCACATGTCCTGCGTCTCGGCCTTGAAGTCCTCGAAGCGGCCTTCCTCGATCGCCTTGCGGATGCCCTGCATCAGTTCCTGGTAGTAGGACAGGTTGTTCCACGACAGGAGCATGCCGCCCAGCGCCTCGTTCGAGCGTACCAGATGGTGGAGATAGGCGCGGGAATAGTCGCGGCTGGCCGGGCAGTTCGACTGGTCGTCGAGCGGCCGCATGTCCTCGGCATGGCGGGCATTGCGGATATTGACCTTGCCGCGGCGGGTGAACGCCAGGCCGTGGCGGCCGGAGCGGGTCGGCATGACGCAGTCGAACATGTCGATACCCTCGGCCACCGATTTGAGGATGTCGTCCGGCGTGCCGACGCCCATGAGGTAGCGCGGCTTTGCCGTCGGTAGGACCGGCAGCGTGATGCCGAGCATTTCCAGCATGACGTGCTGCGGCTCGCCGACCGCCAGGCCGCCGACCGCATAGCCCTTGAGGTCGAGCTGCTTCAGTCCCTCGGCCGAGCGGACGCGCAGGTCCGGAATGTCGCCGCCCTGGACGATGCCGAACATCGCCTTGCCCGGCTGTTCGCCAAACGCGACGCGGCAGCGCTCGGCCCAGCGCAGCGACATTTCCATCGCCCGCTCGATTTCTTTCGGTTCGGCCGGCAGCGCCACGCATTCGTCGAGCTGCATCTGGATGTCGCTGTCGAGCATGCCCTGGATCTCGATCGAGCGTTCCGGCGACATGTGATGGGTCGAGCCGTCGACATGGCTCTTGAAGGTTACGCCCTGCTCGTCGAGCTTGCGCAGGCCCGAGAGCGACATGACCTGGAAGCCTCCCGAATCGGTGAGGATGGGCCCGGGCCAGCGGATCAGCTCGTGCAGACCGCCGAGGCGGGCGACGCGCTCTGGGCCGGGCCGCAGCATCAGGTGGTAGGTATTGCCGAGGATGATGTCGGCGCCCCCTTCCCTGACCTGGTCGAGATACATCGCCTTGACCGTCCCGACCGTGCCGACCGGCATGAAGGCCGGTGTGCGGATCACGCCGCGCGGCATGGAAATCTCGCCGAGGCGGGCCTTGCCGGACGTGGCCTTGAGGGTGAACTGGAAGGTGTCATGCATCGGATCAGGTGTCTTTCCGGAAGAGCAGGCTGGCATCGCCATAGGAATAGAAACGGTAGCCGTCCGCGATCGCGTGGGCGTAGGCCGCCCGCATGGTGTCGAGGCCGGCAAAGGCCGAGACCAGCATGAACAGCGTGGACTTCGGCAGATGGAAATTGGTCATCAGGACGTCGACCGCCTTGAACCGGTAACCGGGTGTAATGAAAATGTCGGTTGCACCCGACCAGGGCTGGATCTCACCCGTTTCGGATGTGGCGCTTTCGAGCAGGCGCAGCGACGTGGTGCCGACCGAAACGATCCGCCCGCCCCGCGCCCTGACCGCATTGAGCGCAGACGCGGTGGCGCGCGAGACCTGGCCGATCTCGTGGTGCATCTTGTGGTCGGCGGTGTCTTCGGCCTTCACCGGCAGAAACGTGCCGGCGCCGACATGCAGCGTGACGAAATGGCGCTCGATCCCGGCGGCATCGAGCCGGGCAAAGAGGTAGGGCGTGAAATGCAGGCCGGCGGTCGGGGCGGCAACAGCCCCCTCCTCCTTCGCGTACATGGTCTGGTAGTCGGTCCGGTCCTTCTCGTCTTCGTCACGCTTGGAAGCGATATAGGGCGGCAGCGGAATATGGCCGACAGTGGCGATCGCCTCGTCGAGAGCGGCGCCGGAGAAGTCGAAGCGAAGCGTCACCTCGCCCGCTTCGCCCTTTTCCTCGATGACGGCGCCAAGCGTGCCGAGCAGGCAGGCATTGCCGGAATGGCCGAATTCGATCCGGTCGCCGAGCTTGATGCGCTTGCCCGGCCGGGCAAAGGCCTTCCAGCGGCTGGCATCCATGCGCATATGCAGCGTGGCGGAAACCGGCGTGCGCTCCGCCCCGTCGCGCAGCCGCACGCCTTCGAGCTGGGCCGGGATGACCTTGGTGTCGTTGAACACCAAGGCGTCGCCGGCTTTCAGGAAGGATGGCAGGTCGCAGACCCGGGCGTCTTCGAGCACCGGCGCGCCATCCGGCCGGACGACGAGCAGCCGCGCTTGGTCCCGTGGGCTCATCGGCCTAAGAGCGATATTCTCGTCGGGAAGATCGAAATCGAACTGGTCTACGCGCATTCAGATTCCCAAGTGCTCTAGCTGCGAAAAATAATGTGAAAAGTGAATATCCGTGAAAGAATACTCAAAGTCTTTCCCGTCAGGTGCAGTGTAGAACTTCCCATTTTTCGAAATGGATCGCCCAAACATTTCTGTGCTTATGTCTGTGTCCCGAAAACGGCCAAGGGCGCGATCATGGTAGTGGCATACCGCATCACGGGCTTCCTTTGTGTTGGGAAAGCTCAAATCGAAGATGGCTGCCATCTTGTCGCGACTCCTGCCGGACACGATCTCAAACTCAGGCGCCTTCGAGAGTTCCAGAGCATTAAACAGCTCGATGGGAACGGTATCTGCGAATGTATGAGCTAGATCCATCGCTGCGGTAGAGACGTCATACAACTCCACCCGAGATGCTCGTTCGTAGATATCCAGATACTCAAAATAGCAGCACGCGGAAAAATATCCGCTACGTAGACAATGACCATATGCTTCTGAGACTACGAACAGCCGTCTCTTCTTGATCGGATCGCTTTCCCCTTTGAACAAGGTGCGCGAGATCTTCCCGAGCCTAGTTAGTGCGCCCCCATACTGTCGGAAGAATTCTTCGCGAGAAAGCCGTGCCTTAATTGGCACGGCTCCGAGTTCCACAAGAAGAGTGTTCTGCCGATCCGACTTCATCAGGCGTCGGCGGCGACCTTCATCGAGACGATCGAGTCGGGATCGCGAACGGGTTCGCCCTTCTTGATCTGGTCGATGACGTCCATGCCGTCGATGACCTGGCCCCAGACCGAATACTGCTTGTTGAGCCACGGCGCATCGGTGAAGCAGATGAAGAACTGCGAATTGGCCGAGTTCGGGCTCTGCGAGCGGGCCATGGAGCAGGTGCCGCGCACATGCGAGGTGGCCTAAAATTCGGCCTGGAGGTCCGGCTTCTGCGAGCCGCCCATGCCGGCGCGGGCCGGATTGAAGCTGTCGGAACCCTGCTTGCCGAACTGCACGTCGCCGGTCTGCGCCATGAAATCCTCGATGACGCGGTGGAAGACCACGCCGTCATAGGCGCCTTCGCGCGACAGTTCCTTGACGCGTGCGACATGGCCGGGGGCCAGATCCGGGAAGAGCGCGATCACGACCTTGCCCTTGGTCGTTTCCATGATGATGGTGTTTTCCGGATCCTTGATCTCGGCCATGATATTTCTCCTCTTTGGGGCGGATGCCCGATTGTTACTGCTTGCCGACGGTGACCTTGATCATGCGGTCGGGATCGGAAACTTCGCCGTTGCCTCCCTCGCCGCGCTTGATCTTGTCGACGAATTCCATGCCGGACACGACCTTGCCGACGACGGTATACTCGCCGTTCAGCGGCGGATAGTCGGCGAACATGATGAAGAACTGCGAATTGGCAGAGTTCGGATCCTGCGAGCGGGCCATACCGACGACGCCGCGCTCGAAGGGAAGCTTGGAGAACTCGGCCGGAAGATCAGGCAGCTTGGAGCCGCCGGTGCCGGCGCGGCCGGCATTGAAGCCGTCTTCCATGTCGCCGAACTCGACGTCGCCGGTCTGGGCCATGAAGCCCTCAATGACGCGGTGGAAGGCGACATTGTCATACTCGCCCTTGGAGGCCAGTTCCTTGATTTGCGCGACGTGCTTCGGTGCGACCTCGGGCATAAGCTCGACGACGACCGGACCGTCCTTCAACTGGATGGTCAAGGTGTTGTCCTCCGAGGCGGCGATCGCCGAACCGGCTGTTGCGACGGCAATGAACAGGGCAGCGGCAATTTGAAAGAGTTTCATGATCACTCCAATGGCTTGAACGACGATCAGCGCGAGAGTTTGGACTTTAGCGCATAGAGGACGGCGGGCGGCACAAAGGCACTGACATCGCCACCCATGGAGGCGATCTGGCGTACCAATGTGGCCGTAATGGGCCGCGAGGCGGTACCCGCCGGCAGGAATACGGTCTGCAGGTCCGGCGCCATCTGGTGATTCATGCCGGCCATTTGCATCTCATAGTCGAGATCGGTGCCGTCGCGCAGTCCCCGGATCAGCAGCTTGGCGCCATTCTTGCGGGCCGCATCGACAGCGAGGCCATCAAAGGCGACGACCGAAACGTCGCCGGCGCGCTCGGGCAGGGTCTCGGCGATGGCTGTGCCAATCAGGTCCGCGCGCTCCTCATAGCTGAACAGCGGCTTCTTGCCGGGATGGACGCCGATCGCGACGATCACCTTCGATACCACGTTCAGCGATTGCACGAGCACATCGAGATGGCCGTTGGTCATCGGATCGAATGAGCCGGGATAGAATGCGATCGTCATGTGCGCCCGAAAATTGTTTCGACGCCTTTTGTCATGGAAGCGCGAGGGCCGCAAGTGATTTGGGCCCGATCCATCCCTGCCCGCCGATGAACGACGAATGAATGTTCTGTTCAAGGCGGCTTCAGTCCGCATCGTTCCTATTCCTTCCAGACTTGGCACGCAGACATGCCAACGGTCGCATGCAAGGGGACCCATATGCTCGCGCTTCTAGCCATTTTTGCCGTTCTCGCAGCTCTTTTCACCGAGCTCGGCCTGCTGACCCTGCGCGCCCATCTCGAGGCCGAAGGACCATCGGCCATCCGCCTCTTTTCGCGAAGATGAACGCCAGATGAATGGAGCGTTAAGACACGTTTCAGATCGCCTTCACTAAAAACGATTGAATGGTGCGGAACGTTTGTCCGCGCCGCGCATTTTCACGGTTATCCAAGCCGAAAAATCCGAAAGGACGACTTAGATGCACGACAAGGTTACGATGATCAATCTGGTGTGGGTCGGCATGATGACGGCGATGCTCGCCACCTCCGCCACCTTCTACATGAATGACAAGGCCGACGCGAACAGCTACGGCCCGCAACTGGCGTCCAGCTATTACCCGCTGCACCGCTGACCGCCGGCGGATAGACGCCTATGGAAGAAACTGCCGAAGCAGGAAGGATTGAAAGAACATGTTTACGAGCCTGACCGTTCTGGCCGCCTTGATCTGCGGCATGTTCCTCGCTTCCGTCGCTTCGACGGTCAACGCCCTTCGCCGTGAAGACGACGAATTCCGCGCGCTGAAGAAACGTCAGCGGGTCTTCTGACCCCTGCCTGCCGAGCAGCCTCATGGCTGACCTGTCGCAGGTGCTCCCAAAACACCCTCAAGTTCCGATTGCCTCCAACGAAAAGGCCCCCCGTTTCCGGCGGGCCTTTTCGTCATTCTTGGGTGTCGGTCGCTGCGGGGGGCTCCGCCACGTCCGGCACGGCCCCCTCGGCGACGTCCGACACGGGCCCCTCGCCTGCCAGGGCCTCTTCGAGTTCGCCCTCGTCTTCGCCTTCCGGCTCGCTGATGCGCTCGACCGAGACGACCTTTTCATCCTTGGCGGTCGAGAAAATGGTGACGCCCTTGGTGGCGCGGCTGGCGATACGGATGCCGTCAACCGGGACTCGGATCAACTGGCCGCCGTCGGAGACGAGCATCAGCTGGTCCTTGTCTTCGACCGGGAAGGCGGCAACCAGTTCGCCGATTTCCGCCGTCTTCGACGTGTCGGTGGCACGGATACCCTTGCCGCCGCGACCGGAGATGCGGAAGTCATAAGACGACGACCGCTTGCCATAACCGCGCTCCGAGACAGTCAGAACGAACTGCTCGCGTGCCTTCATTTCCTCATAAAACTGCTCGTCAAGCTGACCTTCCTCAGTCACCTCTTCCCCGACGAGCGCGATGTCCTCCTCATCCACGCCACTGGCGCGACGCTCGGCAGCCGAACGCTTGAGATAGGCGGCACGCTGCCATGGTTCGGCATCCACGTGATGGAGAATTGTCATCGAAATCAGCCGGTCGCCCTCGGCGAGCGAAATACCGCGCACGCCGATGGAATTGCGACCGGCAAACACGCGGACGTCATCGACGGAGAAGCGGATTGCCTGGCCAAGCGCCGTGGTCAGCAGCACGTCGTCCAGTTCGGTGCAGGTTTCCACCGACAGGATCTCATCGCCCTCTTCCTCGAGCTTCATGGCGATCTTGCCGTTGCGGTTCACCTGCACGAAGTCGGAGAGCTTGTTGCGACGAACCGTGCCCCGCGTCGTCGAGAACATGACGTCGAGGTTTTGCCAGCTCGTTTCATCCTCGGGGAGCGGCATAATCGTGGTGATGCGTTCGCCGGGCTCCAGCGGCAGCATGTTGATCAGCGCCTTGCCGCGCGAGGTCGGCGTACCGATCGGCAGGCGCCAGACCTTTTCCTTGTAGACGATACCGCGCGAGGAGAAGAACAGAACCGGGGTGTGCGTATTGGCGACGAACAGGCGGGTGGCGAAATCCTCGTCCTTCATCGCCATGCCGGAACGGCCCTTGCCGCCGCGGCGCTGGGCGCGATAGGTGGCGAGCGGAACGCGCTTGATGTAGCCGGCATGCGACACGGTGACGACCATGTCTTCGCGGGCGATCAGATCCTCGTCGTCCATTTCCAGGCCGCCCTCGATGATCTCGGTGCGGCGCGGCGTGCCGAATTCGTCACGCACGGCGGTGAGTTCGTCCTTGACGATGGTCTGGATACGGACGCGCGACGACAGGATGTCGAGATAGTCGCTGATCTCGCCGCCGATCTTGTTCAGTTCCTCGTCGATTTCATCGCGTCCGAGAGCCGTCAGGCGGGCGAGGCGCAGTTCGAGAATGGCGCGCGCCTGCTCCTCGGACAGATTGTAGGTCATGTCCTCGTTGATGCGGTGGCGCGGATCGTCAATCAGCAGGATCAGGCTCTCGACATCGGACGCCGGCCAGCGGCGTTCCATCAGTTGTTCGCGCGCCGTCTGCGGATCGGGCGCCTGACGGATCACGCGGATCACCTCGTCGATATTGGCCACCGCGATGCCGAGGCCGACCAACACATGGGCGCGGTCGCGCGACTTGCGCAGCAGGAACTTGGTGCGGCGGCTGACGACGTCCTCCCGGAAGGAAACGAAGGCGCGCAGCATGTCGAGCAGCGTCATCTGTTCCGGCTTGCCGCCGTTGAGCGCAACCATGTTGCAGCCGAACGAGGTCTGCAGCGGGGTGTAGCGATAGAGCTGGTTGAGGATGACGTCGGCATTGGCGTCGCGCTTCAGTTCGATCACGACGCGATAGCCTTCGCGGTCGGATTCGTCGCGCAGGTCGGAAATGCCCTCGATGCGCTTGTCGCGCACCAATTCGGCCATCTTCTCGATCATCGTCGACTTGTTCACCTGATAGGGAATCTGCGAGATGATGATCTGCTCACGGTCGCCGCGCATCGGCTCGATGCGCGCAACCCCACGCATGATGACCGAGCCGCGCCCGGTCTCATAGGCGGACCGGATGCCGGAACGACCGAGGATCATTGCGCCGGTCGGGAAGTCCGGGCCTGGAATGATCTGTATCAGATCGGATAGCTCGATCGCCGGATCGTCGATCAGCGCGATACATCCGTCGATCACTTCAGCCAGGTTGTGCGGCGGAATATTGGTCGCCATGCCAACCGCGATGCCGCCGGCGCCGTTGACCAGCAGGTTGGGGA
>DBUL01000245.1:7874-9764 GCA_002307905.1 Rhizobiaceae bacterium UBA1291
CGTCACCGGTGACGCGCGCCGACTTCACATATTTCTTGTTCCAGTCGATGCCCATTTCGCTCATCGAAAACAGGATGCGTCGGTGCACCGGCTTCAGACCGTCGCGGACGTCGGGAAGTGCGCGGCTCACGATGACGCTCATCGCGTAATCGAGATACGACCGCTGCATTTCCTCCATGATGGAAATCGGCTCAATGCCTTGCGGATACTTGCCGCCGCCGGGAGTGTTTTGCTCAGTCAAATCAGGTCACGATCTTTGTTCGGAATCACTGCGGAGTTTATAGCTGAAAGGGCCGGAAAGCGCCAATTTTGCCCGGACTCACAAGGCGGTTATAAACAGCCTTTTGGGGCGTGGGAAAGGCCGGCCGATCAAGAACTTGCCAAGGGCGTGCGGCTGGCATTTAAATGTTCCGACAAAGCGGGGGAATAACCATGATCGGCACGGATTCGATGATCAACGCCTTCACGACGTTGCTGGTCACGGTCGATCCGCCGGGACTGGCGCCTCTGTTCCTCGGCCTGACCCAAGGCATGACACGCGGCGAGCGCAAGCAGGTCGCGGTTCGCGGTTCGCTGATCGCCTTCGCCATCCTCGCCGTCTTTGCTCTGTTCGGCGCCAGCATTCTTGGTGCGCTCGGCATTTCCATGGGTGCTTTCCGCATCGCCGGCGGCCTGATGCTCTTCGTCATCTCGTTCGAGATGATTTTCGAGAAGCGTAACGAGCGTAAGGAAAAGACTACCGATGCCGCAATCACCAAGGACCACATCCACAATCTGGCGGTTTTTCCGCTGGCAATCCCGCTGATCGCCGGACCTGGCGCGATCTCCGCCACGGTGCTGATCGCAGGCACGATGGACGGCGTGGCCGGGAAGGTGCAACTGATCGGCGTCATCGCCGTCTGCCTGGCCCTTGTCTTTGCCGCGCTGATCCTCGCGGAGCGGCTGAACCGCTTCCTCGGTGTCACCGGCCGGGCGCTGCTCACCCGCCTGCTCGGCGTGCTGCTGGCGGCGCTTTCGGTGCAGTTCGTCGTCGATGGGATCAAATCGGCATTCGGCGCCTGACGCGGCCCGGGGCTGTCTGACCCTACCCCCCGCCAACCCTGATCGGACCCCGGCCGGCTTCGCGGCCGATCTATCGCTGCGCCTTCAGGATGCGCTTCCAGATCGTGCCGCCGAGGTAGCGGTTAAACACGATGAAATAGGCGATGACCAGCGCGAACAGGATAAGCGCCGGCAGCCCGTTCAACTGGAACCCCTCCTCCGTGCGTCCGCCCGCCACCGATGCGACGGCAAAGCCGAGCACGAAGAAGGCGGTGAAGAAGTCCAGCAGGAAGGCCAGGATGATGCGCCATGTCGCGGGACCGGCCTGCGGTTTTGTCTCTTCCATAGTGATACCCCCTAGTATCCATCGTAAATCATGCATTTCAGACCGGGCTTCCCGCCGAACGCCCACAACAAAAAAGCGGCGCCGAAGCGCCGCTAGACATCAGAACGGGATGTCATCGTCGAGATCGCGGGAGAAGCCGCCCGATGGGGGTGCGCTTGCCCCCCCCCGCTGCTGGCCGCCGCCGCGCTGGGGTGCCGGCGCGGCGTAGTCGTCGCCACCGCCGCTATAGCCGCCGCCGAATTCGCCGCCGCCGCGCGAGCCGCCGGCAGCATCGCCACGACCGCCGAGCATGGTCAGGTTGCCATTGAAGCCCTGTAGCACGACTTCGGTCGAGTAACGGTCCTGGCCGCTCTGGTCCTGCCATTTGCGGGTCTGCAGCTGACCTTCGACATAGACGGTCGAGCCCTTCTTCAGATACTGCTCGGCGACCTTGCAGAGACCTTCGTTGAAGATCACCACGGTGTGCCACTCGGTCTTTTCCTTGCGCTCGCCGGTGTTCTTGT
>DBUL01000245.1:9805-10165 GCA_002307905.1 Rhizobiaceae bacterium UBA1291
TTGTCGCGCCAGCTTTCCGACGTGGCGATACGCAGATTGGCGATCGGCCGGCCATCCTGGGTCCGGCGGATTTCCGGGTCGGCGCCAAGATTGCCGATCAAAATTACCTTGTTGACGCTGCCAGCCATACTACTCACCTTGCTGCCGCCATCATGCGGCTCCGAAACAGAGAAATCCGCCCACCTTAAACCAAACCATCCTGCGGTTGGGTGGCGATCGGGGTTAATCCACAACGAAAATGTTCTTTATTTGTTCTAGTAATGCACTAGGATGCTGTCAATAGAATCATTTTGCCACCCTTTAATCCACTCCCGGCGCTCGACAGGGGCGCGGGCGTCACTAAATAAGGAGAGCCCTCCT
>DBUL01000245.1:10268-10658 GCA_002307905.1 Rhizobiaceae bacterium UBA1291
CGACCAGATCGACGGCCTGTCACCGGCAATCTCGATCGAGCAGAAGACGACCTCGCGCAATCCGCGTTCGACGGTCGGCACGGTCACCGAGATCTACGACTACATGCGACTGCTGTTCGCCCGCGTCGGCGTGCCCTATTCGCCGGCGACCGGCCTGCCGATCGAGAGCCAGACGGTCTCCCAGATGGTCGACCGAATCCTGTCCTTCGAGGAGGGCACCCGCCTCTACATCCTGGCGCCGATCGCGCGTGGCCGGAAGGGCGAGTACAAGAAGGAACTGGCCGACCTGATGAAGAAGGGTTTCCAGCGCGTCAAGATCGACGGCCAGTTCTACGAGATCGCCGAGGCGCCGGTGCTGGACAAGAAGTACAAGCACGACATCGACGTGGT
>DBUL01000182.1:0-6310 GCA_002307905.1 Rhizobiaceae bacterium UBA1291
GTGGGTGACGAAGATGAAGGTAATGCCGGTTTCGCCCTGCAGGCGCTTGAGTTCGATCTGCATTTCCTTGCGCAGCTTGTAGTCGAGGGCCGAGAGCGGTTCGTCGAGGAGGAGAACCTTCGGCTTCGGCGCAAGCGCCCGCGCCAACGCCACGCGCTGTTGCTGGCCGCCGGAAATCTGGGCAACCGAGCGGTCGCGCATGGTTTCCATGTGGACGAGGGCCAGCATCTCTTCGACCCGGGCCTTGATCTCGGTCGCGGGCTTGCCGAGCATCTTCAGGCCGAAGCCGATGTTTTCGGCGACCGTCATGTGCGGAAACAGCGCATAGGACTGGAAGACGGTGTTGACCGGCCGCTTGAACGGCGGCAGCGGCGCAATATCTTCCCCGTGCAGCAGGATTTCGCCGCTGGTGGGGAAATCGAAGCCGGCGATCAGCCGCAAGAGCGTGGTCTTGCCGCAACCGGATGGCCCCAGCAGCGTGAAGAATTCGTTTTCCCGGATCGTCAGGTTGACCCGGTCGAGCGCGATGACCTGGCCCGCGCCGGCGCCATAGACGCGGCCGACGTCCCGGATTTCGATTGCGGCCTTCTTCGATGTCGAACTCAAGAAATATCCCCAGTTAAAAAATGGATCTTTCCGGCAACAGTTCGCGTTCCGGCGTTGCCGACATGTTGTCGCGCCCGGTTGGCCCGTCGATCATGACAACGCAATACGCGTGCCATGCAGGTTGATGTGACGAATTCCTCCTCGTCTCCTCCTGATTGGAGCCTGCACGCCCTGCAAATGCGCCGAAATCCAGCGATGCGCAAAGGCGTTGCTCCACTGCGGGCTCCTCCAAGCCCGATCCCGCACAGGGCGGAATTTGTGTATCGTGCCGCAAATTTGGTCGCTTGACCATTTTTATTTCGCCATGCGGGGCAAATTTTGAGCGAACCTCGCTGGGCGGCTGAAAGGTCCAGGGATTGGGGCCGATAAAACAGCGAGCCCCGGTTGCGCAGGGCGGAGGCAGGCCTGCTACTCCTGCGCGCATCGCCTTGTTCGCAATCGGTTTTTTTTGGCTTGAACCGGCGCGCGATTTAGTTCTACGTTGGTTCAACAAGCGGTCTGGACCGCTTGTTGCGGTGACGGTCGGGTCCGTTCCGGCGCTCTTGTTTGTTTCAACCTGGCTATCTGACTGCGGGACAATCTTTTCATGGAACGGGTATTCGACGGTCACAACGATGTCCTGCTGCGGCTTTGGCGGGGTCGGGCGAACGGCAGCGATCCAATTGCCGAGTTCGTCAACGGCACGAACGAGGGCCACATCGACGGGCCGCGCGCCAAGGCGGGTGGGCTGGCTGGCGGGCTCTGTGCGATCTATATCCCGTCGGACAACGACTTTGCCCTCAAGGAGCCAGACGCAAACGGTCATTATAGCACGCCGCTCGAGGCGCCGCTCATGCGACAGCCGTCGCTCGACATCGCCCTCGAAATGGCCTCGATCGCGCTGCGCCTCGATCGCGCCGGCGCTTGGCGTCTCTGCCGGTCGACCGGCGAGATTCGGAAGGCGATGGACGATGGCGTGTTTGCTGCCGTCCTTCACATGGAAGGCTGCGAGGCGATCGACGAGGACCTTGACGCGCTTGAGACCTTCCATGCGGCAGGGCTGCGCTCGCTGGGGCCGGTGTGGAGCCGCAACAACATCTTCGGCCATGGCGTGCCATTCGCCTATCCCTCTTCTCCCGATAGCGGCCCGGGCCTGACCGATGCCGGCTTCAATCTGGTGAAGGCGTGCAACCGGCTGGGCATTCTGGTTGATCTCGCCCACATTACCGAAAAGGGGTTCTGGGATGTGGCGAAGACCACCGACCAGCCGCTGGTCGCCAGCCATTCCAATGTCCATGCGCTGACGCCGGTGGCGCGCAACCTGACGAACAAGCAGTTCGACGCGATCAAGGAAAGCGGCGGCCTGGTGGGTCTCAATTATGCCGTGACCATGCTGCGCGACGACGCGCAGGACAATGCGGCAACTCCGCTCAGCGATATGGTGCGCCATGTGGACTACATGGTGGAACGCATGGGGATCGACTGCGTGGCGATCGGTTCCGATTTCGATGGTGCGACGATTCCGGCTGAAATCGGCGACGCTAGCGGCAATCAGAAACTGGTTGCGGCACTGAAAGGTGCCGGATACGCTGATGAGGATCTTGCAAAAATATGCCGGGAAAACTGGCTGAGGGTTCTGGCATCCGCCTGGCACGAATAGGTCGCGGACGCTCGATTAAGACCAACTAGGTAAACAGGGGAACGAAGATAATGATGCATACTTTCAACAAGACTATGCGCCTGCTGACGACCAGCGCGGCTATGGCGCTGATTATGGCAGCCGCCCCGCAGGCCTATGCTGCGACGCCGGCCGACACGCTTGTCCAGGGCTGGGCCATCGATGACATCATCACGCTCGATCCGGGCGAGGCTTTCGAGATCTCCACCGCTGAGTTGACCGCCAATACCTATAGCAAGCTGGTCAACCTCGACATGAACGACACGTCGAAGGTCGTCGGCGAACTCGCCGAGAGCTGGACGATTTCCGACGATGGCCTGACCTATACGTTCAAGCTGAAGCCGGGCCTCAAGTTTGCCTCGGGTAATCCGCTCACGGCGGAAGATGTCGCCTTCTCCTTCGAGCGGGCCGTCAAGCTCGACAAGTCGCCGGCATTCCTGCTCACCCAGTTCGGTCTTAACGGCGACAACGTCACGGACACAGCCAAGGCTGCAGACGAGACGACATTCGTGCTGACCGTCGACAAGGCCTATGCGCCGAGCTTCGTGTTGAACGTCCTGACCTCTACCGTGGCCTCCGTCCTCGACAAGAAGGTCGTGATGGAGAACGCAAAGGCCGTGACTCCGAGTGATGACTACAAGTACGACACCGACTTCGGCAATGAATTCCTGAAGACCGGCTATGCCGGTTCCGGCCCCTACAAGATCCGCGAATGGCGCGCCAATGAAGTCGTGGTGCTGGAGCGCAACGACAATTACTACGGCGAGAAGCCGGCTCTCAACCGCGTCATCTATCGCCATATGAAGGAAAGTGCCGGCCAGCGCCTGGCACTCGAGAACGGCGATATCGATGTGGCCCGCAACCTCGAGCCGGGTGACGTGGAAGCTGTCTCCAAGAAGGAAGGCATCGCGCTGACCTCCGCTCCGAAGGGAACGCTCTACTATTTCAGCCTCAACCAGAAGAACGAGACGCTGGCCAAGCCTGAGGTCATCGAGGCTTTCAAGTATCTCGTCGACTATGACGCGATCGGCGAGACGCTGATCAAGGGCATCGGCACGATCCACCAGACCTTCCTGCCGGCCGGCCAGCTCGGCGCCCTTGACGACAAGCCCTATACGCTCGACGTCGCCAAGGCCAAGGAACTGCTGGCCAAGGCCGGTGTCGCCGACGGCTTCACCGTCACCATGGATGTGCGCAACACCCAGCCGGTCACCGGCATTGCCGAAAACGTCCAGCAGACGCTGGCCCAGGCCGGCATCAAGCTGGAGATCATCCCCGGCGACGGCAAGCAGACGCTGACCAAGTATCGTGCCCGCCAGCACGACATCTATATCGGCCAATGGGGCTCGGACTATTTCGACCCGCACTCGAATGCCGAGACCTTCACCTACAACCCGGATAATGCCGACGAAGGCAAGACCAAGACGCTCGCATGGCGCAATGCCTGGGACGTTCCGGAACTGACGGAGAAAACCCAGGCTGCGCTGCTCGAGAAGGATTCGGATGCCCGTGCGGCGATCTATGAGGACCTGCAGAAGCAGGTTCTGACCGCGGGTCCGTTCGTTGTCATCTTCCAGCAGATTGAAAACGCCGGCTATTCGGACAAGCTGAAAGGCTACAAGCTCGGTCCGAGCTTCGACACGAACTTCGTCTACACCGTTTCCAAGGATTAAGGTCCATTGACCATCCTCGAGTCAAAAACCGAGGCGCGGCGCTCCGGCGCGCGCGCCTCGGCGTTCGCCATGTCGTTGCTGCGGTTCCTCGTGATTGTGGTAACCACCTATCTCGGCCTTCTGGCCGTGACCTTCTTCATCGGCCGCGTCGTGCCGATCGATCCGGCGCTCGCGATCGTCGGCGATCGGGCGCCCGCCCATGTCGTCGAGCGCGTGCGTGAGCAACTGGGGCTCAACCTGCCGCTCTACCAGCAATTCTTCATTTATGTCCGCCAGGCCTTGACCGGCGACTTCGGCACGTCCGTGCTGACCACCAATCCGGTGATGACCGACATCCGCCGGGTCTTCCCCGCGACAATCGAGCTTGCCAGCGTGGGGACATTGATCGGCGCCGTGTTCGGCGTGCCGCTCGGTGTTCTTGCGGCCGTCAAGCGGGGTTCGATCGCCGACCAGATCGTCCGGGTCATCGGCCTGATAGGCTATTCCGTGCCGATCTTCTGGTTGGGTTTGCTGGCGCTGGTGTTCTTCTATGCCAAGCTCAACTGGGTCGCCTATCCGGGCCGTATCGACATTGTTTACGAATACAGTTTCACGCCGGTGACGGGCTTCTATCTTCTCGATGCCACCATGCAAGGGCGATGGGATGTGCTGTGGGACCTCTTCCGCCACATCATCCTGCCGGGCGGGCTGCTCGGCTATTTTTCGCTGGCCTATATCAGCCGTATGACGCGAAGCTTCATGCTGAACGAGCTTTCCCAGGAATACATCGTGGCCGCTCGTGCCAAGGGGCTTTCCGAGACAAGGATCATCTGGTTCCACGCGCTGCGCAACGCTGCCGTGCCGCTGGTCACCGTGATCGCACTCTCCTATGCGGGGCTGCTCGAGGGCTCGGTTCTGACCGAGACGATCTTTTCCTGGCCGGGGCTCGGCCTCTACATCACCAATTCGCTGCAGAATGCCGACATGAACGCGGTGCTGGGCGGCACGATGGTCATCGGCGCCGTGTTCATCGCTATCAATCTGCTGTCCGATATCCTCTATCACGTGCTCGACCCGAGGACACGCAGCCGATGAGCCAGACCGATATGCAAACCAAACAGAGCCTGCGCGACTGGCTGCTCTCCGACCGTCCGCAATCGCGCCGACAGGCTCGTCTTGGACGGCTCTACATCATCTGGCGGCGCTTTTCCGAGAACCGGCTGGCCGTTCTCGGCCTGCTGATCCTGCTCGGCCTGCTGTTCGTCGCGGCTTTCGCCGACGTACTCGCCCCGCATTCGCCGATGCAAGGGGATCTGCGCAATTCGCGGCTCCTGCCGCCGGGCACGGCGGGCTATCTGCTCGGCACGGACGACCAGGGTCGCGATATTCTCTCGCGCCTGATCCACGGTTCGCGGCTGACCCTGTTCGTCATCTTCCTGGTGGCGATCATCGCCGCGCCGATCGGGCTGATCGTCGGCACGGTGTCCGGCTATGCGGGTGGATGGGTCGATGCCGTGCTGATGCGCATCACCGACATCTTCCTTGCCTTTCCGAAGCTCGTCCTGGCGCTGGCGCTGGTTGCTGCGCTCGGGCCGGGCATTGAGAACGCGGTGCTCGCGATCGCCATCACCTCGTGGCCGCCCTACGCCCGTATCGCGCGGGCGGAGACGTTGACTTTCCGCAATTCCGATTTCATCGCGGCGGTCAAGCTGATGGGCGCATCGCCGATCCGCATCGTTATTTCCCACATCATGCCGCTGTGCATGTCGTCGCTGATCGTGCGCGTCACCCTCGACATGGCGGGTATCATCCTGACGGCGGCAGGCCTCGGGTTTCTCGGTCTCGGTGCGCAGCCACCGCTGCCGGAATGGGGCGCGATGATCGCGTCCGGGCGTCGCTTCATTCTCGACCAGTGGTGGGTTGCGGCCATGCCGGGCTTTGCCATCCTGATCGTCTCGCTCGGCTTCAACCTCCTGGGCGACGGGCTGCGCGATGCGCTTGATCCGAAGGAGGCTGGACAATGACGCCGCTCCTGGCCGTCGACAATCTCAAGGTCAGCTTCCCGACGCGGACCGGCCTCGNNGCAAGTCGCAGACCGGCCGGGCCATCATGGGCCTGACGCCGGCGCAGGCGAGGATCAGCGCCGATCGTCTCGCTTTCGGAGACACCGATCTTCTGGCGATCTCGAAGCGGGAACGCCGTTCGCTGCGTGGCAAGAAGATTGCCATGATCCTGCAGGACCCGAAATATTCGCTGAACCCTGTCATGCCAATCGGTCGGCAGATCATGGAAACCCTGCATACCCATGAACGCCTTTCCAATGCCGAGGCCCGCCAGCGAGCGTTCGCCATGCTGGAAGCGGTGCAGATCAGCGACCCGGAACGCGTCTTTGACC
>DBUL01000182.1:6328-6706 GCA_002307905.1 Rhizobiaceae bacterium UBA1291
ATGGGCCAGCGCATCATGATTGCCATGATGCTGGTCTGCGGTCCTGAGCTTCTGATTGCGGATGAGCCGACTTCGGCGCTGGACGTGACCGTCCAGCTCGAAATCCTGGCGATCCTCGACAAGCTCGTCTCCGAACGAGGCATGGGTCTGATCTTCATCAGCCACGACCTGCGGCTCGTTTCGTCCTTCTGTGACCGGGTGCTCGTGATGTATGCCGGACACATCGTCGAGGAACTGCCGGCGTCAAAGCTTTCCGAGGCGCAGCATCCCTATACGCGCGGACTGCTGAACTGCCTGCCGCAGATTCATGGGGACCGGCATCCCCTGCCTGTCCTCGAACGCCAGGTGGAGTGGTCGCTATGACCGGACCGGCCCTTT
>DBUL01000215.1:0-6650 GCA_002307905.1 Rhizobiaceae bacterium UBA1291
CGAGCCGGACGCTCAGGATCCGCGCCAGGATCCCCAACGAGAACGACGATCTGCGCGCCGGCATGGCGTTCACCGTGCAGATGAGTTTCGACGGCGAGCGCTATCCGGCTGTCGATCCGCTGTCAGTTCAATGGGACAGCGATGGTTCCTTTGTCTGGCGGGTCACCGACGGCAAGGCAGAGAAGGTTGCGGTGCGGATCGTCCAGCGCAATCCGGATGCCGTGCTGGTCGAGGCGCAACTGGCCGAGGGCGAACGGGTGGTGACCGAGGGCATTCAACGCGTGCGGGCCGGACGGCCGGTGCAGATTCTGGGCGATGAGGCAGGGGCAACACCCGCCGAAGGCGGACAACCGGTGGCAAGCCGATGAGCGAGAAGACGGAACTCCCGGGCGGCACGGGTGCCGCAAGCGAAACGCAGGGATCGGCGCCGGGCCACGCCTCAGCTCCGACACCGGACAAGCAGGCGGGCTTTACCGCACTGTTCATCCGGCGGCCGATCTTTGCGGCGGTGACCAATGCGCTTCTGGTGGTGGCGGGTCTTGCTGCCTTCTACGGCATCGAAGTGCGCGAACTGCCCGATGTCGATCGACCGGTGATCACGGTCCGGACCTCCTTCGACGGCGCCGCGCCGCAAACCATTGACCAGCAGCTGACGACGGTGGTCGAGGGCGCGGTCGCCCGCGTCGCCGGGCTGAAATCCATTTCATCGACCTCCTCCTTCGGTTCGAGCCGGGTGACGCTGGAATTCTCCGATTCGACCGACCTCAACGTTGCGGCAAGCGATGTGCGCGACGCGATCGCCCGCGTGACCAACAGGCTTCCTGACGATGCCGATGAGCCGCGCATCGTAAAGGCGGATTCCGACAGCGATCCGATCATGCGGCTGGCCGTCACCTCGGACCGGATGAGCCTCGAGGATCTGACGCTGCTGGTCGACAACGAGATTATCGACCGCCTGGCATCGGTCGACGGCGTTGCCGATGTCGAGCTCTACGGGGATCAGGACAAGATCTTCCGCATCGACGTCGACCAGTCGGCGCTGGCGAGCCGGGGACTGACCGTGGCCTCGTTGACATCGGCGCTTTCCAATATAGCCTTCGACGTGCCGGCGGGCTCGATCACCAGCACGACGCAGGACATTGTCGTCAGGGCGACGGCGGACCTGAAAACGCCGGAGGATTTCACCAGGCTGATCATCGACAGGAATGTGCGTCTCGGCGATGTCGCGACGGTCACCTTCGGGCCTGATCTTTCCAGCACCGCCCTGCGCTCGAACGGCAAGGCCGGTATCGGCATGGGCATCATCCGCCAGGCACAATCGAATACGCTGAGCATATCGAACGGCGTCAAGGACATGGTTGCGCGATTGCAGACGGAGCTGCCGGCCGGGACCGAACTGCGCATCACCAGCGATGACGCGGTGTTCATCCAAGGCGCAATCGACGAGGTGATCACCGCGCTGGTATTGGCCGCCGTGATCGTCGTCGGCATCATCTTTCTCTTTCTCCGCGACTGGCGTGCAACCATCATTCCGGCAATCACCATGCCGGTCTCGCTGATTGGCACCGTGGCGGCCCTCTACCTTGTGGGCTTCTCGATCAATATCCTGACGCTGCTCGCCATCGTTCTGGCGACCGGCCTCGTCGTCGATGATGCGATNNTGCGGCCGTGCTGGGCACGCGCGAGGTATTCTTCGCTGTCATCGCCACGACCGCGACGCTTGCGGCGGTCTTCGTCCCACTTTCCTTCCTGCCGGGACAGGTGGGGGGGCTCTTCCGCGAGTTCGGCTTCGTGCTGGCCTTTGCCGTGACTCTGTCGTCGATCGTGGCGCTGACGCTTTGCCCGATGCTGGCCTCGCGTCTTTTGACAGCGCATGCGATCGAGCAGCACGCCGGCCCGCTCGCGCGCTTCGGTAATGCATTTGCCGCATTCTACAGCAGAACATTGCGCGCCTGTCTCAATGCGCCGATCGTGGTCGCCGCCGTGGCAATCGCCTTCTCCCTTATCGCCTTTGCGGCCTTTTCGCTGATCACCAACGAACTGACGCCGCGTGAAGACCGAGCGGTGGCCCTGATGCGCGTATCCGCGCCGCAGGGCGTGAGCCTCGATTACATGCAGGACCAGATGCGACGCATCGNNCGGCGGGGAGGTTACCAATCTCTTTTCAATCTCCGGTTTCGGCAGCAGCAAGAACAGCGGCTTCATGGTGCTGACGCTGGCGCCCTGGGGGGAGCGGGATCGTAGCCAGGATGAAATCGTGCGCGACATGACGCGGCTGACGCAAGGGATTCCCGGCGTCAACGCCTTTGCCATGCAGCCGAACAGTCTGAGAATTCGCGGCGGCGGCAGCGGCCTGCAATTCGCCCTTGTCGGGTCAAGCCATGAACAGCTGACCGAGGCGGCGATCAAACTGGTGGCCGATCTGGAGGCAGACGGCAGTTTCGACAATCCCCGTTTGTCGAACGATATCAGCCAGGCCCAGCTGGGCGTTGCGATCGACCGGGAGGGGCCCGCCGATCTCGGCATCGACATCACCGGGCTGGCCCAAGCCATGCAATCCTTGCTCGACGGCCGTTCGATCGGCGATGTCTTCGTCGACGGCGAAGCCTATCCGGTCAAGCTCGCCTCGACGACGCGGCCGATCGACGATCCCACCGACCTGGAGAACATCTTCCTCAGGACAGCGGACGGCAAGACCGTGCCAATGTCGGTGATCGCGACGCTCGAGGAAAAGGCCGTGGCACCGTCGCTCGCCCGCCAGCAACAGCTTGCCGCCGTGCAGATCACCGCCGGACTGGGGCAAGGGCTTTCGCTCGGGGCGGCACTGGAGAAGGCGACAACGCTCGCCGAGCCGCATCTGCCGACGGGGGCGCGGGTTCTCCCGCTCGCGGAAGCAGCCACGCTCAGCGAAAACAGCGGCGGCATGGCCTCGACCTTCGGATTTGCCATCATCATCATCTTCCTGGTGCTGGCGGCGCAGTTCGAGAGCGTGCTGTCGTCGATCATCANNATGGCGACGGTGCCGTTGGGCCTGGCCTGCGCGGTCTTCGCGCTGCTGCTGACCGGCACGAGCCTCAACGTCTACAGCCAGATCGGGCTTGTCATGCTGGTCGGGATCATGGCCAAGAACGGCATCCTGATCGTTGAATTCGCCAACCAATTGCGCGACCGCGGGCAGGGGGTGCGCGAAGCCATCGAAAATGCCGCCAATCTGCGTCTGCGACCGGTGCTGATGACGATGATCGCCACCATTCTCGGCGGCGTGCCGCTGGTGCTTGCTCAAGGGGCAGGGGCCGAGGCCCGCATCGCGCTCGGCTGGGTGATTGTGGGCGGGCTCGGCTTCGCCACGGTGGTGACGCTCTATGTCACGCCCCTGGCCTACCTCGCTCTCGCGCGCTTCTCCAAGCCGCATGCTGATGAGGAGAAGCGGTTGCAGAAGGAAATGCAGGTGGCAGCGGCGATCGAGGCGGCCGAGTGACGATCTGCGCGCCATGCGGACAGAGGGGAGGAGCCTTTCATGACCAAGCGTGCCATCGACATCCAGACCGCCGACGGTATCGCCAAGGCCGGGCTGTTCCTACCTGATGCTGCAAGCCCGGCCATTATCCGCCCGGGCGTGATCCTCTACATGGATGCCTTCGGGCCTCGCCCCGCGCTCGACCAGATGGCCGCGCGGCTGTCGCGCGGGGGTTATACCGTGCTGGTGCCGGACCTGTTCTACCGCTTCGGCGCCTACGGTCCGTTCGATGCCAGGACGGCATTCAAGGAGGAGGCGAGCGGGCGCCAATTGCGCGCGATGATCGACGGCACGAGCCAGGCCATGACGGCGGCCGATACGGCGCATTTCCTCGATGCGCTGGCCGATGCCGGTGCTGGCGGGNNCGGCGTTGTCGGCTATTGCATGGGCGGCTCGCGGGCGCTCTCGGCCGCTGCAGCCTATCCGGACCGGATCGGCGCTGCGGCGAGCTTCCACGGCGGCAATCTGGCGAGCGACAAGCCGGACAGCCCGCATCTGAGGGCCGCCTCAATCAAGGCGCGCCTCCACGTCGGTGCGGCTGGCGTCGATGGTTCGTTCACACCCGAGCAGGCGGCGCTTCTTGTCCAGGCGTTTCGTGCGGCCGGGGTCGATTTCGTGCTGGAGAACTACGTCGGCATGGCCCATGGCTGGTGCGTGCCAGACCACAGCGTCTACAACGAGGCCGGTGCCGAGCGGCACTGGCGGNNCCTTCCTTGGCGAGACACTGAAATAGAGGGCCGGCGTCAGCTGCCTTCGGCGCCCGGACCGACCACGACGAAGACATTGCCGGCGGGCTCGGGCCGCAGGTAATCGTTCTTCAGGGCGGGGGCGCCGGTCTTCAGGATGTCGGCGAAGATCTGGTCGATCGCCTCGCTGCGCTGGCCGGAGACGAAGAAATAGTGGCGCCAGCTTTCCGGGTCGAGCAGGATGTAATCGACATTCTGCGCCAGCGGTTCGGGCGAACCGTCGAGATTGGTCAGCGTCCGGCCAAGCCGGGCGGTATTGTACATGCGTGTGGTGACCTGGAGGGCCGGATCGTCCGAATTGACGAAGACGAAGACCTCATCCGCAAATCCGAGCTTTTCCATCCACAGCCGATGATCGGGCAGCGCCGTTTCCGGGACGGCGAAGAGGATGCGCGAGACCAGTCCCTTGGGAAGATCGGTCGCTGCCTCAGCCACATGGCGGAAGACTTCGCCGGCCATCGAATGGCCGACGATCATCACCGGGCGGTCCGCCAGCGCCTTCCCGGGGCCGCGCAGTTCGGCCATGTTCTGTAGCAGAATGGTCAGCCGTTCGCTCGCCGCCTTGGCGCTCAGCACCGGGAACTCGGTCATCGAAATCCAGGACGGCCAGTTGAACATCAAAACGTCGGCGCTCGCGCCCTTTGCCAGCTCGCCCATCGTGTAGAGGCCGAATGCGCCGTCCGGATCGGGGCCAAAGCCGTGGACAAAGAGCACGAGCGGGCGCGGGGCTGCATCGGCGGATGGCGGGAAAGTTGAAAGCGCGCCTTCGAGATCGCCAATCGCGAAGTGCCGGCCGTCGGCCGTGACGAGGCCGAAGCTCTCCTCGGTGATGTCGCCGGCGGTTGCAGTCTGGGGTTTGAGGATCATCGTCACGACGGCATCGTAGTTCCACCAGACATAGCCGCTGGCGGCGCCGATGAGCGCAAGGACGATGGCGAGGCTTTTGAGGAAAGTTCTCATGGGCGCCATCTAGCCCATCGCGTTGTGGCGTCGCAATACTATGAGCCAGCGGATTTGTGCATTACGCTTGGCGGCCACAGGCGAGGCACTGGACAAGCGGGATCGACTTGGCCATAGCTCGGCCCTGTTTTGGTGAGCATACTGCCGAGATGGCAGAGGGGGAGACAGTTCGCATGGCCTTGAAGGATGTCGTCGCAGGGGTTCGCAACGAGGCGGGGATCACGGCCGTGCTCGGCATCCTCAAGCAGGGGTTCGGCGAGCGTTTCCAGACCGGCCAGTCCTTCCGCGAGCAGCACAGCCACACGACGTCCTATCTGCCGGCGCAACTGCCGGACGGCGTCGTCTTCGTCGAGACGAGCGACGACGTGAAGACGGTGGTCAAGACCTGCGCGGCGCACAAGGTGCCGATGATCCCGTTCGGCACCGGCTCCTCGCTCGAAGGCCATATCAATGCGCCGAGCGGCGGCATTTCGGTCGATTTTACCCGGATGAACAAGGTGCTCTCGGTCAATGCCGAGGATCTCGACTGCACCGTCGAGCCGGGCATCACCCGCGAGGAGCTCAACACCTATCTGCGCGACACCGGCCTGTTCTTCCCGATCGATCCCGGCGCCAATGCCTCGATCGGCGGCATGGCCTCGACGCGCGCCTCGGGCACCAATGCGGTGCGCTACGGCACGATGAAGGACAATGTGCTGGCGCTGACCGTGGTCACCGCCGACGGCGAGGAGATCAGGACGGCGCAGCGCGCCCGCAAGTCGTNNCGCGCCGAGGGCACGCTCGGCATCATCACCTCGATCACGCTGAAGCTGCAGGGCATTCCGGCGAAGATCTCCGGCGGCGTCTGCGCCTTCCCGAGCCTGAAAGCGGCTTGCGACACCGTCATCATGACCATCCAGATGGGCATACCGGTTGCCCGCATCGAGCTTCTGGATGAGATGCAGATGAAGGCGGTCAATGCCTATTCCAAGCTCTCCTATCCGGAAAAGCCGACGCTGTTCGTCGAATTCCACGGCACCGAGGAGACGGTTGAGTTGCAGGCCGAGCAGTTCCGGGAAATCGCCGCCGAATTCGGCTCTGACGCGTTTCGCTACACCGCCAATGCCGAGGAGCGGGCGCAGTTGTGGAAGGCGCGCCACAATGCCTATTGGGCCGGCCGGGCGCTGGCGTCGGAACTCAACGGACTGTCGACCGATGTCTGCGTGCCGATTTCCAGGCTTGCCGACTGCGTCGCCGAGACCCAGGCCGATATTCGCGAAACGGGGCTGCTGGCGCCGATCGTCGGGCATGCCGGCGACGGCAATTTTCACGTGCTGATGCTGTTTGACGACAAGAACCCGGCGGATCTCGCCAAGTCGGAGGCCTTCATGGCACGCCTCAACGCCCGGGCGCTTGCGATGGAGGGCACCTGCACCGGCGAGCACGGC
>DBUL01000215.1:6752-15620 GCA_002307905.1 Rhizobiaceae bacterium UBA1291
CGGCGCTGCTCGGGCCGTTGTTTGTCGACTGGACCGATTTCCGCAAGGACTTCGAGAGCCAGGCGAGCCGCATTCTTGGCAAGAAGGTCACGGTGCTCGGCGAGGTCAATGCGCGCCTTTTGCCATTCCCCTCGGTTACCCTGCATGACGTAACGGTCGGTGCCGACAAGGACGGCAAGCCGCTGGTGCATGTGGCGCGTTTTTCCATGGATGCTGAACTCGCGCCGCTTTTGTCCGGCGAGGCCCGTATTTTCGACATGCGCATCGAGGAGCCGAAGGCGCGCATCCGGCTCTCCGCCGACGGCACGCTCGACTGGTTGCGTGGCAGCAGCGCCGACATTCCGGCGCGCACCGTCGTGCTCGAGAATGTCACGGTCGTCGGCGGTGAGATCGAATTCATCGATGAGCAGACCGGCCGCACACGCAAGATTACCGGTCTCGACGCCGACATGTCGGCGCGTTCGCTTNNGGGCGGCGCTTGACGGCGAGGCCGGGCGATTCTTCTTGTCCAGCCTGCAGCCCGAAGTCGGCGCCGATGCCATTTCGCTGAGACTGCGGTTGCAGCCCGAGACCCGGCCCGTCGACATCGAACTCGACGGCGATCTGAGACTGAAATCGGGCAAGCCGAGTTATGAGGGGCAGTTCCAGGCGAGCTGGAAGGGCACGGACCCCGCCAGGGGCGAGCCGAAGACGCTACCGCCGCGCGCCAAGGGTGAGTTCGAACTCACCAATGAACGCATCGCCCTGACCTCCTACCGGTTCGAGCTTGGCGATGCGGCCGACCCCTATGTCGTCATCGGCGAGGCCAAGCTGGACACCGGTTTTAATCCGGAATTCCTGCTGACGGCCGAGGGCCAACAGGTCGATGTGAACCGACTGGCCAATGAGAGCACGAAGGGCAAGACGGCCCGCAATGCCGCGGGTTCGGTGCGCGAACGCCTCGACATGCTGGTCGCCATGGCAAGCCAGATTCCCATTCCGAACCTGCCGGGCAAGGCGACGCTCAGGCTGCCGGCGATCGTTGCCGGCGATACGGTTCTGCGCGACGTTACCCTGGACGTCAGGCCGGACGGACGCGGCTGGAACGTCGAGCGCGCGGTGGTGGTCCTGCCGGGCCGCACGCAGGTGGAGGCCAAGGGACGCCTGACGCTGGGTACTGCACCCTCGTTCAACGGCGACCTGCTGGTCGCCTCGACCCAGCCTTCGGGTCTTTCCACCTGGGTTTCCGGCAGCGTCGACCCCGCCATCCGCCAGTTGAAGTCCCTGGGTTTTTCCGCTGCGGTCAACCTGACGCCGCAGATCCAGCGTTTCGAGAAGCTCGAACTTGCGCTCGGGTCGGCGCTGCTCTACGGCCGGCTCGAACGCCAGTCGCTCGACAAGGCGGCGGCCACGCTGTCGATCGACCTTAGCGGCAACGAGATCGATCTCGACGCGGCCCGTGCCGTCGCCAGCCTGATCGCCGGCGAGGAGGCGAATGAGGCGCTGCTCGCTGAGAAGATCGCCACGCGCCTCAAGGTCGGGCGGTTGACCGGCTACGGCATGGAGGCGAGCGATGTGGAGACAATCTTCACCTATGACGGCGCAAGCCTCGTCGTCGACCGGCTGGGTATCGGCGACGTGGCTGGCGCGAACCTCAGGGCGAGCGGAACGGTCAAGGGGCCGGTTGCTACGCCCTCGGGCAAGGCCCAGGTGGCTTTGTCCGCCGCCGATCCGGGGCCGTTTCTTGCGCTCATCGCCAAACGCCTGCCGGCGCATCCGCTCGGGGCGCGGCTGGTGGAAAGTGCGCCCTGGTATGCAGACAGCAATCTTACGGCCAGTCTCGTCTTTGGCGATGCGGCCGGCGGCGGCATGGCAGTGAAGGTTGCCGGCACCGCCAACGGCAGCCGCATCACCCTCGATTATGGCGTCAACGATCTGGCGCGGATTGCCAGCGACGCAAAGGTCAATCTCGCTGCGACGCTGGAAAACCCGGAGGCGCAGGTTCTGCTCGGACAGGCCGGCCTGGATCCGCTGCCGATCGGCGGCGGCGAGGGTGGACGGCTGCAATTCAGCGTGACCGGTGCCGGCAACGGACCGGCTGATGCAGTGCTGACCCTTTCGGCGGGACGCTCCTCGCTTGCCGCACGCGGTCGGATCGGTCTCGCAGCGGCTGGCTTTCCGAAGGGGAAAGGGACCATCAAGCTGGAGAGCCCGGACCTTGAGCCCTATCTGATGATGACCGGCGTCCTGCTGCCCCAGGGCGGGACAGGCCTGGCGGCGCGACTTGGCGCCGAGCTGACGCTGGGCGAGGGCAAGGCCGAGCTTTCGGCGATCGATGCCGAGGCCGCTGGCAACCGTATGGCCGGCACGCTTGTCATCGACTGGAATGGCGCCGTGCCCAAACTCGCAGGGCAGGTCGCCCTTGACAGTGTCGATCTCGCCTGGCTGGCCGAAGGCGTGCTCGGACCGGTCAGCAACGGCGCAACGGGTGAACTGCTGACGACGCCTCTGCCGAAGCCCCGCAATGATTTCGACTTCGCCGTGGATCTGATGGCCAAGAGCTTTTTACCGGGTATCGACGGACCGATCGCCGATTTTTCCGCAAAGCTCACCGGTTCAGGTGGTCAGTTGATTGTCGAGGATGCGGCAGGGCAGTGGCTTGGCGGCACGATGAGCGGGCGGCTGATGGTCGCCAATACCGACGGCAACGGCTTCTACCAGGGACGCATCGCGCTGCGCCAGGCGGATCTCGGGGATGCAGAATGGGTGCTTGGGCCGGTAGATTCAGCGGCCGTTCTGGAGGGCACGTTCGACCTCGACCTGGTGGCGGAGGCGACAGGGGGCAGCGTCAGGGATCTGCTCAAGGCGACGAATGGCTCCGGTGCGGTCAAGATCGCGGCGCTCACCGTGCGGCGGCTCGATGCCGGCTTGCTGCCGAAGCTTTTGCCCCGGGCGGACGCGATCGAAGGGGAAATCACCGCGGACAAGGTCGAGGAACTTGTCGATCCGCTGCTTGCAAGCGCACCGAGCAGTTTTGTCAATGTCGAACTTCCGTTCAACATTACCGACGGGATCCTGCGCGC
Organism: Rhizobiaceae bacterium UBA1291; assembly: GCA_002307905.1. Taxonomy (GTDB): domain Bacteria; phylum Pseudomonadota; class Alphaproteobacteria; order Rhizobiales; family Rhizobiaceae; genus Allorhizobium. The sequence continues at coordinate 9,815 of DBUL01000215.1, forward strand.
CACAACATTTGCGCTCGCCAATGAGGCGGCAAAGCTCGACGGGACCGTGCGGGTTGATCTCCGCGAGTGGCGGACGGATGCAGACATTCGCGTCGCTTTCGAGGCGGGTGACGAGGCGCTGGCTGGCGCGGAGCCTGCCTTGCGGCTCCTGCTGTCAGGCGACGTTGCCGAGCCAGAGCGCAAGCTCGATGTCGGCGATCTTGCGAATTTCCTGTCGCAGCGGGCCTTCGAGCGCGAGCGCCGCAGGGTCGAGACGCTGCAATCCAACGTGCTGGAGAAGCAAAGGCTGCGCCGCGAGGCAGCACTCTATCGCTACCGCGCCGAGGAGCGCGCCAGGGCCGCGGCGGAAGCCGAGCGGGCAAGGCTTGCGGAAGAGGTGCGGCTGAGGGCCGAGGCGGATCGTCGGGCAGCAGAGGAAGCGCGCCGGAAGGCCGCTGAAGCCGCCGAGCAGCCCGTACCACCGGTCGGTGATGCTCTTCCGCCGGTTGAGGGCGTGACGCGCGGGGGTGCGCTTCCCCCGGTCGAGCTGCAATTCGAAGGTCTGCCTGGTGTAAATTAGGCACCCTGAGGCCAAATCGAATTCGTACGGCTGGTTGGCGGATGTTCCGGCGAGCGTGCAAGGCTGCGACGGCGCAGCTTCTTGCCTGTGGCAAAACGCTCGCCTAGTCTGGAATGACTTGCCGGTGGGGCCATGCAGGGTGGAGGGGTCTGGATCATGTTTCGCGCGCTCATTTCTTGTCTTTCGCTGTTCCTGGTGCTTGCGGCCTCCGGCCCAGGCTTGGCGGACGAGCGCTATCAGCCGTTCGCCGAGAACCGCGGCTGGACGGTGGCCTATGATCGTCAGGACAAGGTGTGCATCGCAAGGCCGAAGGACGGCAAGGAGGGGTTGTTCTTCATCCGACCGAACAGCAATGTCGTCGTCGTGCTGGTCGCCAGCAGCAAGCTCGGCTGGCTGACCAACGAACAGGACTACGACATCGTCGTGCACACCGATCGCCGCAGGTGGACCGGTACCATGCGGGCGAATGTCACGGACGGTTCCGGCGGTCTTTATCTCACCAATCCGAATGCGAGCTTCATGGCCGCGCTGCGCGATGCCGGGCGGATGAGGTTGACCGTCGACAATGTCAGCTACGGCCCATATTCGCTCTCAGGCTCCAGCGACACGATCCGGCAGATGGCCGATTGCGCCCGGGCGCTCGATCGGGGTGCTTTCGGTCAGGTAAAGACGGAGGAGGTGGCCGAGCCTCAGGAGGTGACGATCGGCTCCGGCATGATGGTCGACTGGAGCCGCGCCGATTTTGGCAAGATCTATCGCGGCGAGGACTGGACGTTGACGCTGAGTGGCGAGGACAATGACGAGGGCACGGCGACGGCGGTGCTCAAGGTCCGGCACAAGGACAAGGGCGAGGCGACGATCCGGCTCGAGACCGGGCCTGACGACATGGCGCGGGGCCAGATCGGTATCTATCCCCTGCAATGGGCGCAGCCGGGCGTGGTGTTCTCGTCGTTCAGTGGCGGGGCGCATTGCTGCACGGCGGTTGCCCTTGCCCATGCGAGCGACGATGCGGTCAAGACCGTCGAACTTGGCACGTTCGATGGTTTCGGCGTGCTTGTGGCGGATCTCGACGGGGACGGCAATGTCGAGTTCGACCTTGGCGACGACCGTTTTCTCTATGTCTTCTCCAGCTATGCTGAATCCGCGCCGCCGGTGAAGATCATGGCCTTGCGCGACGGGGAGGCGACGGATGTGACGCGGGAGGACGCTTTCCGCCCGGTGGTCGAGCGGCGCCTGACGGCATCGATGCGGGCCTGCTTCGAACAGTCGACTGCCGGCGTTTGCGCCGGGGCGCTCGGCAATGCGGCGCTGCTCGGCTATTTCCCCGCAGCGCTCGAACTGATGACGCTGGAGGAGATCGACAGGCAGATGGAGGACTATTTCCTCGACTGCGACGACAGCACGGCCTGCAAGGGCAAGAAACGCTTCCAGGATTTTGCCGAGGCGGCCGCATGGCGGTTGCAGAACTGGGGTTATAAAACCCGGGCGGTGCTCGACGACAAGGTGAATGCCTTTGCCCGCGAGCTTGCGAGCGCGAAGGACGGCTATGCGCCTGCCCATGCCGATCCGGACACGGAGTTTTCCTGCAACATGGGGCCGCTGACGTTCGAATATGATGCGGCCAAGGGCAAGGCGCTGGTTCGGGGCTATGAGTTCGGCTGCAATTTTGGCGCCGCGACCGTGCTCAAGGACAGCCTGGTGGTGGACCTGCTCTGTTCGGGCGAGGCCGATTTCTGGCTGGACCGCCATGTCTACGAACGGGACGGCGAGGCGCTCATGTCCTTGTCGGTCTCCGGCGCGCTCGATGAAGGGGCGACGCGCTTGGACAAGTGCCCAGCCAAGTCCGTGTCGCAGCCATGAAAAAAGGCGGCCCCTGCTGGCCGCCTTCAACATTCATCGCCGGGGACGGCGCTCAGACCTCGGTGTAGCGCTCGCCGAACTGGGTCTCTTCAATGGCGTAGCGCAGCCTTCAGGCGCGCCAGGACATGGAGCCTGGCGGCGGAGGAGAGGTTGGTGCGCGGGTCTCGCTTCTCGTCGATCTCCGCGACGAGGGTAGCAAGCGGGATCTGGCGCTCGATGGCGATCGCCTGCAGTTCGTCCCAGAACTCCTGTTCCAGCGAGAAGCTGGTGCGGTGGCCGTGCAGGGTGATCGAGTGCTTGCGGATCATCGCGCCTCTGGCTCGGAGATTGATTCAAGTGCCTGGCAAGTTGAATCCGGAAATCGGCGCAGGTGCTTGATCGGGAATCGTTTTTGCTGGTCGGGCAATTCGTCTTCAGGCTAATCGTCGTCGGACCTGTCGAGGCGGCCTTGGTCGAGCGTCTTTTCTGCCCTGGCGTTGAGTGCATCCGTCAGGTTCTTCTCCGCCTTGGTACGGCCGAAGGACAGGCGGTTCTGTTCCGCCTGTCTCTCCTTTTCCGAGCGGGCCTTGATCTTGCTGAACTGACGGAGATTGACGACGTCTGCGCTCATGCCTCTCATCCCGGAACGATGCGCGCCATCGGGCGACGGCGCTGAAGGTCTGCTTGAAGCCTACTGCTTCTTGCGAAAGGAATCGAGCGAGATGACGGAACCGGGCTTCTTCTNNCTCCTCGTCGCCGGTCTTCGGCTCAGGCTGCTCCCCGCTCCGCTCGCCGTTCGATACCGGGTAGGCGGTGATCTCGGCGCTTTCCTCGTTCTCTTCGGTCAACGGCACGTCGAATTCGAGTTCGAAGTTGACGGACGGATCGTAGAAGCCGCGGATGGCGTTGAACGGGATGACCAGCTTTTCCGGCGTGTCGGAGAAGGACAGGCCGATCTCGAACTGGCTGTCGGTGACCTTGAGGTCCCAGAACTGGTGCTGGACCACGATGGTCATCTGCTCGGCATACTTGGCTTTCAGGTGTTGCGAGATGCGCACGCCCGGCGCGCCGGTCAGGAAGGTGATGAAGAAGTGGTGGTCACCTGGAAGACGGCCGGTGGCTGCGACTTCGGTCAAAACCTTGCGGATGACACCGCGCAGGGCGTCCTGAGCCAGAATGTCGTAGCGAATATGGTCGTTCTCCATATGATCCTGTCTTTCTTTTACTTGGCGTTTTCGCGCGGCTATATGCCACGACGCCGCATCCGGGGAAAGCCCCCGTCACCCGAGTCATGACAAAGCATATTACACGATTTGAAAAGAGGAAGGTAGGCAAAGGAGGGAAGGTGAAGGCTTCTGTTGCCAGGTGCCTTCGGACCCCGCCTCAAGGGGCTAACCTTGAGGGCTTAGTTCGGATTTCCCGCACCGCCATTAGGCAGCGAGAGCATAACCCTTAGCGTTGTTGTCGTTTGCAACTACACTTGTGACCCGATAACGGCGGTATCATGCCGAGCAAAAGTTCGATCTTTACACCCTTGTCGATCCTATTTCGCCCCCATCAAAAGCCGGTCTTCAAGGACCGACCGGTTTTTGGTGGAGGCGCCGGGTACCGCCCCCGGGTCCAATAGGCTTATTACATCGACCGTTTATCGCCATAGCCGGAGCAAGCCCCGGCAAGACAGATATAGGTGGTTAGGGCGCCGATGAAAAGGGCAAACCACAAGGAAGTTTTCGTCAGCAGCGATTGACGAAGCCGACATGGTCGCGGCCGTTCTTCTCGTAGTACTTCAGGATGAAGCCGCGGGTCGCGCCGCCGTCCATCGGGATCTCGCAGCGAACGCCCCATCTGGTGTCGAAACAGGCGTTGACAATGATGCACTGGCCAGCCTTCACCTGGCCCACAACCTGGCTTTCGAGGCTGCGTTCGCGGCGGATGTTCATCAAGCCAGTAATCCGCACCTGGACCGGATGCGGTCCACGCGGAGCCACCGTGTCTTCGGGGCGCACGCATCTGCCGGTGTCCTCGCGGAGGTAGCAGGGGTTGGCGCCGGTGTCCGGCGGCTGCATGGCATCAGTGCGTGGGCCGCGGGCGGGCCGCATGACGAGCAGCGAGCCGTCGGCGAGGCGGCCAGTCATGATGCCGCGCGCGGGGGAAAAGCTGGCGATCGGCCGGCCGTCGATCCCGATTAGGGCAAAGCCATTGCGCTCGGGCGCCCAGCCGTTAACGAAGGCGAGCGGACCCATGCACAGGATAGAGCGGGCGGCGAAACGTCCGGCGAAGGTGTGGCTCTGCAGCTCGATCTGGCACTTGCCGACCGGCCCGCCGGCATCGACATTCCACGTGCCGACGAGGTGATGCGGCGCAGCAGACTGGGCGCGGACGGGAAGGGGGGTGTTCGTCATGGCGAGTGCCGTCAGCAGCGCCAGCATCAGTCGTTTGAATGCCATTTTCGCCTGTGTCTCCGTTTGCCCGATCCACCGTCCGAGTGGCCCCTTTCATCGCCGGATTCCGGGCGAAATTCAATTGGCGGTGGCGTATCTCCCGGGTTTTCCACCCGCGGAGCCAAGCGACTTGACGGCTGCGACCGCTTCTCACATTCTGCTGATCAAGAGGGCGCGCATGAGACGCCCGCGCCAAGCGAGAGGAAGAAAGCCATGACCGACTATTTCGCAGACGTGAAGCATTACGACGCGGGGGCCGACGAGGCGGTGGTCAACAAGATCGTGCGTCACCTCGGAATTGCCCTGCGCAACCGCGATTCGTCGCTCGTGGCCGCGTCCGATCCGGATGAACTCGCCCGCGTCAAGGAAAAGTGGTGTGGCAAGAAGCTCGGTGTGACCGGTCCGGCGGTCGACAAGGCGGTCGATACGGTTTGCACCATCATGGCGAAGGACAACAGCAAGTCGCGCGTGACCTTCTACTACCTTGTTGCCAAGGAACTCGGCAAGCTCGAGGAACTCTGACGCGAGCTTGGATAAACCGCTCGACCGGCTTGGTTCGGAGGGCCGCGGGCGCTAATGTTGCCGTCGAACAGGAATCGGCGGCAACACCATGAAGCAGTATCTCGACCTCTTGCGCCATGTGATGGAGACGGGCTCCGACCGGGGCGACCGCACCGGCACCGGCACNNCGGCTACCAGATGCGCTTCGATCTCTCGCAAGGTTTTCCGGTCACCACGACCAAGAAGCTCCACCTGCGCTCGATCATCCACGAGCTCTTGTGGTTCCTGAAGGGCGATACCAATATCGCCTATCTCAGGGAAAACGGCGTGACGATCTGGGATGAATGGGCCGACGAGAACGGCGACCTCGGGCCGGTCTATGGCGCACAGTGGCGTTCCTGGCCGGACGGCAAGGGCGGCCATATCGACCAGATCGCCAATCTGGTCGAGAGCATCACCAGGAACC
>DBUL01000215.1:15698-17436 GCA_002307905.1 Rhizobiaceae bacterium UBA1291
CGACATCTTCCTCGGCGTGCCGTTCTTTTCCGGTGTCGCGTCGGTATCTTCGATGGCAACTGCTTGTCATTGCACAATTCATTGAGGCTACCTCTACCGTACCGGTACTCACACTCGATTCACACCGGGTTATTGCCGCTGCCGCGTCGTATCTCTCCGAGACACACCCGCACCGCCGGCACGCTTTCGTAAAATTTTCTGAGAATAGCGCGGTGTGATTTCCGCTGCTCATCTGACGATTTGGCGAAGACCAGTCTAACTGCAGTGGAGCAATCGGGGGGTGCGTAAAAATACCTTTTCTCCTGCTGGTTGCTCAACTTTTGAGTCTTTCAATCGCAGGCCGGTTGTTTTGGTCTATTTCGGACGTCACCATCGCACGTAGAACTCTAGGAAGAACTCATGGCCCGTCATCCTGAATATCAATATCTCGACCTCGTTGAGCACGTGCTCCACAAAGGCGACAGGCGTATCGACAGAACAGGGGTTGGGACACTAGCGGCATTCGGAGCCATGATGCGCTTTGACATGTCGGAAGGAACGTTCCCGGTCTACACGACGAAACGCGTCTACTGGAAAACAGCAGTCAAAGAAATGCTCTGGTTCTTGACAGGTCAGACGAACATTCGCTCGCTTCTCCAGCAGAACGTTCGAATATGGACAGACTGGCCGCTGGACAAGTACCGGAAAGCGACCGGGACTCACATCAGCCAGGAAGACTTCGAAGCGCGCATACTGGCCGACAATGAGTTTGCTGAAGAGTGGGGTGACCTCGGACCTGTTTATGGGAAGCAGTGGCGCCGCTGGTTGGCTCCGGACGGGCAGGAGCATGACCAGATTGCGACTATAATAGAGACGCTCAGGACTAACCCGACGAGCCGACGAATGCTTTTCCACGCATGGAACGTAGCCGACCTCGGACAGATGGCATTAAATCCATGCCACAATTTCTATCAGTTTTTTGCCAGCGGATTCAGCGGCAGTGAGGCCGGCGAAAAGCCAAAACTCTCCCTCATGGTCGGAATCAGAAGCAACGATTTGGGGCTTGGAAACCCATTTAATACATGTCAGCAGGCGGCGTTGCTGGCAATGGTGGCACAGCAAGTCGATATGGTTCCGCATGAACTGATCTGCGTCGGCGGCGACGTGCACCTTTACCTCAACCACATTGAGCTCGCGGAGACAATTCTGAAGCGTGAACCCAGGCCATTTCCCAAGCTGCGTCTGCTTCGGCGGCCTGATAGCATTGATGGCTATCGGATAGAGGACTTCGAGGTGACGGGCTACGATCCTCATCCCGCCATCGAGGCCCCGGTGGCGGTCTAGAATGGTGTCGCTCCTGTCAAAGCGGCTCGAAGAAGAGCTACGCAAAGATCTGGAGCGAGGTGAGATAGTCTGGAATGAGCTCGGGATCGTGAACCGGGCCGTTTACGCACGTCGTCTTGGCGTCACAAGAAGGGCCCTTGCGCAATCAGTTCTACAAAAATTTGACATCCTGGGCCCAAAGAAAGCATCGACCGAACACGTTCTGCGAACGATGCTGGAGAAGGACTTTCAGAACGGAAGCGTAGCTTTTTCAAAGGCCGGCTTCATCAACAAGCGGCTCTATGCAAGCAGGGCCGGTTGTACCAATACCCAGTACTATAAGGGGTTGTTCGAGGAGTACGAAGCGAAAGCCGGTGTACCCCGAACATCGACTGTTCTGCTCGACTTGCTTTCCATGTTGATTTGCGCTGAGAAC
>DBUL01000216.1:0-141 GCA_002307905.1 Rhizobiaceae bacterium UBA1291
CCCCCTCAAGGGGGGAGATCACGTGGGGAGCCGTCCTGCCTCAAAGACATTTGATACTCAAAGAAGAGACTCCAACGATACCCTACAAGGTCAACAGGCGGACACAAGGTCGCGCCCAGCTGATCTCCCCCCTTGAGGGGG
>DBUL01000216.1:426-3379 GCA_002307905.1 Rhizobiaceae bacterium UBA1291
GCCATCGACTCGGTCGAGGACATGAAGATCCTGTTCGACGGTATCCCGCTCGAGGCGATCTCCGTCTCCATGACCATGAACGGCGCGGTCATACCGATCCTCGCCAATTTCATCGTCACCGGCGAGGAACAAGGCGTCTCCCGCGACAAGCTTTCCGGCACCATCCAGAACGACATCCTCAAGGAGTTCATGGTCCGCAACACCTACATCTATCCGCCCGAACCATCGATGCGCATCATCGCCGACATCATCGAGTATACGGCGAAGGAAATGCCGAAGTTCAACTCCATCTCGATCTCCGGCTATCACATGCAGGAAGCCGGCGCGACGCTGGTGCAGGAACTGGCCTTCACGCTTGCCGACGGCCGCGAATATGTCCGTGCCGCCCTTGCCAAGGGGCTGAACGTCGACGACTTCGCTGGCCGCCTGTCGTTCTTCTTCGCCATCGGCATGAACTTCTTCATGGAGGCCGCCAAGCTGCGCGCCGCGCGCCTGCTCTGGACCCGCATCATGCAGGAATTCCAGCCGAAGAAGGCCTCCTCGCTGATGCTGCGCACCCACTGTCAGACCTCGGGCGTGTCACTGCAGGAACAGGATCCCTACAACAACGTCATCCGCACGGCCTATGAGGCACTTTCGGCCGCACTCGGCGGCACCCAGTCGCTGCACACCAATGCGCTCGACGAAGCGATCGCGCTGCCGACCGACTTCTCCGCGCGCATCGCCCGCAACACCCAGCTCATCCTGCAGAACGAGACGGGCGTGACCAAGGTCGTCGATCCGCTCGCCGGGTCCTACTATGTCGAGAGCCTCACCAACGAACTGGCGGACAAGGCTTGGGGTCTGATGGAAGAGGTGGAAGCCACGGGCGGCATGACCAAGGCCGTCGATGACGGACTGCCCAAGCGCCTGATCGAGGAGGCCGCGACCCGCCGCCAGGCCGCCGTCGACAAGGGCGAGGAAGTTATCGTCGGGGTCAACAAGTTCCGCCTGGAAAACGAAGACCCGATCGACATCCTCGACATCGACAACAGCGCGGTGCGCACCTCGCAGATCAAGCGCATCGAACAGACCCGCCGCCAGCGCGACCCGAAGGCGGTCGAAAAAGCGCTCGCCCGCATCACCGATCATGCCCGCACCGGCGAGGGCAACCTCCTGGAAGCCGCCGTCGAGGCCGCCCGCGCGCGCGCCACCGTCGGCGAAATTTCGGACGCCATGCGCGCGGTCTATGGCGACCATGCCGCCACCCCTGTGGTCGTGCACGACATCTACGGCAAGGCCTATGAGGGCGACCCGGAAATGCAGATGCTGTCCGGGCGGCTCGACGACTATGCGAAAAAGGCCGGACGGCCGCGCCTCATGGTCGCCAAGCTCGGCCAGGACGGCCACGACCGCGGCGCCAAGGTGATTGCATCCGCCTTCGGCGACATCGGCTTCGACGTCGTCGCCGGTCCGCTGTTCCAGACGCCGGAAGAGGCCGCCAATCTCGCCGTGGCGGAAAAGGTCCAGGTCGTCGGCATGTCGTCGCTCGCCGCCGGTCACAAGACGCTCGCCCCGCAACTGGTCGAGGCGCTGAAGGCCAAGGGTGCCAAGGACGTGATCGTCGTCGTTGGCGGGGTCATCCCGCGCCAGGACTACGACTATCTCATGCAGCACGGCGTCTCGGCCGTCTTCGGCCCCGGCACCAATGTCATGGAGGCGGCGCGCACCGTGCTCGACCTGATCGAGGGTCGGCTGCGCAACGCCTGAGTCGTCAACCCACCGCCTCGATCGCCGGGCGCCCGACCAAGGGGCGTCCGGTGAAGGCTTCGGCATTGTCGCTGACCACGCCGCGCAGGAATTCGATCACGGTCCGCACGCGCGGCACTTGCCTCAGATCATGATGGCAGGCGAACCAGTAATGCCGGCAGAGGTCGATCTCGTCTTCGAGCACCACCTGAAGCTCCGGATGGCGTTCGGCGATGAAGATCGGCAGCACGCAGAGCCCCAGCCCGCTGCGGGTGGCTGTCAGCTGGGCAAAAATGCTGGAACTCTGGAAATGCGGCCGGATGCGCGGATGGATGTCGCCCAGGTAGTCCAGCCCCGGCGCAAAGATTATGTCCTGGATATAGCCGATGAAGGCATGTTCCAGCAATTCGTCCCGGTTCTTCGGCTCGCCGCGCCGGGCGATGTAGTCGCGCGTCGCGTAGATTTTCAGGTGATAGTCGGTGAGCTTCTCGGTATAGTAAGGTCCGCCCTTCGGCGGGTCGAGGACCACGGCGACATCGGCCTCCTTGCGCGACAGCGCCATGATCTGCTGGATCGTCACCAGCTCGAGCGAGATGCTCGGGTGCCCGGTGGTGAAGTCCGGTAACATGTGCGTGAAGAAGAAATTGGAAAAACCCTCCGGCGCCGAGAGCCGCACCACCCCGCGCTGGGCCGTCGGCCCGCCGGCGAGATCGGCCTGCAGCCGCTCGGTCTCCTGCTCGATCTTCTCCGCCGTCTCGATGAAGCGCTGCCCCATCGTCGTCAGCACATAGCCGCGCGGATTGCGCTCGAAAAGCTTGACCTTGAGGTCGAATTCGAGCCGATCGATGCGACGCGACACGGTCGCGTGGCTCGAGCGAAGCTGGCGGGCCGCGGTCGAAAGCTGCCCCGTTCTGGCGACAGCCAGAAAAAACTGCAGATCATCCCAGGTGAAACTGGCGTTGCTCATAGATGCCCCCTCTGTTCAAAAATGAACAGACCCTGTTTGCAATTAGACATGTCCCGCGCTTGCGTGAACCTGAAGTTTCCGGGATCATGCCCTCCGACATGCCGCTCTGAGGAGGGCGGCTGGTCAATTTTGAACAGGTTTGCGACCTGCACTCTGGGAGGAGATCAAATGCGCAACAAGCTCATCGCGTCCATGGCCATGGTACTGGCATCGAGCACGGCAGCTCTGGCCGAGCCGTCCGACGGCAAGGTGAAGATC
>DBUL01000090.1 GCA_002307905.1 Rhizobiaceae bacterium UBA1291
ACCGGCGAGGTATGGGTGCGCAGCACCTTGCGGTCGCCGTTGTCGTCGGGCTCCAGGAAGAAGGTGTCGTGCATCTCGCGGGCCGGATGGCCTTCGGGGAAGTTCAGCGCGGTGAAATTATAGTAGTCGGTCTCGATATCCGGGCCTTCGGCGATCGAGAAGCCCATGTCGGCGAAGATCGCAGTGATCTCGTCGACGATCTGGCTGATCGGATGGATGCGGCCGCGCTCGGCGGGCGAGGAGCGGACCGGCAGCGAGACGTCGACGGTCTCGGCCTTCAGCCGCGCGGTGATGGCGGCGTCCTTCAGCTCGGTCTTGCGGGCGGTGATCTTTTCGGTGACTTCGGTCTTCAGCGCGTTGATCGCAGCACCCCGCGTCTGGCGCTCTTCCGGCGTCATTGAGCCCAGCGTCTTCAGGAGGTCGGAAACCGACCCCTTCTTGCCAAGGGCTGCCAGGCGGACCGCTTCAATATCGGCCTCGTTGTCGGCTGCGGCGATGTCGGCGAGAAGCGCCGTTTTCATACTGTCGAGATCGGACATGTCCGTTTCCTGCCCTTTAAACCACCGTGGTCCCTAACGCCCCGGCATGACGACAAAATGAAAAACCCGCGCTAGCCCTGCCAGCGCGGGTTTCCCAACAATTTCTTCTTACAAAAGCTTGGGAAGCGCTGGCTTACTTGACCGCGCTTTCAAACTCGTTGGCCGTGCCGGCATCCTTGAGGTAAGCCAGTGCCTTCTTGGCAGCCGCGATCAGCGAGCCGAAGGCTGCCGGTTCGTGGATGGCCATGTCGGACAGAACCTTGCGGTCGACTTCGATGCCAGCCTTGTTCAGGCCGTCGATGAAGCGGCCGTAGGTCAGGCCGTGTTCGCGCACAGCAGCGTTGATACGCTGGATCCACAGGGCGCGGAAGTTGCGCTTGTTGACCTTGCGGTCGCGGTAGGCGAATGCCTTCGAACGATCCACAGCGGCCTTCGCGGCGCGGATCGTGTTCTTGCGGCGGCCGTAGAAGCCCTTGGCTGCCTTGAATACCTTGTTGTGCTTGGCGCGGGAAGTTACGCCACGTTTTACGCGTGCCATGTCATGATCTCCTTAAATGATCCAAAAAGCGACGAGGGTCTCAGAGACCGTTCGGCAGGTAGTTCTTGATGACCTTCTTGCCGTCAGCTTCGGAAAGAACCATCGTGCCGCGTGCATCGCGGATGAACTTGTTGGACCGCTTGATCATGCCGTGGCGCTTGCCGGCGGCGGCCGCGAGGACCTTGCCGGTGGCAGTGATCTTGAACCGCTTCTTGGCGGAGGATTTCGTCTTCATCTTGGGCATTTTGCTACTCCATTGTTCTTGTATCGAAACAGGCAGACGAATGCCCGTTTTCAAGCATAAAGAACGGCCACGGCATGCCCTGCCGGACCGTTCGGACGCGCGCTTATAACCGCTGACGGAGAAAAGCGCAACGGGTCGCATCGGGAATCTCCAACGCTCGCCGCCGATGCGAGCCCGCTACCCGCGAAGCGGCACCGACAGCCGGACCGACAGCCCGCCGAGCTGCGAGCGTCCAAGCTCCAGCGAACCGCCATAGGCCGAGAGGATCTCCGCGGTGATGGAGAGCCCGAGGCCGGAGCCGCCGTCGTCATCCCCCAGGTGCACGCCCCGCGACGGGAGGATGGCCAGGTCTGCTTCCGATGTGCCCGGACCGTCGTCCTCGACGGTCACCACCGCCGCCTCGTCCTCGGCGGTGGCCGTGATGCGAATTTCGCCCCGGGCAAACCGGGAGGCGTTGTCGAGCACATTGCCGAGCGCCTCGGCGAAATCCGCTGCATCCATATCCACGGCAAGTCCCGCGGGAATTCGGAGCTGCCAGTCTATGCCGCGCGGCCCGGTGATCGGTTTCAGCACCATGACCAACTTGCCGACGAGCGGGCCGAGTTCCGTCAGGCCCATCTGCTCGACACCGAGCCTTGCCAACTGCAATTGCCGATCGGCCCGCTGACGGATAAGATCCACCTGCTGGCGCGCGAGGTCCTTCTCATGGGGCGGAAGTTGGTCCGCAAGGTGCAGGAGCACGGTCAACGGCGTCTTGAGCCCGTGGGCCAGATCGCTGGCGCGCGCCCTTGCCCGTTCCACCGCGGTGGCGCGTTCCGTGAGCAGGAGGTTGAGCTCGCAGACGAGCGGCCCGAGTTCCGAAACGCCGACATCGTCGACCGAACTGGCCTGTCCCGCGCGCACCAGCCCGACCCGCTGTTGCAGTCGCGCCAGAGGCGCCAGTCCGACCCCGACCTGAAAGATCGCTGCCGCGACCAGAACCGCGGCACTGAGCACCAGCATCAGCGTCATTGCGCTGTGAAACTGGGCAACGGCGTCGTCGAACTCGAAACGTTCGAAGGCCGCCGACAAGGCAAAGCTCGAGGACCCGTGAGGCTCGTCGAGGGCGATCGCACGCCGGTAGACGAAAAGGTTGGCGCCATCGGGGCCTTGCGCCTCGATAAATCCGTGATCCGTCGGGACCAGCGCAGTGTTCGGCAGATCGACATCCCAAAGCGACCGCGACCGCAGAACCTCGCCCGTCTGCGCGACCACCTGCCAGTACCGCCCGCTGCCGGGAAGCGTGAAGCGGGGATCGGTCGGCGTCTTTGCGAGGAATACCTTGCCGTCGCGCAATTCGAGGCCCGCGACGAGTTGATCGACGATCCCGGACATTTCCACCCTGTAGCGCTCGGCCACATAGCCCGAAAAGACCCGGCTCAGCCCGTAACCCAGCATGAGAAGGATGAAGACGATGGCGGCGAAAGCTCCAAGGGCCAGTCGGATCCGCAGCGACGCGATCATGCGTTTTCATCCGGCACAAAGTAGCCGAAGCCGCGCCGCGTCTCGATCGCCTCCGGGTCGGTCTTGCGCCGAAGCCGGGCGACCATGGCCTCGACGGAATTCTTCGCCGCATCGTCGTCGCGCCCCTGGACGCGACGGGCGATCTCGATCGGATCGAAGACGCGGCCGGGCTCGCTGACGAGCAATTGCACGAGGCGATATTCCAGCGCGGTCAGTTCCAGCGGCCGGCCGTCATAGGTCACGCGGCGCGCCTGGTCGTCGACGACGAAGCGGCCTGCCGACTTGATGGGCGACGGCCGCCCGCGGGAACGGCGCAAAAGCGCCTTGAGACGCGCGACCAGTTCTTCGCTGCGGAACGGCTTCGGCAGGTAGTCGTCGGCGCCGGCCTCGAAACCGTCGACACGCTCCATCCAGGAGCCGCGCGCCGTCAGGACCATGATCGGCGTATCGACGCCTGCGGCGCGCCAGCGCTTCAGGATCGACAGGCCATCCAGGCCGGGCAGGCCCAGATCCAGAATGATTGCCGCATAGTCGTTGGTTTCGCCCTCGGCCCAGACTTCGGGACCCGTCGCCAGGTGGTCGACAAGGTATCCCTCGGCCTCGAGCTTGGCTTTCGTGTGCTCGGCGATATCGCGATCGTCTTCGGCAAGCAGCAGCCGCATGTCTTCACCACAACCCGAAAGGGCCGAGCGTGCGGCCGGTCTCTGCATTGAGACGCAATGTGCGCACACCGCCTTTTTCGTTCTCGACCTTCAAAATGTAAACCGATGTCTTGCCGCCGAGCTTCAAATCGACCGACAGGACACGGCCGGCACCCATGGCTTTCACCCGGCTCAGAATCTCGCGTAGCGGCAGAATGCGGCCGTCGCGAACGGCATCGCGCGCTTCGACATGGTCCGCGTCATCCCGCTTGTCGGCGTTGCCCTGATCCTTGCCACCATCGTCCTTGCCGCCGTCGCCGCCGCCATCGTCGCCGCCATCGTCTCCGCCATCGTCGCCACCATCGTCGCCACCGTCGTCTCCGCCATCCTCAGCGAACGCCGGATCGACAGACAGCAGCGTACCGGCGCCGGGCAGCGCCGCCAGCAACAACAGCAGGAAATCTCGCCTGTCCATGGTTCTTACATGTTCGTTTCATCTTGGCTGCGCGATCCGCGTCGAGACTAGCGACTGTCGGGCCGAAGCGCCACTGCAACGCAAGGACCCCGCCCGGTTACGGGCGGGGTGAAACAGTTGCGGCACCGGCGGCTGCGCCGCAGCCGTTTCAACGGACCTCAGTGTGCCGGCACGATGGTCACGGCAGTCACCGAATTGCGCGGCACGTTGATCGTCACTGCGGTCCGATTGTGTTCCTTCTCGATTTCCAGATCGAGGCGGCGCCCCGTCTGGTCGATGGCAACCATCGAGCCGTTCGCCAGCCCACGCAACTGGGCGTCAGTGACCACAAGGCTGGTGCGGTCGTCGCGACCCTGGTCGGCATTCACGCCCGTCGTGTCGACATCGTCATCGGCGCCATTGTCGTCGACGCCGTTGTCATCCGTCGAATCGTCATCCGCACCGTTGTCGTCGTCGCCATGGTCGTCGGCGCCATTGTCGTTATCGTCGTTGCCGTTTTCGTTGTCGTCATTTCCGTTGTCGTCATTGCCGCCATTGTCATTGTCGTCACCCCCATTGTCGTCATCGGCCATGGCGGCAGACAGGATCGAGGCGCCGATAGGGGCCGAAATCGCGGAGACCAGCGCCGGCGCAATGGTCAGCGAGAAGAGGGCGGCGGTGGAGACAAGCAGGTTTCTGCGCAGCAAGTTGAACATTTTTTCCTCCGGTTTGCAGCGATGAACTCGATGAAGAGCATCATGCGTCCGGGGTACTGACAGTTCACCGCGCCCGACTGTCAGCCAATTGTCAGCACAGCGCATGAAAAAGCCGCCCGGAGGCGGCTTGGTTCATCGCGGAAATGAAAGCCCGGCTCACTTCGGAGCAAGCACCATCATCATCTGTCGGCCTTCAAGCTTCGGCTCGGCCTCGACCTTGGCGATGGTGACGGTATCTTCCTTCACCTGCTGCAGAAGCTTCATGCCGAGTTCCTGGTGGGCCATTTCGCGGCCGCGGAACTTGAGCGTCACCTTGACCTTGTCACCCTCTTCGAAGAAGCGGTTCATGGCCCTCATCTTCACCTCATAGTCATGGGTGTCGATGTTCGGACGCATCTTGATTTCCTTGACCTCGACGATCTTCTGCTTCCTGCGCGCTTCGGCCGCCTTCTTCTGGTTGGCGAATTTCAGCTTGCCGAGGTCCAGGATCTTGCAGACGGGCGGCTCGGCATGGGGGGAGATCTCGACGAGATCAAGACCCGCCTCTTCCGCCATCCTGAGCGCCTCTTCCGTCGGCACGATGCCGAGGTTCAAGCCTTCGTCATTGATAAGCTGGACCCGGGGAATCCGGATCTCCCGATTGGAGCGCGGCCCTTCCTTGACAGGGGCATCGGCTTTGAAAGGTCTGCGAATGGTCGTATTCTCCTACATTATTGCGGATGACTGTAACGCCTGCCTGCGCGAACTTCGCGCGTTCGCGCTATTTGGCCATTACAGATTTCGAAGTCAATAACACGCTTCGTACGGAAAATCACCTGCTGTCCGTCACTTCGCGAATCTGTTTTACAGAGCCTGTTCAACCACGGAGCCGCCCATGACCTCCCCCCCTCTCGCGCCGAGCGCTCAGACAATCACCGTCGGCCGGGACGAGGATGCACGCGACATCGCCATCATCGCCCGATCTGCTGCCGCAACGACCGCGCCCAACAGCCCTGCGCTCCTTTGGCTCGGCGGCTACCGCTCCGACATGAGCGGCACGAAGGCCCTCGAAATGGACGCGCTTGCGTCGGAAACGGGCCTGGCGTCAATCCGTTTCGACTATTCCGGCCACGGCGCCTCGGGTGGCGAATTTCGCCGGGGCACGATTTCCCGATGGCTGGAAGAGACACGCGCCGTCATCGACCATGTCGCCCCGCCGAGCCTCGTGGTGGTCGGCTCGTCCATGGGCGGCTGGATCGCGCTGCGGCTGGCACAGGAGCTTGCCAGGCGCGGCACCGGACCGCGGCTCGCCGGCATGGTGCTGATCGCGCCTGCACCCGACTTCACTCTCGATCTGATCGAACCGAACCTTTCCGATACCGAGCGGGCGTCGCTTGCCGAGCGCGGCTATTTCGAGGAACCCTCGGAATACAGCCCAGAGCCCAACATATTCACCCGCGCCCTGATCGAGGACGGCCGCCTCAACCGCGTGCTGACGGGCATCATCGAAACTGGTTGCCCGGTGCATATCCTGCAGGGCATGGCCGATCCCGACGTCCCCTATCGTCACGCGCTCAAACTCATGGAATTCCTGCCGGCCGACGATGTCGTGCTCACTCTGGTGCGCGACGGCGACCATAGGCTGTCCCGCCCAGAGGACATCGCGAGGATGAAGGCGGCGATCCTTGCCATGATCGATGCGGAGCACGCGCCGGATCTGTAGCATTTTAACCATAGTTGACAAATCCCTAACGCGCGGTCGGCAGCGCGATTGACTCGAGACCCGCTTGGACCTTAACGTTTTGTTAAGGATTTAGGGGACGAGTTCATGATGAACCGATCGCGCGCTTTCGCCGCTTTGCTTCTGGTGCTTGGCGTTTCGGCGCCGGCCGGCAACGGCTTCACGGCACCCAAGCCACAGTTGTCGATGGTGACGGGCAGCGTGACTTCGCAGCCGATCGGCCACTACGAGTTC
>DBUL01000087.1:0-620 GCA_002307905.1 Rhizobiaceae bacterium UBA1291
CTGCCGCCGGTCAGGCCGGGTCCGTCAAACAGGCAGGCGAGCCTCTCGGGCGGCATCGACGCAATTGGTGACCTTCTCGGAGGTGGACCGAAGGCAGCCCCGCAGAAGACGGCAGCGCTCGGCTATGTCCCGCTGACCGATACGGTCGCCGACCGCGCCGACCAGCTTTTCTCCCATATGACACTGTCGCTGAAAGACATCGAGCAGGACCAGATCGACCGAATCCAGCGCTTGACCAGCGGGGCGACAGAAACCGCCGAAAAAATCTCCGGCATATTGCAGCGCAATGGAATTCCCCTGGACATGACGAGCCCAGTCACTCCCGACGAAGCCATCGGCGGCCCCTATCTCGCACCACAGTCATCAGAACCGTTCAACGCCTCGCTGAACGAACTCGATGCGGCGCTGACCCGCCTAGAGGACGTGCGCGACACCGCAAGGCGGCTTCCCTTCGCCAATCCCGCTCCCGGCAAGGACATCACGAGCCGTTTCGGCAACCGACCGGATCCCTTCCTCGGCGGCCTTGCCATGCATGCCGGCATCGATTTCCGCTCTCCGGTTGGCGGCGAGATCAAGAGCGCCGGCGCCGGCAGGATCATGGCCGCCGGACCGGCTGGCGG
>DBUL01000087.1:651-2718 GCA_002307905.1 Rhizobiaceae bacterium UBA1291
CGACCGGCCCGCATCTGCACTATGAAGTCCGCCGCAATGGTTCAGCACTCGACCCGATGCGCTTCCTCAATGCCGGCATGAAGTTGACCACGCTCATCAATTGACGGGCCGGCACCGGCCTGTAAAGTGGACCATGCCCGCAACGCCGGATCAACCATGGAACCGCAAGCCCTTCTCGCTTTTGCCCTCGCCTTCTTCGTCTTCGCCGCAAGCCCCGGCCCCGACAACATGACGATCATGGCGCGCACCGTGTCGCACGGCGCCTCGTCGGGCATCGCCTACGGGTTCGGAACCGTGATCGGCATCCTCATCTATCTGGCGCTCGCCGCCTTCGGCCTGTCGCTCATCGCCAGCGAAATGGGCCTTGCCATGACCGTGCTGCGCTATGGCGGCGCGGCTTATCTCATCTACATGGGCATCCGGCTGTGGACGACGAAACCGGTCGTCGCCGAGGTAGCCGAACCGGAGCGCGGCCGCGACCTGGTGACGGTCTGCCTGACGGCGATCGCGCTCAATCTCGGCAACCCGAAAATGCCGCTCTTCTACCTCGCCCTTCTGCCGAACTTCGTCGGCGCGGACTTCTCCGCCGGCGGCTATCTGTCGCTCGCGGCTGTGATCGTCGCCGTCGAGATGGTGGTGGTCGGAGGCCATGTCTGGATCGCCGGCCGCGCACGGCGCCTGCTCAGCACGCCGCGCATCGTGAAGACCGTCAACCGCGGAGCCGGAACGGTGCTTGCCTGCGCCGGGATAGCGGTAATTGCCACGCATCGCGGCAGTTGATCCCACCATTCACCCTTTGTTACTGCAAATCCGGCTGTTTCCTTGACTTTCAAGCATTTTGGCCCTATTCCGCGCTGACGTTGTCGCCCGCACCACGGGCGGCCTAATTGCGTTCGAAAGAACCGGAACGGAATAGATTCCCCTTTGACCACATTTGCTGACCTTGGCCTGAGCCAAAAAGTACTTTCAGCCGTCACCGACGCCGGCTACACCGTGCCGACGCCGATCCAGGCTGGCGCCATCCCGTTTGCCCTGCAGCGCCGCGACATCTGCGGCATCGCGCAGACCGGCACGGGCAAGACCGCATCCTTCGTACTGCCCATGCTGACCCTGCTCGAAAACGGCCGGGCCCGCGCGCGCATGCCGCGCACGCTGATTTTGGAGCCGACCCGCGAACTGGCCGCCCAGGTCGCCGAGAACTTCGAGAAGTATGGCAAGAACCACAAGCTGAACGTCGCACTCTTGATCGGCGGCGTGTCCTTCGAAGAGCAGAACCGCAAGCTCGAACGCGGCGCCGACGTGCTGATCTGCACGCCCGGCCGCCTGCTCGACCATTGCGAACGCGGCAAGCTTTTGATGACCGGCGTCGAGATCCTCGTCATCGACGAAGCCGACCGCATGCNNTATGCCGCCGGAGATCCAGAAGCTGGCCGACCGTTTCCTGCAGAACCCGGAGCGAATCGAAGTCTCGCTGCCGTCTTCGACGGCCATCACCGTGACGCAGCGCCTCGTCGCCGCCCACAACAAGGACTACGAGAAGCGCTCGACGCTGCGCGACCTGATCCGCGCCCAGGAAGACCTGAAGAACGCCATCATCTTCTGCAACCGCAAGAAGGATGTCGCCGACCTGTTCCGCTCGCTGGAGCGCCACGGATTCTCGGTCGGCGCCCTGCACGGCGACATGGACCAGCGTTCGCGCACCAATATGCTGGCGGGTTTCAAGGACAATCAGATCACCCTGCTCGTCGCCTCCGACGTCGCGGCGCGCGGTCTTGACATTCCCGATGTCAGCCACGTCTTCAATTTCNNGCCGTGCCGGCCGCTCCGGCGCCGCCTTCACGCTGGTGACGCGCAGCGACACCAAGTATCTCGACGCGATCGAGAAGCTGATCGGCCGGCAGCTCGAATGGCTCGACGGCGATCTCACCTCGCTGCCCGCCATGGCGGAAAGCCAGGACGAGGGCCGTGGCCGGCGCGGATCGCGCGACAAGGACAAGGACAAGGACCGGGGACGTGAGCGCCGCGGCGGTAAAAAGACCGAAGCCCGGGCCGTCATAAAGGACGAGC
>DBUL01000015.1 GCA_002307905.1 Rhizobiaceae bacterium UBA1291
AGTGCCTGGCACTCTGGGTGGCGACCAGCCTGCCGCTGGTCATCGCCTCGCCGCTGCTCGGCCTGTTCATGAACATGAACGAGGTGGCGATCGGCGCGGTCATGCTGACGCTCTTCGTCGGCTCGCCGGCGATCACGTTCATCGGTGCGGCGGGGGGNNCCCCCCCCTCCGCGCGGCGGGCTTTTAGTCTCGATCCTCGTCCTGCCGCTCGCCATTCCTGTGCTGATCTTCGGCGTCAGCGCATCCTATGCGGCCGTCGAGGACCCCGCCCCATTTATGCCGCCCTTCCTGTTTCTGATCGCCATTACGCTGTTTTTTGCGGTGATCGGTCCGCTGGCTGCGGCGCTGGCGCTGCGCAGCGCCTCGGATTGACCGGGATCAATTGCAGTTCCAAACCTCTCAGGTTAGAAGCATTCCATGAACACTATGAATCTTGCCCTTTCAAAGTTCAGCGAACTCGCCAATCCGACCCGGTTCCTAGGGCTGTCCGGCCGCATCCTGCCGTGGCTGTCGGCCCTCACCGCGCTGCTTTTCGCCGTCGGGCTCTACATGAGCTTCAACACCGAAGGCGATTACCAGCAGGGCGAGACGGTGCGCATCATGTATGTACATGTGCCGGCGGCCTGGCTGTCGATGATGTGCTATTCGGTGATGGCCCTCTCGGCGATAGGCACGCTGGTCTGGCGCCATCCGCTGGCCGATGTCAGCCACAAGGCCGCCGCTCCGCTGGGCGCTGCCTTCACGCTGATCGCGCTGATTACCGGCTCGCTCTGGGGCAAGCCGATGTGGGGCACTTGGTGGGTCTGGGACGCGCGGCTCACCTCGGTTTTCGTGCTCTTCCTCATGTATCTCGGGCTGATCGCACTCAACCGCGCCATGGACGACGCCTCAAAGGCCGCCCGTCTCAGCGCCGTGCTGATCCTCGTCGGCTTCGTCAACATCCCGATCATCAAGTTCTCGGTCGAATGGTGGAATACGCTGCATCAACCGGCCAGCGTCATTCGCATGGACGGCCCGACCATCGATCCGGAATTCCTCTGGCCACTGCTCGTGATGGCCTTTGCTTTCACCTTCCTGTTCTTCACGCTTCATCTGATGGCGATGCGTAACGAGATCTGGCGACGGCGGATCGCCACGCAGCGTCGCATGGCGGCCCGGATGGCCGGCCGGGAGGTTTCGCCGTGAGCCACGCTTTCTATATCTATCTCTCCTATGGCGTCAGCGCGCTGATCGTTCTTGCCCTGATCGCGTGGGTCTGGCTCGACGGCCGGGCGCGCCAGGCTGAGTTGAAGGCGCTCGAGGCGGCCGGTATCCGCCGACGTTCGGCGACTGCCGCATCCGGGGCTTCCGAATGAGCGAGATCGAAACCAAGGATGGCGCCCGTCGGGGCATCGGTCGCTACATGCTTGCGATCATACCGCTGGCAGTTTTCGCGGTGTTTGCCGTGACGGCGGGCAAGATGCTCTACGACCAGGAGGTCAACGGCAAGGACGTGTCGGCCATCCCCTCGGCGCTGATCGGTACCAAGGCGCCGGCTCTTGCCATGCCGGGGCTCGACGGCTCGAACACTCCGCCGCTCACCTCGGAGGCGATTGCCGGCAAGCTGACCCTGGTCAATGTCTTTGCCTCCTGGTGCGTGCCGTGCCGGCAGGAGCATCCGATCCTGAAGGAGCTGGCGAAGGATCCGCGGCTCGATGTCGTCGGCATCAACTACAAGGACAAAAACGACAACGCACTGCGTTTCCTCGGTGAACTGGGCAATCCCTACACCGCGATCGGCGTCGACCCGAATGGCCAGGCGGCGATCGACTGGGGTGTCTACGGCATACCGGAAAGCTATCTCGTCGCCGCCGACGGCACGATCCTCTACAAGAAAGTCGGCCCCTTCGATCCGCAATCGCTCGAGAACGGTCTTTATCCGGCGATCGAGAAGGCGCTCGCAGGCTCCTGAGGCGTAATCCTCAGAGCGCTGCCTGCCATGCCTTGATCGCATCGACCGGCCAGACGAGCATCAGCACGTTGAGCGTAAGGTTGTCGCGGATGACGATGGCGGTTGCGACCTCGAAGCCGATGGCGAGCATTATTGTCAGCCAGACCGGCGCGCGGGCGGCGAAGAGGAAGCCGAGAACCATGGCCACCGTATCCATCGCCGAATTGAGGATGCTGTCGCCCTGATAGCCGATCGCCATGGTGGCGGTGCGGTAGCGGTCGATGATGATCGGCGAGTTCTCCAGCAGTTCCCAGGCCACTTCGACGACGACGGCGAGCGTGAGCTTGGCGCCGAACGAGGCGCGGCGCAGCACGAGGGTCGCCAGCCAATAGAACAGGAAGCCGTGGATGATGTGCGACGGCGTGTACCAGTCGGAAATGTGCTGCGAATTGCCGGCGGTGTTGACGCCGGGTTCGAACAGCCGGACATAGCCGCATTCGCAGATCGGAATGCGGCCCATCAGAGCGAGCGTGATGATCTGCACGATGAGGAAGGTGGCCGCAGCAGCGAGCCAGACGCGCGTGGCGCGGTCGTCGTCGGCAAGCGTCACGGGACCGTCGCTCATTCGGCCTCACCCCCGTTTGCCGTTTCCTTCTGCGCCTCAAGCGAGTGGCGCATGATCAGCGGCATCTGGGAGAGGGTGAACAGGATGGTGATCGGCATGGTGCCCCAGACCTTGAAATTGACCCAGACGGCATCGGAGAAGTTGCGCCAGATCACTTCATTGAGCACGGCAAGGAACAGGAAGAACAGACCCCAGCGCAGTGTCAGCTTCTTCCAGCCTTCGGCGTCGAGCTGGAAGGCGGCATTGAACACGTAGCCGAGCAAGGATTTGCCGAAGAACAGGCCACCGAGCAGGACCAAGCCGAACAGCGTGTTGACGATCGTCGGCTTCATCTTGATGAAGGTCTCGTCCTGCAACCAGATCGACAGCGAGCCGAAAACCATGACGACGACGCCCGAGACGAAGGGCATGACCGGCAGATGCTTGAAGACGATCTTGGAAACGATGAGCGAGAGGACGGTCGCCACCATGAAGAGCGCAGTGGCGATCAGGAGCGGCCCGCCGACAGCGGTGAGCGCCGGGAAGGTTTTTGCCAGCCATTCGCCCCGCAGATTGCCGAAGAAGAAGACCATGAGCGGCCCGATTTCCAGTACCATCTTCAGCACGGGGTGATGGCGTTCCTCGCGCGTCGGCTTGATGTCGCTTTCGAAATTGCTCATTGTCTTTTCTTTCAATTCCGGTGTGCTGTCCGGCTTATGGCTCAATGGTGAAGACCGGCAATCGCAGCGGCGAAATCCTCGGCCTCGAAGGGCTCGAGATCGTCGATGCCTTCGCCTACCCCGATGAAATAGACCGGCAGCTTGTGCTTGGCGGCGATGGCGACGAGGATGCCGCCGCGGGCCGTGCCGTCGAGCTTGGTCATGATCAGCCCGTTGACGCCGGCGACATTGCGGAAAATCTCGACCTGATTGAGGGCGTTCTGGCCGGTGGTCGCGTCGAGCGTCTGCAACACGGTATGCGGCGCATCCGGATCGAGCTTGCCGAGCACGCGGACGATCTTTTCCAGCTCTGCCATCAGTTCCGTCTTGTTCTGCAGTCGGCCGGCGGTGTCGATGATCAGCACGTCCGACTTTTCGGCCCGCGCCTTCTCGAAGGCCTCGTAGGCAAGGCTGGCGGCGTCGGCACCCAGCTTGGTGCCGATGAAGGTCGAGCCGGTGCGGTCGGCCCAGATTTTCAGCTGCTCGATTGCCGCGGCACGGAAGGTGTCACCGGCGGCCATCATGACCTTCAGGCCCGAGCCTGATAGCTTGGCAGCCAGTTTGCCAATGGTCGTTGTCTTGCCCGTACCGTTGACGCCGACCACCAGAATGACATGCGGCTTGTGGGACAGGTCGAGTGCCAGCGGTTTGGCCACCGGCTTCAGCACCTTGGTGATCTCGGCCGCCATGATGCGCGAAACGTCCTCGCCGGTCACGTCCTTGCCATAGCGCTCGGACGACAGCGTGTCGGTGATACGCAGGGCGGTCTCGACGCCGAGATCGGCCTGGATCAGCAGGTCTTCCAGCTCCTCGAGCGTCTCCTCATCGAGCTTGCGCTTGGTGAACAGCGCGGCGATCTGACCGGTGAGCTGTGAGGAGGTGCGGGCAAGCCCCTGACGCAAGCGCTGGAACCAGGAGAGCTTCGCGGCTGGCACTTCCGGCTCGGGCTCGGGCATGGATGCGGCGGTGGCGAAGCCCTTGGGCAGAGTCACCGCATCATTCTCGTCCTGCTCCAGCACGCCATGGGTGACGTCGGCCGGTTGTTCCGGCTGCGGATGAAAATTCTCTTCCGGTGTTTCTTGTTCTGCGGGCTTCGCCGGCGTGGCTGCGACCTCTGCGATCACCTCGGCCTCCGATTCATCCGCTGCCGGGCCGCCGGCGGTGTCGATGACTTCTGGCGCGATCGGATCGGTCGCTTCGGACAGTGCCTCGATCGTCTCGCCGGCCTCGACCTCTTCGGCCGCATCGACGAGGCTGGCGAAATCCTCCGCCTCTGCCGGCTTTTCGCCCATCGGCTTGTCCTTGCCGAAGGTGAAGACTTTCTTGATGAAGCCGAGCGCCATGAAGCTGTTGTCCGTTCTGTCAGGCGGCCGAGGCGGTCGCCGGTTGCATGTCGAGATGCCGGCCGTTGTGGCCGGTGATCGTCACCGCAATGAGGCTGCGGGGGATCAGGTCCGGTGCGGCGACGAGGGTGAAGTTTTCCGTATGGGCCATCCCGGTCATTTCGACAAGCACGGTCTGGCGCGAGCCGACCATGGAAGCGAGATGGCGCGCCTGCAGCCGCTCCGCCGTTTGGCGCAGCC
>DBUL01000078.1:0-6140 GCA_002307905.1 Rhizobiaceae bacterium UBA1291
TTGCTGTCGACCTTGCTCTCGGTGGGAGCGGCTCTCCCGGTGGCGCGCGCGCTTGCCCGCCAGCCGCGGTTTATTGGGCGCAAGTGGCTGATCCGCCTGATGGCGGTACCCATGGGCCTGCCGGTGTTGATCGGCGCGCTCGGGATCATCGGCATCTGGGGCCGGCAAGGTCTGGTGAATGACGCGCTGGCCGGGCTCGGTGTCGGGGAGCGGTTCAGCATATACGGGCTTTCCGGCATCCTGCTCGCGCATGTCTTCTTCAACATGCCGCTCGCTGCGCGGCTGATGCTGTCCGGGCTTGAGCGGATTCCCCCCGAATACTGGCGCACGAGCGCCAGCCTCGGCATGGGGGGCTTCGCGGTCTTCCGTTTTATCGAATGGCCGGTCCTGTGGCGGATCATTCCCGGCATCGCCGGGCTGATCTTCATGCTCTGCGCCACCAGTTTCACCCTCGTCCTGGTGCTCGGCGGCGGTCCGGCGGCAACGACGATCGAAGTGGCGATCTATCAGGCGCTGCGGCTCGATTTCGACCCGGCCCGCGCCGTGTCGCTCGCTTTCCTGCAGATCGTGGTGACGGCGGCGATCCTTGGGGCGATGGCGCTGTTCCCCGCACCTTCCGATCCCGGCACAACACTCGGTGGTGCTGCACGACGGTTCGATGCAAGGACGCTGCCGGCCCGGCTCGGCGATGGCATTCTGATCCTCGCGGCGGCGCTCTTTCTTGGGCTACCGCTCGGACAGGTCCTCGTCGCCGGCCTGCAATCGGATCTTGCTAGGCTCTTTTCCGATCAGGCGGTGCTGCGCGCCGCGACGACCAGTCTTGTCATCGGGCTTTCGGCGGCGCTCGTTTCGGTTCTGGTTGGCATTGCGGTGATCCGGGCACGGGCAGCGCTCGGTGCCGGCCGTCGTCCCTTGCCGATTGCGGTGCTCGCCTCAGCCGGGCTTGGGGCCGTATCCTCGCTCGTGCTGCTGGTTCCGACGGCGGTGCTCGGTACCGGCTGGTTCCTGGTGCTGCGCGCCCAGGGCGATGTCGCGCGATTTGCCCCGGCGATCGTCGTCTGCATCAATGCGCTGATGGCGCTGCCCTTCGCCATGCGGGTGCTTGCCCCGGCTTTTGAAGAGCATCGCCAGCGTAGCGCCCGACTCGCCGACAGTCTCGCTATTGCGGGCTTTGCCCGTTTCCGCCTGATCGACTGGCCGGTGCTGCGCCGGCCGATCCTGACGGCGCTGTCTTTTGCCATGGCGTTGTCGCTCGGCGATCTCGGCGCGGTCGCGCTGTTCGGTTCGGAAAACCTCATTACCCTGCCATGGCTGATCTACAGCCGCATGGGCGCCTATCGCAGCCAGGATGCGGACGGGCTGGCGCTTGTGCTCGGTCTGGTCTGCCTCTTGCTGGCGCTCGCGGGAACACCTGGCCTGTCGCGAAAGGAGAGCCGCAATGCCGGCTGAGAGACAAAGCGCCGTCGTTCTGGACGGTGTCACCCTCCACCTTGGANNCTGCTCAACCTGATCGCCGGCTTCGAGCAGCCTGACAGCGGCCGTGTGCTGATCGGGGGCGAGGACATGAATGGGCTTGGGCCTGCCGCCCGGCCGGTTTCGCTGGTGTTCCAGGACAATAATCTCTTTGCCCATCTCGACCTCTTCACCAATGTCGGCCTCGGGATCGATCCAGCGCTCAGACTCAAGCCGGCGGATCGGCAGGCCGTGTCGCAGGCGCTGGCGCGGGTCGGGCTCGGCGGATACGAGAAACGGCTGCCGGCGACGCTTTCGGGCGGTGAACGGCAGCGGGCAGCATTTGCCCGGGCCCTGGTGCGGCGCAAGTCCGTCATGTTGCTCGACGAGCCGTTCGCGGCGCTCGATCCCGGCTTGCGGGCCGCCATGGCCGACCTGTTGATGGCGCTGCACCGCGAGACGGGCCATACGATCGTCATCGTCAGTCACGATCGGCAGGAGGTGGAGCGATTGGCGAGCGATGTGCTGTTCCTCGAAAGCGGACACATCGTTCTCAGCGCGCCGAAGGAGGAATTTTTTGCCACGACGGGGATTGCCTCGCTTGCCGAATTCCTGGGCCATCCCCACGGCGAATGAAGCGGGGGCGGATGGCACTGCCTTATTTTAGACGTGCAGCGATGGCATGCCCACGAAGGCCCCGGTTGGTCAATTTCGTTCTTTCTTTGCGATTATTCGCTTCGCCCTTTTTTCCTCATGCAATTTATCCATATCTAACGAATGATGCTAAAAGGACCGCACAGAGGCGAGAGGTTGCTACCCGGATCGAAATCCGGCTGTGGGGATGCTTCGAGCGATGCAGAAGGGCTCAGAACGCGTTGGTATCGGGGCAGGACGTACATGATGAGCGGTAAGGGCCAGTTGCCGGTCGATCGGTTGCGACCGCGCCGCAGTTGCGGTCGCGCGCGCGGTGTGATCGCGCTTCTTGCCGCATCGCTGGCGCTTAGCTCCTGTCAGACGCTGTTCGAGCAGGCCTATGTGCCGAGTGTCGGTCCCTCCGATAATCCGCAGATCGTTGATCAGGTGCAGAAGGACGATCCGCGCGCCCAGATGGGTGCGCGCGAGCATCCGCGCATTGTCGCAAGCTATGGCGGCGAATATCACGACGAAAAGACGGAAAAGCTGGTTGCCAGGATCACCGGCGCGCTGACGGCGGTCTCGGAAAATCCGAATCAGTCCTATCGCATCACCATTCTCAACTCCCCGGCGATCAACGCATTCGCCCTACCCGGTGGCTATCTCTACGTTACCCGCGGCCTGCTGGCGCTCGCCAATGACGCCTCGGAAGTGGCGGCGGTGCTGAGCCACGAGATGGCCCATGTGACGGCGAACCACGGTATCGAGCGGCAGCGCCGCGAAGAGGCGGAAGTGATCGCCAGCCGGGTTGTCGCCGAAGTTCTGTCGAGCGATCTTGCCGGCAAGCAGGCGCTGGCGCGCGGCAAGCTTCGCCTGGCGGCCTTCTCCCGCCAGCAGGAATTGCAGGCCGACGTGATCGGGGTGCGCACGCTTGGCGAAGCCCGCTACGATCCCTATGCGGCGGCCCGCTTCCTCGATGCGATGGCGCGCTACAGCCAATTCACCTCGGTCGATCCCGACGCCGACCAGAGCCTCGACTTTCTGTCCAGCCATCCGAATGCGCCGCAGCGCGTCGAGCTGGCGAGGCGGCACGCGCGCGCCTTCGGACCGGAAGGGACGCACGGCGAATCGGGCCGCGAATATTATCTCAGGGGCATCGAAGGCCTGCTCTATGGCGACAGCCCGGAGGAGGGCTATGTCCGCGGACAGACGTTCCTGCACGGCAGCCTCGGCATCCGTTTCGAGGTTCCGGACGGGTTCCAGATCGACAACAAGGTGGAGGCGGTGCTCGCCACCGGTCCGGGCGACGTGGCGATCCGCTTTGACGGGGTGGCCGATGCAGAGCGCCGCAGCTTGGCGAATTATATCTCCAGCGGCTGGGTGACGGGGCTTCTGCCTGAAACGATCCGCGCGGTGCAGGTCAACGGACTGGAGGCCGCCACGGCGCGCGCCTCGGCCGAGCGCTGGGATTTCGATATCACGGTGATCCGGATCGGACCGCAGATTTTTCGCTTCCTGACGGCCGTGCCGAAGGGAAGTGCGGTGCTGGCGCCGACCGCGGAAACGCTGCGGGCGAGCTTCCGGGGAATCACGCCGGAAGAAGCGGCCACGCTGAAGCCGCTCCGCGTTCGCGTCGTGACGGTCGGGGCGGGCGATACGATCGCCACGCTTTCGGCAAGGATGATGGGGACGGACCGCAAGATCGAGCTTTTCCGGCTGATCAATGCGCTCAGCCCGACGTCTACGGTCACGCCGGGCGCCAGGGTCAAGATCATCTCGGAATAACGAAAGGGCCGGTCGAAACCGGCCATTTCGCTGTCGCTTCCGATTATCTTTTTGCTAGAAAGCCATTTCGCGCATTTGTTCCGCCTTAGGGCCGTAGTGGGTGAGGGCGGCTTTGAGCTTCTCCAGTGCCCGGGTCTCGATCTGCCGGACGCGCTCCTTGGAAATGCCGAGCTCGGCGCCCAGTTCTTCCAGCGTCGCGCCCTCTTCCGTCAGTCGACGAGCCTTGATGATGCGGTTCTCGCGGTCGTTGAGCTCGGTCAAGGCGTTCTTCAGCCAGCCGCGCCAGCGCTCGCCGTCGATAATGCCGCGCACCTGCTCGTCGGGCGGCAAGTCGTGGCTCTCCAGCATCTCAAGCTGTTCGCTGCCGTCGCCATCGCGTCCCTTGATCGGGGCCTGCAGCGAGGCGTCGTTACCCGAGAGGCGAGCGTCCATGGACTGGACGTCGGCGAGGCTAACGCCGAGCGCCGTGGCGATTTCCTCGTGGATGGCCTGGTCGCTCAGGCGGTTGTCGCCCTGGGCGAGCTTGGCGCGCAGGCGGCGCAAGTTGAAGAACAGCGCCTTCTGCGAAGAGCTCGTGCCGCCGCGCACGATCGACCAGTTGCGCAGGATGTAATCCTGCATCGAGGCGCGGATCCACCAGCCGGCATAGGTCGAGAAGCGGACTTCACGCGCCGGCTCGAAGCGGGCCGCCGCCTCCAAAAGGCCGATATAGCCTTCCTGGATCAAGTCATTGAGGGGCAGGCCGAAGCCTCGAAACTTGGAGGCCATGGCAATCACCAGGCGCATATGGGCATGTGCAATGCGGTTGCGCGCATCCTGATCGTTGTTGTCCCTCCAGCGGATCGCCAGATCCAGCTCCTCCTGGCGCTCAAGGTAGGGTTGGGCCATCGCAAATCGGATGATGTGTCTGTCAGCGGACATGGCTTTCATCGTCGTCTCCATGGGCGGTACGATCAGGACGGGTTCGTTTCGTCCCGGCACTCATTCATGAACGGGCCAAGGACCGTCGGGTTCCATCGCGCGTAGGACGTATTTTGCCGATGGCAAGGGTCCCGCGCCGCGGCACGTTCAAAACAGTATTACGCAGGAGATGGGAAATCGGTTCTGCGAGCGAGAGGGGAACGGTCATCCCTGCCTCGTTTTCACGCAGTTGTGATGTCAGGCTGTCCGCTCAGCTAGGCGGATGGTGGGGCAGCGGCGCGAGACGCGGCACAGGCCAGCCCTTGGCGTCGGGCATGAAGACCAGCCGGTAGCGGGCAAAGATATTGGCCAGGAGCAGCGAGAACCAGGCGCCGAAGGAGAGGCCCGCGATTACGTCGCTCGGATAATGGGCGCCGACCATGACGCGGCTGAAACCCATCCACAGCGCCAGGAGCATGAAGGCGAGCCGGTAGCGCGGCAGAAGGAGGATCAGGACCATGAAGATCGCGCCGACGGTGGTTGCGTGGCCGGAGGGGAAGCTCTCGAACCCCGAGCCGCTGAAGGGCGAAAAGCCGAACGCGCCGGAATCTTCGAACTGGCGGGGGCGTGGGCGGCCGATCACCCGCTTGAGGAGATTGGCCGACAAACCCGAAAGCGCGATGGCGAGGAAGACGTAGGCAGCGATCCCGGCGGTATGGTGCGCGCGAAAACGCTGTTTCGCGCCGCCCGCAAGGCGATAGGAGGCTAGCCCGGTGACGAAGAGCATGGCAGAGGCGATCAGGATCCAGCCGGAACTGCCGAACTCAGTGATCATCCTGCCGAGCGAACGGGTGAAGATATCCCGGTGGCGCGAAGCGCCGACCGGCTCGTCGAGGATCAGGAAGGACAAAAGGACCAGATTGGCGGCGACGACGGCGAAGATCTGCCAGTAATGCGGCGCGGGCGGGTGCCGGTTGAGGTCACGACGCTTGTTCAGCCAGGTCCTGATCTTGTCGATGCCGCTCACGTCCAGCCTTCCGCTTCATTCAGCCTGCCGGGCGAGGGAGAAGGCCTGGAGCGGCTTCTACGAACGGCAGGCAGCCGCGGCAAGATGGTTGCCGCGGCTTTCAAATGCAAGAGCCTGTCAGGCCGACAGCGCCTTGAACTCGGAAAGGATGGCGTCGCCCATCTCGGCGGTGCCGACCTTTGTCGCGCCTTCGCTCATGATGTCGCCGGTGCGGATGCCCTTGTCGAGCACATTGGCGATCGCCTTTTCGAGGTTGTCGGCTTCCCTGACCATGTTGAAGGAGTAGCGCAGGCACATGGCGAAGGAGGCGATCATGGCGATCGGGTTGGCGATGCCCTTGCCG
>DBUL01000078.1:6145-11830 GCA_002307905.1 Rhizobiaceae bacterium UBA1291
CGGCCAGCATGTGCTCGAGTTGGACGTCGGGGTATTTAGCCTTGTGGGTCTCGGTGACGACCTGGTTCCACAACACGCCCGACTTCATGACGTTGCGCTTTTCCATCGAGCAGACACGGTTCTTGCGGGTGCGCGCCAGTTCGAAGGCGACCGAGGCGATGCGCTCGATCTCGTAGGTGTCGTAGACCTGGGTGTCGATCGCCCGCTTCTGGCCGTTGCCGAGATCGGTGATGGTCTTCGGCTCGCCGAAATAGACGCCGCCGGTCAGTTCGCGCACGATCAGGATGTCGAGGCCCTCGACCAGTTCGGCTTTGAGCGACGAGGCATTGGCAAGCGCCGGATAGCAGATCGCCGGGCGCAGGTTGGCGAACAGTTCGAGGTCCTTGCGCAGGCGCAGCAGGCCGGCTTCGGGACGGACCTCATAGGGAACGTCGTCCCACTTGGGGCCGCCGACGGCGCCGAACAGCACGGCATCGGCGTTCATGGCCTTGGCCATGTCGCCCTCGGNNCCCTCGGAGATCGCCGCGCCATGGGCGTCGTAGGCGCAGCCGCCGACCAGGCCTTCGTCGGTTTCAAAGCCGGCGTCCTGCTCGGCATTCATGTAGGCGATGATCTTGCGGACCTCGCCCATGGCTTCCGGGCCGATGCCGTCGCCGGGCAGAAGGAAGAGATTGCGCTGTGTCATGAAAAGCCTCCCTGGCTTTGGAAAAGAGTTGCCGCCTTCTATCGGGCAAGAACCCGCATTTCAAGGACACTCGGCGGCAGAACGGTACGGTGGGAGGCGGTCGTAGCGGGTGTTTTGCGGCGCGAAGACGAGCAAGCCGTCGTCGCGCCGGTCAATGTTCGGTCAGGCCCAGGGATGCGTCTGGGCGTTGGCTTTTTCGAATGCCGCGATGCTTGAGGCCTTTTCCAGCGTCAGGCCGATGTCGTCGAGGCCGTTCAGCAGGCAATGGCGCTTGAAGGCGTCGATGTCGAACTTGATCGTTCCACCGTCCGGGCCGGTGATTTCCTGCGATTCAAGGTCGACCGAAAGCACGGCGTTGGAGCCGCGGCTGGCGTCGTCCATCAGCTTGTCCAGGTCTTCGGGGCTGACGACGATCGGCAGGATGCCGTTCTTGAAACAGTTGTTGTAGAAAATGTCGGCGAAGCTCGTGGAGATCACGCAGCGGATGCCGAAGTCCAGCAGCGCCCAAGGGGCATGCTCGCGCGACGAGCCGCAGCCGAAATTGTCACCGGCGACGAGGATCTGGGCATTGCGATAGGCCGGTTTGTTGAGGACGAAATCAGGGTTTTCCGAGCCGTCTTCCTTGTAGCGGGCTTCGGCGAACAGGCCGGTGCCCAGACCGGTGCGCTTGATGGTCTTCAGATAATCCTTCGGGATGATCATGTCGGTGTCGACGTTGACGACCGGAAGCGGTGCCGCGACGCCGGTGAGCTTTACGAACTTTTCCATCAGACCCTGCCTTCGGAATGCAATTGGAGAACTCCAGCAGCCATTAGAGGGAAATAGCGCGGATTTGAAGGCCTATATTGGCCAAACGGGTACGCCCGGACGCCGAAGCATCAGTTTTTCCGGGCTTTCCGTCGGTTCGACTCAAAGATCGATAATGGTGCCGCGACCGTCATTCCACACGCGAATCTCGCGGGCCTGGCCTTGAGTCTTCGCCTTGGCGTAGACCGGCGCCTTCTTCGATCGCAGGGTCAACATGCGGGCGGCTAGCGTCAGCGTCAGCACGGCGCCGGCGATCAGCGTCAGCGAGACGGTAAAGACGGCGGCGATGGCGAGCACGACGATGCCGGCGGCGGCAATGGCGATGGAACGGAGATTGTGCATGATGGACATCCTTTCTCGTATGCCAAGGTGGTCCTTCTCCCCTCGAAATGCAAGGGCTTTGCCTGAAATGTCGCCTTGCGTGGCGGGCGAAAGATTGGCAGAACTTTCGCCATGAAATCGATCAATTCCCATCACCCCGCGCGGCTGCGCCGTTCCGTGCTCAGCGTGCCGGCGATCAATGTCCGAGCACTTGAAAAGGCGCACGGGCTTGCCTGCGACGCCGTCATTTTCGATCTCGAGGATTCCGTCGCGCCGGAGAAAAAGGCCGAAGCGCGGGAGAATCTGCGCCGTTTCTTTGCCGAGACGCCGCTTCAGGGCCGCGAGGCGATCATCCGCGTGAACGCACTCGACAGCGAATTCTTTGTCGAGGACATGGCGGCAGTGGTCGCCTGCCGGCCGGATGCGGTGCTCTTGCCCAAGGTCGATGGGCCGGACGACGTACAGCGCGTCGCCGATCTTCTGGCTGAGTCGGATGCGACGGAAAGTCTCAGGATCTGGGCGATGATCGAGACGCCGCGTGGCGTGCTGAACGCCGCGGCGATCGCCGGTTCGGGGCGGACCGCCGGCGGCCTGCTCGACTGCTTCGTCGTCGGGCTGAACGATCTCAGGAAGGAGACCGGCGTGGCTCCGGAGCCGGGACGGACCTATCTCGTGCCGTTCCTGATGCGGGTGATCCTTGCGGCGCGCGCCTATGGGCTCGATGCGATCGACAGCGTGTCGAACGAATTCAAGGCGCTGAGCGCCTTCGAGGCGGAATGCGCGCAGGGCCGTGCCATGGGCTTTGACGGCAAGATGCTGATCCATCCGGCGCAGATCGATGGTGCCAACCAGCATTTCGGCTTTTCTGCGGAAGCGCTTTGCGAGGCAAGAACGATCGTCGCTGCCTTTGCCGATCCAGCCGTGGCCGGCCTCAACGTCATCAATCTTGACGGACGCATGGTCGAACGGCTGCATCTCGACCAGGCGGAGCGGCTGCTCGCCAAGGTGCGGCTCATCGAAGAAAGAGAAGGCAGAGCATCATGAAAGTCTATCGTTTCCTCACCGGACCGGACGACGCGGCCTTTTGTCATCGCGTCACCGATGCGCTCAACAAGGGCTGGGAACTGCACGGTGCGCCGAGCCTGTCCTTCAATGCCGCGACCAACCAGATGCATTGTGGACAAGCTGTGGTGAAGACCGTGCACGGCAAGGACTACGACCCGAGCATGAAGCTCGGCGAGCAGTAAGCCCCAAGGGTCCAGCGCTGACCCCGGTTCTCCGGCACAGATGTTTTTCCGCCAGGCAACATTGTCCTTGAGGGGCGATTGCGCTCATGGTCCGAGCGCGAGGCGCCCTGTCGAAGTGCGGTGGCGCCGGCCCCCACGCATTGCAGGAGAATGACCATGCTTACCATTCGACGTCTCGATATTTCCGATGCCCGCCTTCTGATTGCCGGCGCCAGCGACAAGGCGCGCGAGATCGGGGTGCCGATGTGCATCGCGGTTACCGACGAGAGCGGCCAACTGATCGCCTTCGAACGGATGGACGGCGGCAAGGTGACCAGCACGACGATTGCCATCGACAAGGCGTTTACTGCTGCTGCGGCGAAGAAGGCGACCCACGAATACGGTGCTGCCAGCCAACCGGGCAATCCGACCTTCGGCATTCATTCGGCGATTGGCGGTCGACTGATGGTGGTCGGTGGCGGTCTGCCGGTTATCATCGACGGCGAGGTGGTCGGCGGCATCGGCATCAGCTCAGGCACGCCGGCGCAGGATCTCAGCTGCGCGGAAGCCGGTATTGCTCACTTTCTCGCGACTCGGGGCTAATCCTTCAATGAAGCGGTGACGCCGTCCGATTCCGCGGCGGCGTCTTCCGCGCTTTCTTCGATCCGCTCCATGTCGTCGTCGGACAGGCCGAAATGATGACCGATCTCGTGGATCAGCACATGGGTGATGATGTCGCCCAGGGTTTCTTCATTCTCGGCCCAGTAGTCGAGGATCGGCCGGCGATAGAGCATGATCCGGTTCGGCATTTCGCCGGTTTCCATGGTGAAACGCTCGGAAATGCCGCGGCCCTCGAACAGGCCGAGCAGGTCGAACGGCGTCTCCAGCGCCATGTCCTCGAAAACTTCGTCAGTCGGAAAATCGGCGATCTCGATGATCAGATTGCCCGTCAGCGCACGGAATTCCTCGGGCAGATGGCCATAGGCCTCGATCGCCAGCGATTCGAATGTGCTGATCGTCGGGGCATGGCGCTCGCGCCAATCTTCGGTCTGGTCGATACGGGCCATCGGTACTCCTTACTTCGTTTTCATATAAGACCTTTGCCCCGGCTTTTCGAGTGGGAATTCTGTCAAGGAATAAATTCACACTGAATCCGGTTGACTCTTTTGGCAAGCTCTGGAATCCATAGGAACATATAGAGAACATTCCAGCAGGAGAGACGTCATGGGCGCGACCGCTCTGGCGCAGGAGAGGCTTATTGCCTTGCGCGAAGCCATAGCGAAAATCGAAGGAAGGCCCCCTCCGGACGGGCTTGCGCCCGACGCGGGCGAAACCGACGACAAGCGGAATCGCGACTATCTTGGGCCAGCAACGGAGGCTTGCCGTCTCGAAAATCTGCTGCCGGAAGGCTTTCCGGCAGGCGCGATGATCGAAGTCCGGGGGGCGCAGCTGAGGAATGCGGGTGCCGTCAGCGGCTTCGGGCTGGGGCTCTGCCTGTCCGGCCAGCCCTACCGGCCGGAAAAGCGGATCCTCTGGATCGGAGACCGTTTCGTCGCGCGCGAGGCCGGCCTGCCCCATGCGGCGGGGCTTGCCGACTACGGATTGCGGCCAGGCGAACTCCTTTACGCCATGCCCCGGCGGCTGGAGGACGCGCTCTGGCTTGCCGATGCGGCGCTCTCGTGCGGCGCCTTCTCGGCGGTGATGCTCGAGGTTGCCGGCAATCCGCGCGGCTTCGGCCTGACCGAAAGCCGGCGTCTCAGCCTGAAGGCGAAAAATGCCGGCGGTTTTCTGCTTCTTGTGCGGCAGGGCGGAGAAGAAGAGGCGAGCAGCGCTTCGCTACGCCTGCATGTCGAACCCGCGCCGGCGGCGGCGCGGACCCTCACCGACGGATCGATGCTTGGCGGCAGCATCGGCAAACCCGTCTTTCGCCTCGTTCCGGAAAAGAGCCGGATCGGGGTCCCTCACGAACTGATCCTGGAGTGGAATGAAGATGACCGCCTGTTTTACCCCGCAACTCCCGCTCATGCCGGTACAGGGCCCACTCACCGGCCGGCGCATCCTGGCGCTCTGGTTTCCCCGTCTCTCGACCGATCGGCTGGCGCGCCGACGCTGGGGACTGTCGTGGCGTTCGACAGGGCGTCCTGACCATCCGCCGGTCGTCTGCGCCGGCCGGGTTGCCAATGCCATGCGGTTGACCGCGCTCGACGAGGCAGCCGAGGCGATCGGCTTGCAGGTCGGCCAGGGCCTGGCGGAAGCGCGTGCCATTTGTCCGGCGCTTGACGTCGCCGAGGACGACCCGTCGGCCGATCAGCGCTTTCTCGGCGCGATTGCCGACTGGTGTGACCGCTATACGCCGCTGGTGGCGCTCGACGGCTCGGACGGACTGATGCTCGATATCACCGGCTGCGCCCATCTGTTCGGCGGCGAAAAGACGATGATCGAGGATATTCTTCACAGGCTTCTCCAGCTGGGGCTCGATGCGCGCGGCGCCATTTCGTCGGCGCCGGGCCTGTCCTGGGCGACGGCTCGCTTTTCCAGCCGTCAGGTGGTTGCCGACGAAGACATCGCGGATGTTCTCTCTCCCCTTCCGCTGCGCTCGCTCAGGATCGATGCCAGGATGGCGGCGGCGCTGGCGCGGGTCGGGCT
>DBUL01000208.1:0-8743 GCA_002307905.1 Rhizobiaceae bacterium UBA1291
TCTAACCAACTGAGCTACGTGCCTGCTGTGAGGCGGCATTCTACGGAATTCCGAAGGTGTGTCAACATCTTTTTCGTAGCTAACCCTATGAATATGCGAATTTTTTATCGAGGGCCACATCACCCGCAGTTTTTGCATGGCTGGCAGCCGATTTTCAACTCAGGTAGGATCGACGCACTCGTAAAAAATATAAAACAGAGGTTCCAGGATGGCGAACACCCCCTACCCCCAGTCGTATTACGCCGCTTCCGCCAACGCCGTTACACCTCGCCCTGTGCTGCAAGGCGAGGTCGAAACCGATGTGTGTGTGATTGGCGCCGGCTATACCGGTCTTTCCAGCGCACTGTTCCTGCTGGAGCACGGCTTTCGCGTTGCGGTACTGGAGGCCGCGAAAGTGGGTTTCGGCGCCTCGGGCCGCAATGGCGGGCAGATCGTCAACGGCTACAGCCGCGACCTCGAGACCATTGCCCGCCGCTACGGGCCGGACAAGGCGCAACGCCTCGGCGAAATGTCGCTGGAAGGCGGCCGGATCATCCGCGAGCGCGTGGCGAAGTACAATATCGCCTGCGACCTGGTGGACGGCGGCTTCTTCGCCGCCTTCACCGACAAGCAGGTGCGCGAAATGGCGCATGTGAAGGCCCATTGGGAGACGCACGGCCATAGCGGACTCGAAATGGTCTCCAAGGCCGAGGTCGGCAGATATGTGAAATCCGACCGTTATGTCGGCGGCATGATCGACAAGCTCGGCGGCCATATTCATCCGCTCAACCTCGTGCTCGGCGAAGCGGCCGCGGTCGAAAGACTGGGCGGCAAGATCTTCGAACAGTCGCGCGTCACCGGCGTCGACATGGGCGCCAATCCCGTGGTGCGCACCGCCAAGGGCTCCGTCGTAGCGAAATACGTGCTGGTCTGCGGCAATGCCTATCTCGGCAACCTGCTGCCGAAGATCACCGACAAGATGATGCCGGTCTCCTCCCAGGTGATGGCGACCGAACCGCTCGATCCCGCGTTGATCGAGGAAATGCTGCCGGCCAATTATTGCGTCGAGGATGCCAACTACGTCCTGGACTACTACCGCCGCACCGCCGACAACCGGCTGCTCTATGGCGGCGGCATCGGCTATGGTGGTCAGGATCCCGCCAATCTCACCGGCGTCATCCGCCCCAACATGCTGAAAACCTTCCCGCAGCTTGCCAATACCAAGATCGAGTTCGCCTGGAGCGGTAATTTCGCCCTGACGCTCACCCGCATCCCGCACATGGGCAAGCTTGCCGACAACGTCTATTTCTCGCATGGCGACAGCGGCCATGGCGTGACCACGACACACCTGCTCGGCAAGATCCTCGGCGAGGCGGTCACCGGCCATTCCGGCCGCTACGATGTCTGGTCGTCGCTGCAAGCCCTCCCCTTCCCCGGCGGCACGACCTTCCGCGTGCCCCTCACCATGCTCGGCGCCTGGTGGTACGGCATGCGCGACAAGCTCGGCGTCTAAGGAGAACTCCATGCGCACAGTCACCGTCGCCGCGACCCAGATGGCCTGCACCTGGGACATTCCCGGCAATATCGCCCGCGCCGAAAGCCTGATCCGCAAGGCAGCCGCCGAGGGCGCCCAGATCGTGCTGATCCAGGAGCTGTTCGAGGCCCCCTACTTCTGCCAGGACCAGATCGGCGATTTCTTCGACATGGCGAAGCCCTTCGAGAACAATCCGCTGATTGCGCATTTTTCCAGGCTCTCCGCCGAGCTGGATGTCGTTCTGCCGATCAGCTTCTTCGAGAAGGCCGGACAGACCTATTTCAACAGCGTGGCGATCATCGACGCCGATGGCGTTGTGCTCGGCCTCTACCGCAAGAGCCATATTCCCGATGGCCCCGGCTATACCGAGAAATACTATTTCTCGCCGGGCGATACCGGTTTTCAGGTCTGGCAGACGAAGCACGCCCGCATCGGCGTCGGCATCTGCTGGGACCAATGGTTCCCGGAAGCGGCACGTGCCATGGCGCTCCAGGGCGCCGAGTTGCTGTTCTATCCGACCGCGATCGGCTCTGAACCGCAAGACCCGACCATCGACAGCGCCGCCCACTGGCAGCGCGTCATGCAGGGCCATGCGGCGGCGAACATCATGCCGGTGATCGCATCCAACCGCATCGGCACGGAGCCGGGCCGCAAGGGCACGGAACTCACCTTCTACGGCTCTTCCTTCATCGCCGACCAGACGGGGAACAAGGTCGCCGAGGCGGATCGGACGAGCGAAGCGATCCTCACCGCCACCTTCGACCTCGACGGCATTGCCCGCCAGCGCAGCAACTGGGGCCTCTTCCGCGACCGCCGGCCGGAGCTCTATACGCCGCTTTTGACGATGGACGGGCGGGTTTAGGGCGAGCTTTGGGTTGAGCCCCCTCACCTGCAATTTCTAGCACTTGGCTTGCGCCAAGACGCTGAAATTGCTTCCTCTCCCACAAGGGGAGAGGAGACTTTCCGCCCTGCGCGACGCCCCGCCTCTCCCCTTGTGGAGAGGTTACAAAATCAAGATCTTAGCGCAGCTAAGCCGTAGATTTTGTTGGTGAGGGGGAAGCGAGTTCCGTGTACTGCACCACCAGCACATTGTCGACGAGGCTCATTCGCTCCTTGCGCATTGCCCCTCATCCGCCTGCCGGCACCTTCTCCCCGTTGTGACGGGGAGAAGGGACAAGCGGCACCGCCGTGGCCGTCCCCTCTCCCCCCTTGCGGGGGTCCGAAGGACGGGTCGAGACACGCGGCTCGACCCCGGTCGGGTCAGGGTGAGGGGCAGCCCGCCCCCTACCCCAGCCCCCGCATCGCATCCGCGACAATCCCCTCGACGCTCTGGTCGATATCGACCGTCACCACGCCCGGCTCGCCGGTCGGGATTTCGAGGGTGGCGAGTTGGCTGTCGAGCAGGGAGAGCGGCATGAAATGGCCGGTGCGGGCGCCCATGCGTTCGGTGAGCAGGTCGCGGGAACCGTGCAGATAGACGAAGGCCAGCGCGCCGCCGGTCGCGGCGCGCAGGCGCTCACGGTAGATATTCTTCAGCGCCGAGCATGAGACGACGATGCCCTCGCCGCGATCGAGCGATGCGGCCATTTCCGCGCCGATGATGTCGAGCCAGGGCCAGCGGTCGGCATCGGAAAGCGGCGTACCCATGGCCATCTTCTCGACATTGGCCGCCGGATGCAGCGCGTCGCCCTCGATGAAGGCGAGGCCCAGCCGTTGGGCGAGCAGCGCGCCGACCGAGGACTTGCCGCAACCGCTCACCCCCATGACGATGATTGCCGCAGGGCGGCTGGTCGAAGATTCCCGCAAGTGCGCGTGCTCCCGCTACGGCGACATGCCGCGAGCCGCGACCTTACCGGGCGGTGCCGTGATTTCAACCCGCGACAGCCGGCCATCCACGACGCGCGCGGCGAAGGTCCGAATGCAGCCCCCAGGCTTGGGCTTGGTCTTGGGCTTGGTCTTGGTCTTGGGAACCATGCCCTAGCCGGCGCGGATCCCCGCCGCGATCTTCTCCGCCATGGCGATGACAGGCGCATTGGTATTGCCGCCGATCAGGGTCGGCATGACCGAGGCGTCGACGACGCGCAGACCCTCGACCCCGCGCACCTTGAGATCAGGATCGACGACCGAGGCCTCGTCTCCGCCCATGCGGCAGGTGCCGGCGGGGGGATAGATCGTCTCGGCCCGCGCCCGGATCGCCGCCTCCAGCTCGGCATTCGAGCTTCCGGCCGGATAGAGTTCGCGTCCGCGATAGCGGGCGAGCGGGGCGGCCTCCATGATGTCGCGCATCAGCCGCGTGCCGGCGATCAGGCCGTCGAGGTCGCGGCGGTCGGACAGATAGGCCGGATCGATCAGCGGCGCTGCCATCGGATCGGCGCTCTTCAGGCCGACGCGGCCGCGCGAATGGGGCCGAAGCAGGCAGACATGGCAGGAATAGCCGTAGCCCATGTGCATGCGCCGCGCGTGGTCGTCGACCATGGCGACGACGAAATGCAGCTGGATGTCCGGGCGGTCGAGCGCCGGATCGGTCTTGAGGAAGGCGCCGGACTCGGCAAAGGTCGAGCGCAGGAGCCCGGTCCCCTCGCGCTTCCATTCTCCCGCCGCCTTGGCCATGGCCCTGAGGCCGGTAAAGCCAATGCCGAGCAGGTCGGTGTCGGAGGAGCGATAGACGCTGGTATAGTCGAGATGGTCCTGCAGGTTGGCGCCGACCTCCGGGCGGTCGGCAACGACGGCAATGCCGTGGCGTCGCAGTTCGTCGGCGGGGCCGATGCCCGACAGCATGAGAAGCTGCGGCGATTGCAGCGCGCCGCTGGAGACCAGCACTTCGCGGGCGGCCAGCGCGGTATGCTCCTGCCGGCCGATGCGATAGGCGACGCCGGTGGCGCGGCCCTTGGTCGTGAGGATACGGCTCGCCCCGGCGCCGGGGACGCCGGTGAGGTTCGGCCGGTCGAGATGATCGTGCAGATAGGCGGCCGAGGCCGAGCAGCGCTCGCCTTTCTTCGGCCCCTTCCAAAACTGCGTCGCCTGGTAGAGGCCGAGCCCCTCCTGGTCCTCGCTGTTGAAATCGTCGTTGGCCCTGAACCCGCGCGACACGCCCGCCTCGATGAAGGCCTGGTTGATCGGGCGGGCCCAGTCGGCGTTGGAGACCTGCAAGGGGCCCCCCGCGCCATGCAGCGCGGACGCGCCGCGCTCGTTGTCCTCGGATTTGAGGAAATGGGGCAGCATGTCGGCAAACGACCAGCCCGTGCAGCCGGCCGCCGCCCAGTCGTCGTAGTCCGAGGCATGGCCGCGCACATAGAGCATGGCATTGATCAGGCTCGAGCCGCCGAGCCCGCGGCCGCGCGGCTGGTAGGCACGCCGGCCGTTGAGTTCCACCTGCGGCTCGCTCTCGAAACACCAGTTGGCCGAGCGCAGCCGCCCCGGCACGATGGCCGCAGCACCCGACGGCACCCGTAGCAACAGGTCGCGGCCGTTGCCGCCCGCTTCCAGCAGGCAGACCTTGACGGCCGGATCCTCGCTCAGCCGCGCAGCCAGCACCGAACCTGCCGAACCACCGCCGGCGATCACATAGTCGAACATGTCCGGCGCTCCTCCCAAAGCCACACAGCAGGCGAATGACGACACCCTCTGCCTTCGGAACGACAGCATCTGTCTTCCGTTTACGTAAACGTATTTCGCTCCTTGCTGCACCTCAAGAGGCTGGATCGCGTTTGACCGGACTTTTTCTGCAAGACCGCGCCGCGCGCGCAACGAAAAACCCCGCCGCTTGGCAAAGCGACGGGGTCCTCATCGGATGTGTCTTTAATCAGGCGGCCGGGACAGAAACCGGCGGCACCGGAATGCTGTTTTGCCGCCCGAACTCGTTAATGCCGAGCAGGAAATTGATCTGCGGCCGCGTCTTGACCAGATCGTCGATCGTGTAGCCGGAGAGAACGTCGAAGAAGGCGTTGAGCGCCTTGCGCAGGGCCGAATTGAGGCCGCAGCTGTCGATCAGCGGGCAATCGCTGTCGCCGTCATCCTCGAAACACTCCGCCATGGCGAAGCTGTCCTCGGTAACCTTTACCACGTCGAACAGAGTGATCTTGTCAGCCGGTCGTCCGAGGCGGATGCCGCCGTTGCGCCCGCGCACGGTCTCGACCAGCCCGGCTTTGGTCAACGGCTGGAGAATCTTGAACAGGAAGAGCTCGGAGACGCCATAGGCCTTGGCGATTTCCGGGATGCGGCTCAGATGCTCTTTGTTGGCTGCCGCATACATGAGCATGCGAACCGCGTAATTCGTCTGTTTTGTCAACCGCATGCGGATCTCCCTAGACTCGTCTTATCGCTCATATAGCGGATTTCGTAGTTTTGAACAATTCCAAAATACTCAAGTTCTCGCTTCCCCTGTCCACAACGGCCAGCGACCGCATTGACAGCACCGGGTAAATCATGAATATCTCGCTCAACAAATATAGTTACTCATGCAAGGAGATACCATGCTTCCGGTCAAATATCTGCGCTCCGCGCTCCTGGGCTCTGTCGTATTCGCCGCAACGGCCGGAATGGCCATGGCCGATGGAGAGGTCAACATCTATTCCTACNNCCGCCAGCCGGAACTCATCCAGCCGGTGATCGATGCCTTCACCAAGGAGACGGGGATTGCCGCCAATGTCCTGTTCCTCGACAAGGGCCTGGTCGAGCGCATTTCCGCCGAGGGCGTCAATTCTCCGGCCGACGTGATCCTAACCGTCGACATCGGCCGCCTCGTCGAAGCCAAGGATGGCGGGGTCACTCAACCGCTCGAAAACGAGAGCATCAACCAGGACATTCCGGCGCAGTACCGTGATCCCGCCGGCGAATGGTTCGGGCTCACCACCCGCGGCCGCGTCATCTATGCCTCGAAGGAGCGCGTATCCGAAACGGCGATCACCTACGAGGAACTGGTCGAGCCCAAGTGGAAGGGCCGGATCTGCATGCGTGACGGACAACATTCCTACAACATCGGACTGTTTGCCTCGATGGTTGCCCATCACGGCGCCGATTATACCGAGACGTGGCTGGCTGGCCTGAAGCAGAACCTGGCCCGCAAGCCCGACGGCAACGACCGTGGCCAGGCCAAGGCGATCATGTCCGGCGAATGCGACATCGCACTCGGCAATACCTATTACGTCGGCCTGATGATGACCAACGAGAAGGATCCGGAAGAAAAGGAATGGGCCGCCGCCACCAAGATTCTCTTCCCGAATGCGGCCGACCGCGGCACGCATGTCAACATTTCCGGCATGGCGCTCGCGAAGCATGCGCCGAACAAGGACAATGCGGTGAAGTTCATGGAGTTCCTGTCTTCGGGCAAGGCGCAGGAAATCTATGCCGAGCAGGTGTTCGAATATCCGGTCCTGCCGGGCGCCAAGGTCTCCGATGTCGTCGCCTCCTTCGGCGAGATCAAGCCGGACGCCCTGCCGCTCGTCGACATCGCCGCCAACCGCAAGACGGCCTCCGAACTGGTCGACAAGGTCGGCCTCAACGACGGCCCGACAAACTGATCGGCTGCTGACAAAGACACAGACACGAACGGGCCCGATCAACATCGGGCCCGTTTGCTATTCCGTCTCAAGCTGCCCTCACCCATGCGGCGAGAAGGCAGCTTGAATGGTGAGGTGACTACTTCATCGTCGGGATGGAGAACTCGGCGCCGTCCTTGATGCCCGAGGGCCAGCGCGAGGTGACCGTCTTGGTGCGGGTCCAGAACCGGATCGAATCCGTGCCGTGCTGGTTGAGGTCGCCGAAGGACGAGGCCTTCCAGCCGCCGAAGGTGTGGTAGGCGAGCGGAACCGGGATCGGAACGTTGATGCCGACCATGCCGATGTTGATACGGCTAGTGAAGTCGCGGGCGGCATCGCCGTCGCGGGTGTAGATCGAGACGCCATTGCCGTATTCGTGCTTCATCGGCAGCGACAGGGCTTCCTCGTAGTTCTTGGCGCGAACGACCGAGAGAACCGGCCCGAAGATTTCGGTCTTGTAGATGT
This sequence comes from Rhizobiaceae bacterium UBA1291, assembly GCA_002307905.1. Classification (GTDB taxonomy): domain Bacteria; phylum Pseudomonadota; class Alphaproteobacteria; order Rhizobiales; family Rhizobiaceae; genus Allorhizobium. The sequence continues at coordinate 7,516 of DBUL01000208.1, forward strand.
CCATGTCGGGGGTGACGTCGTCGAACAGGCAGCCGCCTACGAAGTAGCCGTTTTCATAGCCCTGGAGCTTGAAGCCGCGACCGTCGACGACGAGCTTGGCGCCTTCCTCGATGCCGCGGTCGATCAGGCCGAGGATACGGGTCTGGGCTTCCTTGGTGACGACCGGGCCGAAATCGGCCTTTTCGTCGTTATACGGGCCGATGCGCAGCTTCTCGACCATCGGAGCGAGCTTTTCGATCAAACGGTTGGCAGTTTCCTCGCCGACCGGAACGGCGACCGAGATCGCCATGCAGCGCTCGCCGNNTCGAGGTCGGCATCGGGCATGATGATCATGTGGTTCTTGGCGCCGCCGAAGCATTGGGCGCGCTTGCCGTTGGCCGTGGCCGTCGCATAGACGTAGCGGGCGATCGGGGTCGAGCCGACGAAGGAGACTGCGCCGATGTCGGGATGGTTGAGGATCGCGTCGACCGCGCCCTTGTCACCATTGATGACGTTCAAGACGCCTGCCGGAAGACCGGCTTCGATCATCAGTTCGGCAAGGCGGATCGGCAGGGACGGGTCGCGCTCGGAGGGCTTGAGGATGAAGGCATTGCCGCAGGCGATCGCCGGGGCGAACATCCACATCGGGATCATGCCGGGGAAGTTGAACGGGGTGATGCCGGCGCCGATGCCGACCGGCTGGCGGATCGAGTACATGTCGATGCCGGGGCCGGCGCCTTCGGTGAACTCGCTCTTGGACAGATGCGGAATGCCGATGACGAATTCGCAGACTTCGAGGCCGCGGATGATGTCGCCCTTGGCGTCCTCGATCGTCTTGCCGTGCTCCTTGGAGAGCATTTCGGCCAGTTCGTTCATGTTGTCGTTCAGCAACTGGACGAATTTCATGAAGACGCGCGCGCGGCGCTGCGGATTGGTGTTGGCCCAGCCCGGCTGCGCTTCCTTGGCGTTCTGCACGGCGGCGTCGAGTTCGGCGACGCTGGCAAGCGCCACGGTCGCCTGGACCTCGCCGGTCGCCGGGTTGAATACGTTGCTCGAGCGACCGCTCGTGCCGGCGACGTGCTTGCCGCCGATGTAATGGCCGATTTCACGCATGGATGTGCCTCCTCAGGGTCTTTTGACTGGGTTCAAGTATGCGCCTTGATTTGCACAACGCAACAGGATGTTTTACGTATCCGTTGTGCAGAAATTGAAGTTCAACGGATTGGCATTCCCCTCCCCAACCCCTCCC
>DBUL01000208.1:8890-15769 GCA_002307905.1 Rhizobiaceae bacterium UBA1291
GGGGTTGGGGAGGGGAAGTGACACAAACACAGGAGGTCCCCCATGAACTGGGATGACGTACGCATGTTCCTCGCGGTGGCGCGATCGGGACAGATCCTTTCCGCCTCGCGCCGGCTCGGCATCAACCATGCCACGCTATCGCGCCGCATCAGCGCGCTGGAGGAATCGCTGAAGACCCGTCTCCTCATCCGTCGCACCAACGGCTGCGAGCTGACGCCGGAAGGCGAAGTGTTCAGCCGTGCGGCGGAACGCATGGAAACAGAAATGCTGGCCGCCCAGTCCGACATCGGCCGGGTGGACAGCGCGGTCGCCGGCACGGTCCGGATCGGCGCGCCGGACGGTTTTGGCGTCGCCTTCCTCGCCTCGCATCTCGGCACGCTGACCAGGCGCTATCCGGCCTTGAAGATCCAGCTCGTCCCCGTGCCGCGTGCCTTCTCACTGTCGCAACGTGAAGCCGACATCGCGATTACCGTCGAGCGGCCGGAACAGGGCCGCCTCATCTCGTCCAAGCTCACCGACTATACCCTCGGCCTCTACGGCTCGAAGGCCTATCTCACGGAAGCCGGCACGCCCGACGACATCGAGGCGCTACGCGCGCACACGCTGATCGGCCATGTCGAGGATCTCGTCTATTCCGCCTCGCTCTCCTATACCGGCGAGGTCCTGCGCGGCTGGGAATCCTCCTTCGAGATTTCGTCGGCGATCGGCCAGACGGAGGCCGTGCGCTCCGGCGCCGGCATCTGCATCCTGCACGACTATATCGCCAGACAGCATCCGGAACTGGTCCGCGTCCTGCCCGAGATCACTATCCGCCGCGCCTATTGGACCACCTATCACNNATCACGAGAGCGCGCGCGAACTGGTGCGCGTGCGCACCGTGGTGCAATTCCTGCAGGAACTGATCGACGCCAACCGTCGGATTTTTGTCTGATCCCTGTTTCTCCCACGTTGCTGCAGCCGCGCGAGCGGCCTATACAACGAAGCGCGGGCGCCAGGTGCCCTCGCCTTCCACATCGCCGACAAACAGAGGAACGACGCATGGCCCGCGCGCGACGCTCAACCGGAAAGCCCGGATCGGTCGGCGCGTTTTTCGCCAGCCTTCTCCTCACCCTAGCCGCCACCGGCCTTTCGGCCGTCCCGGCTTCGGCCCATGCGCTGGGCGGCGTGATGGGCGGTTTCGGCAGCGGTTTTGGCCATCCGCTGGCCGGCTTCGACCACTTCCTCGCCATGCTGGCGGTCGGGCTCTGGGGCGCGCAGATGGGCGGGCGTTCCGTCTGGACGCTGCCCGCGACCTTCCCGCTGATCATGTGCATCGGCGGTATTTTCGGCATGCTCGGCATCGGGCCCGGCGCCACTATCGAAACCGGCATCGCGCTGTCGCTGATCGTGCTCGGCGGGGCGATCGCCGCGCGCTGGATCGCCCCGGAATGGGCGGCGCTCATGATCGTTGCGGTCTTCGCCTTCTTCCATGGCTATCCGCACGGCCAGGAAGCGCCGCGCGCCGTCGACCCGGCCGCCTACACCGTCGGCTTTGTCGTCTCGACCGGCCTCATCCACATCCTCGGCATCGGCGTCGGATTTGGTCTCGGGCGCTTCTATCAGGGCAAGATCGTGCAGGCGCTCGGCCTCGTCATCGTCGCCTGCGGAGTCTATTTCCTCGTCACCTGATCGGACGTGCGACCCAACGCCTTCCGTGGGCTCAGGCTTCGGAACGGACGACCTTGCGGCCCGGCAAAAGCCCGAGCACCAGAGCACAGCCGGCGATGATGACCGCGCCGCCGACCAGTTGGACGACGGACAGCGGCTCGCCGAGGAAGACCGCGCCGACCAGAACGGCAATCGCGGTCACGGCAAATTCCACGCTGATCGCCCGCGTCGCGCCGATCGAGGCAACCAGGCCGAAATAGAGCACATAGGTCATGGCACTCATGACCACGGCGGCGATCAGCAGATAGCCATAGTCGATCAGCCGCGGAACGTCCGGAACAGGCACGACGAAGAGCAGCGGCAGGGTCATCAGCCCGCCCATCAGGAAGGCGCCGATCGTCACCTCCCAGGCGCCGGTGCCCTTCAGCCTGTGGCTGGCATAATTGCTGCCGAAGGCGGCGCAGATGCAGGCGAACAGTGCACCGGCACAGCCGAGCACGAAGGCCGCATCGACCGGCACCGCCGGAAAGCCGACCAGGAGCACGACGCCGACGAAACCGATCAACAGGCCGGCGAGACGTTCCGGCGTGATCCGCTCCAGCCCCCAGACCTGGCCGATCACCATGGCGAACATCGGAATGGTCGCGACGAGGATGGCCGCCATGGCCGTGCCGATCAGCGGCGTGGCATAGGAAAGCCCGATCAACTGCCCGGNNCCCGACCACGGCGAACGGCCACCAGCCGGCACGGAATTTCAGGCCACGTCCCGTCGCGCGCGCCAGGACGAACAGCGTGATCCCGGCGATGAAGGCCCGAAAGGTCACCGCGCCGACCCAGCCAAAGGCCGAGACGATCTTCAGCAGCAGCAGAAAGGACAGGCCCCAGGCGACAGCCAGGAACACATAGGCAGCAAGATCCTTGGGCTTCATCGACTGGCCTGAAAAATCCGCAGGGCGGCGGTGGAGGGGAAAGGTTAGTACGTAAGCTGACTATCGCCGGCGGAGGATTCGGTCAAGGTGGGGGAGGAACGCGAATAGCCTTCACGATACGGGCCAGCGAAGTCCCCGAACAGATCCCGCCGTCAAAGGCGACCATGAACTCAATAACCGGGGAGTAATGAAGAGAAAAATGGTACGGTTGGGGGGTCTCGAACCTCCGACCTCAGGTGCCACAAACCTGCGCTCTAACCAACTGAGCTACAACCGCACATCAGGCGCGAACGACGCCTTGAGGGGTCACATACGGAGAGTTGGCGGCTTTTTCAAGCCTTTTTTGCACCAAACGAAAAAAGGCCGGGACAATGCGCCCCGGCCTCAAGTCCTTGGGAGGGCATGCGTCTTTTAATCAGACGGCCTTGAAGGTCGACATCGCCTTTTCGGCGGCATCCTTGCCCGGCTTGGTGACGGTTTCGGCCAGCTTCTTGGCGGCTTCCTGCATGGTCTTGGCCTGTTCGACGGTGACTTCGGCCTGCTTGCGGATGAAGGAGGTCTGCAGTTCGACGAGTTCGGCGATCGACTTCACGCCGAGCAGTGCTTCCATGTGGGAAAACGACATTTCGGCATTGGTGCGCAGCGCGTCGATGGCCTTGAGGCCGAGTTCGACGGAGCCGGCCTGTGCAGTCTGAAGCGTGGTCTCGACGGTCTTCGTTGCATCTTCGGTCGCGGTCTTCATCTTGGCATAGGCGTCCTTCGACTGGGCTGCGCCCTTTTCGGCGAAGTCGCGGAGGGTTTCGGTGACCTTTGCCGGGTCGAATGCGGTTGCGGAGAAGGCGAATGCGTCCTTGGCGGAATTGGCAGCCATTTCAATGATCCTCTTTTTGTGCGGGTCAGCGATAGGCGGGCCCGGTTGTGTCTGATGACCACCATATAGCACTGGCTGTTGTGCATTGCAATATATTTGTGCAGTGCAGCATTCATTTTTTTGCATTTCCTGATTAACCCTACTGGGCGAAACAGGCCCGTCTTGCTGGACCCGAAGGCCATCCACAGCTATTAAAAAACTGTTAATTTGCCGATGGTGACGGCAATTGCTATGACAGGTTCCACGATGCCCGCTCCATACCCGTTCATCGATGTCGCAGTTCACGACAGCATCCGCCCGCGCTTTGCCCGGGGCGAGGCGCTTGTCGTGTTTTCGCCTGCGCTCGACCGGGTGCTCTGGGCCAATGGCGCCGGCGCGCGATTCTTCGGCAATGAATCGATCTACGACTTCCTTGAGGAAGGCCCTAACCGCGGCGATGTTACCTTCCGCCAGATCGAAGGCGTCGCCCGCCAACTCGGCGCGATCGGCGACAGCCGCTCGCTTTTGTTGCGGATAGCCTCGGGCTTCAAGCGCGTTCCCGTGACCGCCCATACGGAAATGCTCGAGATCCGTGGCGGCGAGCCCGTCATTCTGCTTTCGGTCCCGCCGATCGAGAAGCCCGGCAGCCTCGCCGAGCGCGCCGCCGAAATGCTGACCGGCATTGATGATCCCGATACCCATATGGCCGTGCTCGACGGCGAGGGTTTGGCCATCGTCGCCTCGGCGAAATTCGCGGCCCTCGGCATCACCCCACAGACCGCCCGCACCCTTGTCGCGCTGGCCGGCGCCGATGGCGACCATCTCGTCAAGCGGCCGATCCCGACCGGGCGCGGCTATCTGCCGGCCGCCATCGGCAAGCTGTCCGACGATCCGGCGCTGCATCTCCTGTTTGCCGTCGAAACCATCCTCGGCGACATGGACCCGATAGAACAGTTTGACACCGGCGAGCCGGTGGTGACCATCGCCGCTGTCCCCGCCGCCGACGAAAAGCAAGCCGTTGAAACGCCCATTTCCCCCGAGGCCGCGACGGTTGTCGCTGCCGGTGTCGTTGCCGCTGAAGCCGGCTTTGCCGATGTCGTCGAGGCGATCGGCGCGATCGAGGAAGTCGACGCCGACGAGATCGAGGTGCTGGACGAAGCCGGCGTAGAGGTGACCGCCGAAGCCGGTTCGGACGAGGCCGAAACCCTGAGCGAGGCAACGCTTGCCGAAGCGACGGCAGAGGTGGTCGAAACCTTCGAGGAAAGGGTCGGCTCGCTCGCAGACACGGGAGCCCAGGCAGTCGCCGGCACCGACGACCCGTTGCCTGACGACCACCAGGCGGCAGAGCCCCCCTCTCGCAACGCCGAGCTCCCGATCACCTATGAAACCATGGCAGGCCCCGCCACAGATCCGGCTCCCTCAACCGGCGGGGAAACCGTAGCGCCCCTCTCCGACGCTTCGCCCGAGCCGGCCGCTGAAATCCGCGAGGAGCCAGAACCGGCTCAGGTCGCTGCCGCACCGGCTGCACTGTCGAGCGACACCCCAACCGTGGCCTTCGCCTTTTCGCCGGATCGCCGCACCACGCGCTTCGTCTGGAAGATCGATGCCGAGGGCCGATTCTGCGACGTCTCCGGCGAATTCGCCGAGGCCGTCGGCCCGCATGCCGCAGACATCAACGGCGTTGCCTTCGCCGACCTCGCCACCCGATTCAACCTCGATCCCGATGGCAAGATCGGCGAACTGTTGAAGAAGCGCGACACCTGGTCGGGCAAGACGATCTACTGGCCGGTCGAGGGCACGACACGGATGGTGCCGGTCGATCTCGCGGCCCTGCCGACCTATACCCGCAGCCGCGATTTCGACGGTTTCCGCGGCTTCGGCATCGTCCGATTGGCCGATACCATCGAGGATCCGAAGCGCACCGGCCTCACCTTCGCCGAGCCGGCCTCGCCGAGCGAACCGGCGGCGTCGGAGACCAGCAAGACTGTGGCGACCGACAGGCCGGCCTTCTCCCTGATCGACGAGCTGTCGAGCGGCGAGCCAGCCGAGGATCAAACAGCTGATCAAGCCGGAGAGCCGGGAAGCATTGAAGTTACCGCGACCCTTGAAGAGACAGGAGCCGCCGAGCCTGCCGCTGCTATCAAAGATTTGCCCGAGAGCGGCGACCCTGAGATCTTCGAGCCGCTCGAACAAACGCCCGAGACCGCTCGCAGCCCAGCCACGGAGCCGCCGGCGCTGCAGATCGTCGAGACACCCGGCCGGCGCCATTCCGACAAGGTGGTGCAGTTGCAGGAGCGCCGTGTCCGCAGCAAGGAGGGCCTGACGCCCGGCGAACAGGCCGCCTTCCTCGAAATCGCCCGTAAGCTCGATCCACAGGGCCTGCGCGAAAGGGCCACCGAGGCACTGAACGAAATCCGCCGGAACGAGGCTGCGGCCTCAGCGGAGGATGCCGCCGCTGAGGAAGCCGCCGAACCTGCCATCACCGAAGAGCCGGCAGCCGAAATCGAGACCGCCGAAGTCTCGCCCGGCACGACCGAGGCGGGCAGGGTCGACATAGTCGAAACGCCCGAAGCCGCGACCCAGGCGGAGAAGGCCGGCCAAGAACCTTTTGCCCCGGACGCGGAGCCCGCGAGTACGCCGACGCCACCAGTCGCTGCGGCCGGAGAATTCGCCACGCTACGCCTGAAGCGAGACAATGCGCTCTCCTCCGAGATCGTCGACCTGATGCCGGTCGCGCTTTTGATCCATGTCGGCGACCGCCTGATCCACGCCAACCCGGAGTTCCTGGCGCTGACCGGCTACGCCTCGGTCGAGGAACTCGACACCGCCGGCGGGCTCGACGTGCTGATCCAGCGGCAGGACCTGGAGGGCGCTAGCGAAGAGGCCGGCCGGGTGGTGATCGTGCGCGCCGACGACCAGTTGGTGCCGGTCACCGCGCGCCTGCAATCGGTCCGTTTCGAGCGGGCGACCGCGCTGATGCTGGCGCTNNCAGCACGGCGCAGGGCGCGTCCGAAGAGGCGGCAGGGATGGCCGCTTCGACCGTCATTCCGCTCGCCGTCGCCGAACCGCAGGGTGAGGCCCGCGCCGAACATCGCGCCCGCCTGCAGGTCGAGGTCGATGAATTACGTTCTATCCTCGAGACCGCGACGGATGGCGTCGTCATCCTCGACGCCAATGGCGACATCCGCTCGATGAACCGGGCGGCCAGCGCCCTGTTCAACTTCGATGAGGCCGAAACCCGCGGCAAGCCCTTCGTCATGCTGTTTGCCCATGAAAGCCAAAAGTCGATCCTCGACTATCTCGGCGGCCTGTCGGGCCACGGCGTCGCAAGCGTCCTCAACGACGGCCGCGAGGTGATCGGCCGCGAGGCCTCGGGCGGTTTCCTGCCGCTGTTCATGACGATCGGCAAACTCACCTCGTCGAACGGCTATTGCGCGGTGATCCGCGACATCA
>DBUL01000244.1:0-294 GCA_002307905.1 Rhizobiaceae bacterium UBA1291
CGAGCATCTGGGCGCCGAGACCTATGCCTATGTCGAGATCGCCGATCCGAAGGCGACGCTAACGGTCTCACTGCCGGTATCGGCAGGCGTGAAGCCCGGCGATCGCGTTTCGCTGCGCTTCGATCTTTCGAACCTGCAGGTGTTCGATCGCGATGGGTTGTCGGTTCCAAGCAGATAGGAACGCGATATTGTCATTGGCGAACGGTTAATAGCCCCGAGATTTGTGGACGCCTTCTTTCCTGAATTTGAGGCAGGAAGCATCATGAGCAAATCGAATTTCAGCGAAGAGTTTAA
>DBUL01000244.1:518-6106 GCA_002307905.1 Rhizobiaceae bacterium UBA1291
GCTATGGAGGCAGCCATAAATTGAAGTTCTGCCTGCTCCGAAAAGCTTCGGCGGGCTTATTCGTGTTTGCCTGCGCCAGCCAAGAATTTCGTTTCGTCGTCGGCCTCATCTCGAAGCTTGGCAATTCGTTGATCAGAACCTCGCGCATCACCTTTGGCGTCTCGTCGCGCGGCGAAGCGTCGGTCCCGCCGGAGGTGGTAAGCAGGTCGACCTTGCACTCGTAGCAAAGCCCAATCAGTTCGTCGCAAACCTACGCAGTGCCCGGGGCGATCCGCTTGACGGCCTCGCAGCGCGAGGTCTCCATGTCCTGGAGCCATTCTTCGATCGCGGGACCGCTCAGATCCTCGTACTTGTCACTGCTGGCGCGGTCCGACGGTAACGATGCGATCTGAATGTTTCTAGCCTCCTAGCACCGACATGTGGCGGGCGATGCCGCTGACGGCATGGCCCGCGATTTCGAATGTATGAGCCTTGGGCTTGCATGCAAGCGCATCACGGACAAGCCCATCGACGGATGTTTCGGCATGTTGGCCGCGCAACGCTTCGCGAAGGCCGACTGAGCCTTCCTGCCCCATGCAGGTGAAAAGATCGCCGGTGCAGCTGACGCGGACGCGATTGCAGCTTGCGCAGAAGTCGCAGGACAACGGCGTGATGAAGCCGAGCCGTCCGCCGGTTTCGGCAAGGCGCACATAGCGGGCCGGGCCACCGGTGCGGTCTTCGACCGGGACCATCGTCCAACGCTCGGACAGCGACTGGCGAAGATCGCGCAGCGACAGGAAACTCTCGCCACGGTCATGACCCGCTTCGCCGAGCGGCATTTCCTCGATCAGCGTCAGGTCCATCCCTCGCCCGTGGGAAAAGCGGATGAGATCGTCCACTTCGTGCTCGAAGGCCCCGCGCATGGCGACCGCATTGAGCTTGACCTTGAGCCCGGCGGCAAGCGCCGCGTCGATCCCGTTCAACACGGCATCGAGCCGGCCCCAGCGGGTGATCAGCGCATAGCGGGCGGGATCGAGACTATCGAGCGAGACGTTGACGCGCCGCACACCCGCGGCAGACAGCGACGCAGCATGACGCGCGAGAAGCGTGCCATTGGTGGTCAAGGTCACCTCGTCCAGATCGCCGTTTTGAAGGTGGGGCGACAGAAGTTCGAACAGTTGCATGATGTTCTTGCGCACCAGCGGCTCCCCGCCGGTCAGGCGGATCTTGCGCACGCCGCCGCGCATGAAGACGCGCGCCAGATGATAGAGTTCCTCCAGCGAGAGTACGTCCTTGCGCGGCAGGAAGGTCATGTGCTCGGCCATGCAATAGGTGCAGCGGAGATCGCAACGATCCGTCACCGAAAGCCGAAGATAGGTGACCTGCCGACCGAACCGGTCGATCAGCGGGGAAGGCCCGCCCCCCGGATCGGTGGTGATCTGACGTTCATGCCGCATCGCCAAGCCTCCTTGCCGCGGCAATGGCTCCGCCTGCCCATTCGGTCACACTGGCCTGATCCGGGGGCAGCACGGTGCCGAGTTCACCAGCGAAGGTCTGCCACGCCTCGACATAGTTCTCTCGCACCGCCGTCAGCAGCGGTATGCCGCACGCGCAGGCCTCCTCGAACACGGCGCGGAAGCCCTGCCCCTCGGATTCCCCCTTGCCGAACCGGTTGAGGATCAGCAGATCCGGCTGCTGGTCGAGCCTCGTCAACAGAGGACCGGCGACACCAGCCAGCGCTTGGTTATCAAGCCGGCAGCCCCGTGCGCCGGAGCCTAGCGCCTGCGAGATGATGTGACGCTCGCCGGTTGCGATATCCTCCAGATCAATCCGGTCGCAGCATTCGCCTGCGCCGTCGCTTGCCCGCTGGAGGAACCCGGCAACGGATAGCCCGTCGGCTTGCAACACACGGGCGACCACTTCGAGAAGATCGTCCACCGAACGGTCCCTCCCGACTCGGATGGCAGCCTGGAGGGGAAAATCTAGGTCTTTCATGAGGTCTTCCTGGAAAGTTCGGAGGGACCGGTCGGCGGCGCGAAACTCTCGTCGCAACGAAACTCCACTGCACTGCTATCGCAATCGCATTTCAGATCACGCAGCAGACCATCCTTCAGACCGTAGATCCAACCGTGAATGGTCAGTGCGCGCCCCCGCTGCCAGGCTGATTGCAGGATGGGGGTGCGCGACAGGCTCTCGACCTGAGAGGTGACGGTCAGCTCGCAGAGCCGGTTAAGCCTCTCTTCGGATTCATCGATCTTCATGAGTTCCGCGCAGTTTGCCTGCGCCACATCACGGATCGGCTGCAGCCAATGATCGATGATGCCGTGCCGGTGTCCGTCCATAGCCGCGCGGATGCCGCCGCAGCCATAGTGTCCACAGACGATGATGTGCTTGACCTCCAGCGTCTCGACGGCGAATTCGAGCACCGAGAGCAGGTTGAGGTCGGCCCTGTGTACGAGATTGGCGACATTGCGATGGACGAAGACCTCGCCCGGCTCGAGCCCGGTGATGACATTGGCCGGAACCCGGCTGTCGGAGCAGCCGATCCATAGGTATTCCGGTCGCTGCAAGGCTGACAGTTTGTCGAAATAGTGCGGGTCCTCGGCGCTTTTTGCCGCCGCCCAGCGGACATTGTGGTCGAAGAGATCAGAAAGCATCAGGGTACTCCCGACACAAGCTTGCTCCCTTAAGGTAAGGCAGGGCTCTCCTGCCGCACCTTAAGGGGCAGGCACTGCGTCATTGCAGCAGTGGTCCGTCGGCACCGAGCACGTCGATACCGGTGATCGTGGCGTCGGCGGCCAGAATCGCGATGAACTGCGAAACGGCCTTTGCCCATGTAGAGGCCTCGAGCCAACCGGCAATCCGCGGCTCGACGAAATCAAACGGCAATTGCTCGCCGTCGATCCGCCGCTCCAGCCGGATGATGTGGAAGCCGAAACGGCTTTCGACGGGCCGTGGCGTGATCTCGCCTTCCGACATCCGCGCCAGCGCCCGCTCGAACTCCGCGACCGTGCTGCCGCGGGTCAGCTGGCCGAGATTGCCGCCCTGGGCACCCGACGGACAGGCCGAATGAGTCCGCGCCATGGTGGCAAACTCGCTCGGGTGTTCGAGCAGTACGGTCGCCAGCCTTTCAGCATCGCCGCGTGCCGCATCGCGCGCGCTCTGGTCGGCAGGATCGGCGGCGAACAGGATATGGCTCGCCTCGAATATTGGCTCGCTGCGGAATTTTTCGCGGTTGTTCTCGTAGAAACGCAGGCATTCCTCCGGCGTCGCCGAGGGAACGGAAACCTCCTCCTCGATCAGCCGGCGGATTGCGGCCTCCTCGTCGGTCTCGCTGCGGCCGTCCGGATCCGTCTCGGGCGTGGCAAGGATATTCAGTTCGCGAGCCCGTTGCAGCAGGAGTTCGCGCACGGCCAGCGCCCTTGCAGCGGCGAGAAGAGCTGCACCCGGATTTTCCGCCGGATGATTTTGTGCTTCGGAGAGGATATCGCTTTCGGCGATTTCCACACCGTTGACCGACACCGCGCCGAGCACGGGCCGTGCCTTGGGTGGAACGCGGGTATCGGGCTCCTGGTAGGTCGAATAGCTGTCCTTCTTCCGGGATACCTCGGAAGCAGTCGAACCCGTGTCTGTTTTGTTGAAGAGCGTGACCATGGGCTTACTCCGCCGGAGCGCGGTTGATGGAACTGCCGTTCCGCTGCCGCACGACCTGATAACCTGGGCGCCAGAGATAGCGCACCGGTGCGCTCAGCATGTGCACCAGCCGGGTGAACGGGAAGAGCAGGAAGATCGTCAACCCGAGGAAGAGGTGCAGCTTGAACACCAGCGCCACATCGGCGACATAGGAGGCCGCCTCCGGGTTGAAGGTGAAGATGCCCTGCGCCCAGCTCATGAACTTCACCATCTCGTAGCCGTCGAGATGGGCAAGCGAGGTGGGTATGGTCGAGAGCCCGAGGAAGAGCTGGACCCAAAGCAGGATGATGATCAGCGTGTCGGTCGTGCTGGATGAGGCCCGCACGCGCGGATCGAACAGCCGGCGATGCACCAGAAGCGTCGCGCCGACAATCGCCATGACCCCGGCAATGCCGCCGGCAACCACGGCCAGCGTCTGCTTGGCGCTATGACTGATGCCGAGCGTGTCGAAAATCACGATCGGCGTCAGCAGGCCGACCAGATGACCGGCGAAGATGAACAGTACGCCTAGGTGGAAGAGTACTGAACCCCAGATAAGCTGCTTGCGGCGCAGGAGTTGGCTCGATCCCGAGCGCCAGGTATAGGGCTCGCGGTCATAGCGGATGATCGAGCCGAGGATCAGCACGACGAGCGCGATGTACGGGTAGATGCCGAACAAGAGTGAATTGAGAAAACCAGACATGTCCTGCCCTCCTAGACCGGTATCGTGTTCAAGGTATCGTTCGGCTTGCGCTGCGCCGCCCGCATCTGTGTCCGCAGCCGATCCGGACCGCAGCTGTTTTCACCCGCATTGCCGCCGAAGGTGACGGTCTCCTCTTCCCAGATGCGGTCGAGCGCCGAAAGGTCATTCGGATCGTCTTCGGCGCCATCAAGCAGTTCTTTCAAGAGCTTCTGGTCCGGCTTGCTTTTCGAGACATGTCCAAGCGCCGCAAAGGCGTTGGAATAGATCGACTCGCGCTTCTTCAGCCGCTCGCCGATCGCCGCCGTGATATGGCCGGTCTGGGCGAGCAGGTCGTCAACCTCCTCCTTCGAGAGGATCGACAGGAACTCGAGGAAGAGCGGCAGATAGTCCGGTAGTTCCTTGGCATCGATGACGAAGCCGTTGTCCTCATACATCGTCATCAGGTCGACCATAGCCTGCCCGCGGTCGCGGCTTTCGCCATGCACATGCTCGAACAGATGCAGTGACAGCGAACGGCTGCGGTCGAACAGGTAGACATAGCGTTCCTGGGCCTCGTAGAGGTCCTGGCCGGCCAGATCGTCGATCAGGCGGCCAAGCAGAAGCTTGACCTCCCGAGCGATCGCATCATCGCCTTCGAGCGCCGTCTTCAATTCCGGCGCCCCTTCGATCAGGTCCTCGGTCGGATAGCTGAGCAGCAGCGAGATGATTTTCAGGGCCTTGTGCATCAAACATGCTCCTTGAAGATGTCGGTCGGGGTCTGGACGACCTTGCGGCGCTTGGCACCGAAGAGATCGGTATCCGACGTTCCACCCGAACAACCATTGCCGAAAGAGAAGCCGCAGGAGCCGCGAACGTCATAGGCGTCCTCGGTCACTTCGCGGTGCGTCGTCGGGATGACGAAGCGGTCCTCGTAATTGGCGATCGCCATGATATGGTACATTTCCTCGATCATCTCGGCACTCATGCCGACCTTGGCGGCAATTGAGCTGTCGATGACGCCGTCGATCGTCTTCGAGCGCATGTAGGCGCGCATGGCGAGCATACGCTCAAGCGCCGAAACCACGGGCGCTTCCTTGCCGGCGGTCAGCAGATTGGCAAGATAACGGACCGGGATGCGCAGCGAGCGGACATCCGGCAGGGGGCCGTCCATGCCGAGCTTGCCCGACTGGGCGGCTGACTGCAGCGGTGAAAGCGGCGGGATGTACCAGACCATCGGCAGCGTGCGGTATTCCGG
>DBUL01000244.1:6122-6363 GCA_002307905.1 Rhizobiaceae bacterium UBA1291
CCAGGCATCCGGAACGCCGTCCTTGCGGGCCTGCTCGATGACGGCAGGATCGTTGGGATCGAGGAAGATCTTCAGTTGTTCCTCGTAGAGGTCCTGCTCGTTGGCCGTGGATGCGGCTTCGGAGATCCGGTCGGCATCGTAGAGGATCACGCCGAGATAGCGGATGCGCCCGACGCAGGTTTCCGAGCAGACGGTCGGATGGCCGGCCTCGATACGCGGATAGCAGAAGATGCACTTCTCG
>DBUL01000190.1 GCA_002307905.1 Rhizobiaceae bacterium UBA1291
GTGGGCGAGGTCGTTCTTGGCCACCACCATGACGCCGGACGTGTCCTTGTCGAGCCGGTGGACGATGCCCGGGCGCTTGACGCCGCCGATGCCCGACAGGCTGTCCCCGCAATGGTGGATCAGCGCATTGACCAGCGTGCCCGTCCAGTTGCCGGCGCCGGGATGGACGACGAGGCCCGGCGGCTTGGCGATGACGATCAAGTCGGCATCCTCGTAGAGAACTTCCAGCGGGATGTCCTCGCCCTTCGGCTCGGGATCCTCCGGCTCGGGCAGGACGATCGNNGTCGCCCGGGCGCACCTTGCGCTTCGGCTCGGTAACGGCCACGTCGTTGATCGTGACCGCACCCTGCTCGATCAGCGCCTTGACGCGATTGCGCGAGAATTCGCCTTCGAGCGCTGCCGCCAGCCAGGCGTCGAGCCGTCCTTCGGCGTCTTCTCCGGCAATCAGGTCTTTTCTTGCCGGCTCGGCTTCGTTAAAGGGGTCTGTCATTCTGTCATCCCGCGTGTAGAACCACCGGCGTTGCGGCTCATAGGTTTCGCTGCCACTTGGCACAGACTGCGGCCTTCGACAATCGCCAGCCATGTTTCATGGCTGCTTTTCCCTGAACAATGGTTCGCATCGGGGACAAAGACCAGACTTTGCGGACTTCAGGAACAGAGATACCCGCCATGGCGCACCTTGACGACGACGAACAGGAAGACAAGCCGCTCGATCCGGCGATGGAAAATGTCCGCCGCAAGATGGTCAAGCTGCAGCTCGTCTCCGGCGGCATCATGCTGCTGATGTTCATGGCCGTTCTCGCCGCAATCGTCTACAAGGTCACCCGGCCGGACGGCGTGGAAAAGCCCTTGGCTTCCACGGGCCTCGCCATTCCCGCCGATCAGCCGCTGAGCCTCTCTGCCGCATTGCCGGCAGGCTTCACCGTCACCTCGACCGACCTGTCGAACAACCAGATCCTGTTCTACGGCACGATGGCCGACGGCACCAGGAAGGCGCTGATCTTCGACCTGTCGGTCGGCCGGATCATCGCCGACGTCACCGTTACCGGCAACTGATCGCGAATTGGCGATGATCGAGCGCAAGCTGATTGCCATCGAGGACCCGGCCGATCCGCGTATCGCCGAGTTCTCGCAGATCCGCGAGCGTGACCTGACCGGGCGGGCCGGCGGGTTCATCGCCGAAGGCACCGTGGTCTTGCGAATGCTCGCCGCTGCGCATGGCGCGGGGCGAGGCATTCGTGCGGAAAAACTGCTTCTGCTGCGCAACCGGGTCGAGGGGGTCGCCGATCTGCTGGCCGCCTTTCCCGAAGATGTGCCGATCTACGTGGCCGAAGCCGCGGTGCTCGATGCGATTGCCGGTTTCCATCTTCATCGCGGCGTGCTGGCGCTCGGCCGGCGCGAGGGTGGCGAGACCATCGATGCGCTGATCGGAGCCTTGCCGCAGGACGCCTTGGTGCTGGTCGGCTGCGGCATTTCCAATCATGACAATATCGGCGCCTTGTTCCGCAATGCCGCCGCGTTCGGTGCCGATGCCGTGCTCCTCGACGAAACCTGCTGTGATCCGCTCTATCGCAAGGCACTACGCGTCTCGGTCGGCTCGGTGCTGACCATGCCGTATGCGCGCGAAGGCTCGAGCGAGGCGCTGCTGGGTCGCCTGGCCGCGGCAGGGTTCGCGATCTGGGCGCTTTCTCCGGCGGGGGAGGCCGAGATCGGCCAGATCAAACCGGCACGCCGCATGGCTCTGGTCATGGGGACCGAGGGCGAGGGGCTGCCGAAGGCTATTCTCGAGCGGTTCCATACGGCGCGCATCGCTCAAATGCCCGGCCTCGACAGCCTGAATGTCGGAACGGCGAGCGGCATCGCTCTCTATGCGATGGCGAAATCCATGAGGCGCCTGCCCGGGTAGTCAGGTATTTCGCGTGTCAATGCGCTTGCTGGAGGTGACGTGCGGCATCATTCAGCGGGCGAGGGTTGAGAAGCCGCTGGCCGGGCCAGCGACGGCTCGGTCGCCAG
The DNA here is from genome assembly GCA_002307905.1 of Rhizobiaceae bacterium UBA1291. Lineage (GTDB taxonomy): Bacteria > Pseudomonadota > Alphaproteobacteria > Rhizobiales > Rhizobiaceae > Allorhizobium. Next base: position 2,014 of record DBUL01000190.1, read on the forward strand.
CACCCGCCCGGCCAGCGTCAAGGGCTTGCCGGGTTCTTTGGTCGTTTCCGTCCGCAGAAGTTCGGGGATGGGCGATGTCTCGCCCTCGTGAATGGCCGTCAGCACGATCATCTTGGCGGCGATGTCGGCAATTTCCTCGCGCAGGGCCTCGTCGTTCGTGGCCGTCTTGGCCTTGATCAGGCGTTCGGTCAGGGCTGTGTGACTGTGGCGCAGTTCTTCCGCCAAATCTGCGGCTTCCGCGGCGCTTCTGCTTGCCGGAATGATTGCTGGGCTNNGCGATTTTCTTGAAGTCGGGTACGGGAAGGTTTGCGACGCGCAGCGCCTTGGCCGCGGCGCGTACCTGTGCATTTGTCGACTTTATGCTCTCTCTCAATCGGGCGATTTCCTTCGAACGCCGTTGGAGGAGGGCTTCCTTGTCGGCATTCTCGGCCATTTCGCGGGCGAGCCGGTCATCGAGCCGCAGGAGCTTGTGCTCCTCATGTGCGAGCCTGCTCTCCGCATCCTTGGCGCGCTTGGTCACGAGATTGGCTTCTCGGCGCAGTTCCTCGCGTTCGTCGCGCAACGCCTGAACCCGCATCTTGAGGTTCTCGATCTCGGTCTCGCGCGTCGTCCGTTCGATCTTCAGGTTGTCCATGTCGAACACCATTCGCTCGATCCGCCCCACAAGCGCTGAAATCTCGAGGTCCTTAGCGACGGTAGCCTCTTCCGTGCGGCGCAGGGCCTCCTTCAAATGGTCCACTTCGACTTCCGCACGACGCACTTTCGAGCGGAGGTCCGCTGCCTCGACGCTCATGTCGTTGATCTGCACCCTCAGATCCTGATTGTCCGCCACGAGGTGACTGGCCTCCTTGGCGAGCCTCTCATTGGCAAGCTTCAGGGAAACGGAGCCTTCCCGCTCGCGCAGCAATTCATGCGCCGTCCTGGCGTTCTCCGCCGCGTAGACGGCGCGCACCATGTCCTTCTGGGCGCGGATCTCCTGCGGACTGAGCGGCATCGTGGCCTTCAGCCGGTTCTCGGTATAGAGCACGATGCGTTTGTGAATGGCCGGTGCGACCAGCATTACGAGCAACGCGGCAGCCAGGAACCCCAATCCAAAAAGCAGGACATATTCGATCACGGCGTGCCACTTTTGTGCTTATTCAAACATCCGCGACTAATAACCACGCGCCGCCTGTCAGGACAAGCGCGCTTGAATTGGGTTGTCAGGAATCTTTCATGCCGAGAAGAAATGCTGCAGGAGCCTGAGTGGACAGGCTGGCTGCAACCTCAGAACGGGTTCCACGTTGGCTGGCGAGTAAGCTTCAGGTACCCGACGTTGACGCCGAGCCGGGCCCCGATGCCGGTCCGGATCGGCACGAGAACAACATCGCGGCTCTTCAGCACCGTCATTCCGACGCCGGCGACGACATAGGCCGATCCGCTAACCCCACCATACCGGGCAAACAGGGTGTCGATCGACGGCAGATCGTAGACCAGCATCATCACGCGTGTACCACTGCCGCCGTAATCGATCCCGAGCGAGGGGCCTTGCCAGAAAACCTCATGCTGGCCGGCGTTCTTGGTGTTGAGCTGGCCTTCGCCATAGGTGAGCCCGGCGACGAAGGCGCCGGAGCCTTCCTGGCCGAGGATGTAGCCGTTCGGCAAGCCGTAATTCTCGAAAGCCTGTTCGATCACCTTTGCAAGCGCTCCGCTCGTCGAACCAAAGAAACCATGTCCAGCATCGACGATTTCCTGAGCGGTATATTCTCCCTCGGCCTTGGCTTCGCTAAGAGCCAAGCCGTAGACGGCGAGCGAGAGAAACATGGCCACCAGGAGCGTCCGGCGGGCAGCAAAATTGCGGGTCTTCATCTGGCGCATGGGGTCTCCTCCATCCGGAATCGGTGCAATTGGTATCTCCAATGCGGGTAAAGCTATTTAGCGAGCATCCTATTAATAATCGGTTTACCAAATATGGTGTCATTATGACCGAAAGGAATCCGATCACACCGGGCGCCCTGTCTTGCGCATCGGGGCCCTCCATGGGATTGATCTTCAGGAGCGACGATGCCGAAAAACCAGATTTTGACCCTTGCCGGTCCCGACCTCGCGGCCCTGCTTTGCAGCCGCGTCTGCCATGACGTCATCTCGCCGGTCGGCGCCATTAACAACGGCCTTGAACTGCTCGATGAGGGCGGCGCGGATGCCGATGCCATGGATCTGATTCGGACCAGTGCGCTCAATGCCTCGGTTCGTCTGAAATTCGCCCGGCTGGCCTTCGGCGCTTCCGGTTCCGTCGGCGCGTCGATCGACACAGGCGAGGCCGAGAAGGCCGCCAAGGATTTTGCCGCCGCCGAGAAGAAGACCGAGGTGAGCTGGAACGGCCCGCGCGCCATCATTGCCAAGAACCGGGTCAAGCTTCTGCTCAATCTCTTTCTCGTCGCTTATAGCGCGATCCCGCGAGGTGGGCAGCTCGACATCACGCTGGAAAACCCGGAATACGATGCCAAGTTCAAGATCGTCGCCAAGGGGCGAATGATGCGTGTGCCTGCGAAATTCGCCGAGATATGTAGCGGCACCATCGAGGAAGCGATCGATGCCCATTCGATCCAGCCCTACTACACTGTCCTGCTTGCCAGCGAAAGCGGCATGGAACTGAACTACATCGCCACCGAGGACGAGATAGTGTTCACAGCAGAGAGTGTGGCGGCCTGAACGGTACCCCTTCCGTCCCCTGCAATCCAGGAGACAGGCGCGCCGCTGGCGCGTCTTTTCGCTTGGTGATCTTGCCAGGGACAACGGTAACCTTTCATTAGTTGAAAGCGCCTATCGTCACAGTCATGGACCGCTCTTTCAACAATGGGAAAGGGCGTGGCGCGGGAGTTGACGATGCAGCGTTTGATGATTGCCGACAGTTCCGATGTGGTTCGCAAGGTCGGCAAGAAGATCCTGTCGGAAATCGGATTCCTAGTGCTGGAGGCCGCCAATGCCCGCGAAGCGCTGATGCGCTGTGAGACGGAACTGCCCAACATCATCATCGTCGATGCCGGCCTGGACGGGGCACTGGATCTGATCGCCAATGTGCGCGCGTTGCCGGAAGGCAAGGGTGTGCTGATCTACTATTGCGTGGTCGAGGCGGACCTGAGGACGATGATGGCGGGCAAACGGGCCGGCGCAAACGACTTCCTGCTGAAGCCCTTCGATCGAAAGATCCTCACCCAGATGTTTACCGATAAGGCGATCGCCGCCTGACGCTGTCTTCAGATAGGAACTGAGTTTTATGCCCCGAGCTGTTGTCGGGGCGTTTTTGGTTTCGGCGCCGGGTGGGGCAGGGGCAAGCGGCCGGGCTGCAACAACAAAAAACCTGCCCGGTGAGGGGCAGGTCGAATGCAGCGCGGGGATGCGCTAATGCGGATGTCAGGCGGTTTCCATATATTCGGTGCTGTCAGGCTCGCGCAGCACATAGCCGCGGCCCCAGACGGTTTCGATATAGTTGGTGCCGTCTGCGGCGTTCGCAAGCTTCTTGCGCAGCTTGCAGATGAAGACGTCGATGATCTTCAGTTCTGGTTCATCCATGCCACCATAGAGGTGGTTGAGGAACATTTCCTTGGTCAGCGTCGTACCCTTGCGGAGCGAAAGGAGCTCCAACATCTGGTATTCCTTGCCGGTCAGGTGAACGCGCTGGCCGCCGACTTCGACGGTCTTGGCGTCGAGGTTCACGATCAGTTCGCCGGTGATGATGATCGACTGCGCATGGCCCTTCGAGCGGCGGACGATGGCATGGATACGTGCAACCAGTTCGTCCTTGTGGAACGGCTTGGTCATGTAGTCGTCGGCGCCGAAGCCGAGACCGCGGACCTTGTCCTCAATACCGGCCATGCCGGAGAGGATGAGGATCGGTGTCTTGACCTTCGAAAGCCGCAGCGTGCGCAGCACCTCGTAGCCGGACATGTCCGGAAGGTTCAGGTCGAGCAAAATGATGTCGTAGTCGTAAAGCTTTCCAAGATCCACGCCTTCTTCGCCGAGATCGGTCGTGTAGACGTTGAAACTTTCCGATTTAAGCATCAGTTCGATGCTCTGCGCCGTAGCGCTATCGTCTTCGATGAGTAGAACCCGCATATTTATCCCCTTTACCGCCGCCGAAAGGTCGAACTTGGCCCCCTACGCGATACGGATCCAGTCGTTGCCTGATTTGAAGGCTGCCACCAAATGGTTAACAAATTCTAATTCCCTTTAGCAAGGTGTATCGAAATTATTAAGCAAAGATAGCAGTCCACTGATTTTTCATCTGTTTCCGGCATCGCCACACCTGAATCGGAATGCGAGAAATCCACGCTAACCGATTCATTTGACTCATCATTGTCATGGGCTTTTTAAGGCCCTGGCATTTACTGACCCTTAAATGATCTCACCTATCATTAACGATGCCCGTAAACGAAAGGTTACCAGCGGTAGCTTTTTGTTAACGCCGCCGTTCTTTTTCGAGAATGATTCGTCGAAAAAGCGGCTTGGCATTTTGTCAGTATGTGTGGCGGGGGGGCTCGCATCACGGGAGTATTGCGTATGAAGTCGCGTGAGAGCCTAGTGCGCCTGAAAGGATTTCAGGTCACCGAAAAGCGTCGGCAATTGCAGCAGTTGCAGTCAATGATGGCGGAGTTCGAGCGGATGGCGAAGGAACTGGAAAACCAGATCGCCATCGAGGAGAAGAAGTCCGGGATCACCGATCCGAACCATTTTGCCTATCCAACCTTTGCCAAGGCGGCCCGCCAGCGGGCCGACAATCTCCAGGGGTCTATCCGTGAACTGAAAGTTCAGCAGGAGGCTGCCGAACTTGCCCTGGAAGAGGCCGAGGCGGAACACGCCAAAGCCGCGGCGCTCGAAGAGCGTGACGGTCAAATGCGCATCCGGGCCTAGCGCTCGGGATCGCTTGAAACACGATGCGATCCGGTGGCGGAGCGGAGAGATCCGCGGCCGCTGTCGGGCCGTTTTCGTCGATATTTGTCCGGGCGGCAAAAGCCGGCCGGACACAATCAAAACTTGATAACGTCGCGCCAATCCGGGTGGCGCTGCGCCTGGGCACGGAAAAACGGGCAGAGCGGGATGATCTTCCAGCCGCCGCTACGCGCCTGCTCAACCGCGTGGAGCGCCAAGGCCTGACCGGCCCCCTTGCCGCGCATGCTGTCGGGAACCTCCGTATGATCGACAATGATCAGGCTCGGCGAAGCGCGGGAATAGGTCATGACCGCCGGTGCCTCTCCCTCGACGAAATTCCCGACATACCGGCCGCCCGACCCGGCTTCCTCGTTTTTGATATGCATCGCTTCCCCCATTGTCGACAGAGATGCCGACCGGCTTAACATCGGCCACTTTTCCCGGCAATGATGTCTAAGCGTGCGAACGGGCCGTGCGGTGATCTGGGCGGGGGGCTGCAGCAATGATCTGGGTGAAGGCCGTGATGCTGGTGCTGGCATCGATGTTGCTGGCGCTTGGCATCGTATTGCCCCTTGCTCGCTTCGAGAAGCTCTACTTTTTCGTCGACAAGCCTTCGCTCTTTGAGATCGTCGTCGCGCTATGGCGGGACGGTAATGCCTGGCTTGCATTGCTCGTGGGCCTGCTGTCGATAGCCTTTCCAGCTGTAAAATTGGTCGGTCTGGGAGCAGAGGCCTTCATGGTCCCGGGCACCGATACGCGCAGTGGTATCCTGCATGCACTGGTGCCGCTCCTGTCGAAGTGGTCGATGATGGACGTATTGCTGGTGG
>DBUL01000235.1 GCA_002307905.1 Rhizobiaceae bacterium UBA1291
AGCTGCGTCCCCTTGCCTTGTCGTTCACAGGAAGCTTCTCCGTTCATGCCTTCTTCAGATCATTTCTCGCGCCGCGCCTTTCTCTCCCTGTCGGCTGTCGGCGCCGCCAGCCTGCTGGCAGGTTGCGCTTCTTCCCGGCCCGCCGGCGGCTACGCGGCCAGCACCATCACCTATCGCGACGGCGCAAGCCCGGTAGGTCAGCCGATGACCCGCGGCTCCGCTGAGCTCAATGCCATGTATGGCGAAGTCTATGATGGCGGTCGCGTCATTCCGGCCGTGCCCTATACCCAGATAGATCCGCGCTACTATCGCCAGCGGGTCGTTGATCCGACCGGTCAGCCGCCGGGTACCATCGTCGTCGATACGCCGTCGCGCTTCCTCTATCTGGTCGAGTCGGGCGGTACGGCGATGCGTTATGGCGTCGGCATCGGCCGCGAAGGCTTTGCCTGGCAGGGCACCGGTGTCATCCAGTGGCGTCAGAAATGGCCGAAATGGACCCCGCCGGAGGATATGATCCGCCGCAGGCCGGAGCTTGCCAAATATTCCGCCGACAATGGCGGCATGCCGCCGGGCCTCGACAATCCGCTCGGCGCGCGNNTGTTCAACCAGGACATCATCGACCTCTACGAGCGCGTGCCCAACAAGGCGCGGGTTCTCGTCTGGCAGTAAAAGTAGCGGGCCTGCGGCGGTCCATGCCGGGCCGCTGCTTGCCTCAGGGCGGCAAAGGCATGTTGCCGGTCGCCTGTGCAAAACATCGCCGGTAGTCGCTCGGGGTCTGGCCGGCAAACTCGGTGAAGGCGCGGGAGAAGGCGCTGAAGGACTGATAGCCCACGTCGAGGGCGACTTCGGAGACATTTCTCGCCGGTTCACCGAGCAATTCCATCGCCCGGATCATCCGCATCCGCCGGCGGATCTGGCGCCAGGTCAGTCCGGTCTCCGTGATGATACGGCGCGCCAGCGCCCGTTCCGAAAGGCTGGCGGCCAATGCGACCTCCGGGAATTCCATTTCCTCGGCAAACCGCTCGCCCGTGACCGCAAGTGCACGGCGGACATAATGGGACTGGCCGGGCGGAAGCCACAGATTGTTGCCGGCTTGCTGGGTAAGCTCGAAGGCCGTCAGGGCGAGAGCCTTGAAGAAGGCGTTCGCAACCGGGTCTTCCCGCACCGGATCAGGGCCCCAACGCCGGCTGTGCCAGATCATCTCGCGAAGGACGGGTGTCACGGCAAACACCGCTGACCTGTTGATGGGCGGGGTGACGAAATCCGGATGAAACAGGACAGAGCAGCAGACGGCGGGATTGTGCATGGCGACGGTGATCGGCGTTCCGGCGGGAATGAAGGCGGCGCAGGTCGGCAGGAGCACCCAGTTCCTGTCCTCGCCTTCGAGATGCATTGTGCCTTGCGCGCTGTAGAGCAGATAGTGACGGTCAAACACGACCCGCCGCGCCGCGGCGGGTTCGAAGGCCCTGTGGAAGCAATAGGCACGCTGTCGGTTTTCTGCCACGTGACCTCGCTTGGGTCGATTCAGGCGGTCAATTCCGCCGCGTAGATCTTGGTGAGGGGCGGAGCGATCATCAAGGGTTTGAGGCTGGAAAGCAGCCCCTGCTTTGACGGCGACGCCTGATAAACCGCGAAGTCTGCAGGGGATGACCAATTCTGGTAGATCAGAACCGAGCCGTTGCCGCGCGGATCGGCATAGATGTCATAGCGCAAGGCACCGGCCATCTGGCGAACCTCTGCGGCTGTGTGGCCAAACTGGTCGAGCGCTCTTTGAATATTCTCAGGCGCCACGGTGAAATCGACGCTGACGATTTGCATTGAATTGGCCTCCAGACATGTGCCGTGCCTTGGGTGGCACAGCTACAGACTAGCGAAGCGAAGCAGGGCGCGCATGCGCCGATCTGCCGATCTCTTGCCTCTATCGGACGGTCTGCTCGTATCCTCCGGTGGAGGCCATGCTCATGGCCCATCGCTCCGGGTCCAGGAGCCTTCTCGCTGCACCGCTATTCTTTCGGGGAGAGCTTTTCCTTCAGTTGCTTGAGCCTGTCGCGCAGCGTGCCCAGTTCGCCCATCGTGCAGCCGGTCTGTTCGCCGATCGACCGCATGATCTTGGCCGCATGACATTGCATCGCCCGACCGGGATCGGTGAGCGTGATGAAGACCTGTCGTTCGTCGACCGTGTCACGCCGGCGCTCCACGTATCCTGCCTGCTCCAGCCGCTTCAGAAGCGGCGATAGCGTACCCGAATCAAGGCCAAGCTTCTCGCCGAGCGCCTTGACCTGCTGGCCGTCCTCTTCCCACAGCGCCATCATGACAAGATACTGCGGGTAGGTCAGACCGAGCGGCTCCAGCAGTGGCTTATAGGCACGATTGAAGGCGTGCGCTGCGCCATAGAGCGCAAAGCACAGTTGGCGTTCGAGCTTGATTTCCTTTTCCAGATCCGCATCGTCCATTTCTGTCGTCGAAACCCCATTTCACATCCCCGCGCGGATTGTCGCCAATTCCGGTCCCGAGGGCAATGCGCAAAAAATAAATTGCGCACAATTTAATTGTGCTATATATAAGCTCTATACCAACGCGAAACAAGGAGCATTCCCATGGCAATCCTCTACACCGCCCAGGCATCCGCAACCGGTGGCCGCGCCGGCCGCGCCGTTTCCGACAATGGCGTCCTCGACGTCACCCTGACCGTTCCGAAGGAACTCGGCGGCGACGGCGCCACCGGCACCAATCCCGAGCAGATGTTCGCCGCGGGCTATTCCGCCTGCTTTCTCGGCGCGCTAAAATTCGTCGCCGGCAAGGAAAAGGTAAAGATTCCGGACGACGCGAAGATTACGACCCGCGTCGGCATCGGCCCGCGCGAAGACGGTACCGGCTTCGGCATCGAGGTGGCCATCTCCGCCGAACTTCCGGGCATCGAGCGCGAACTTGCCGAGAAACTGGTCGCCGCCGCCCACATTGTCTGCCCTTACAGCCACGCCATGCGCACCTCGACCGAGGTCCCGGTCTCGGTCGCCTGAGTGAGTAGGCAGGAGATCTGCCGCCCACGTTCCTCCCAATGATCCACCGCCCGAAGGCCGGCCCCTTGCCGGCCTTCTTCAATTGTTGGAGCGAGAGGGTCCCCGGGTTCCTTCTCCCCGGCTGCGGAGATTAGGTAGCGCCGCGGGATGAGGTAAGCACCTATCGAGGCGGGCACTCGCAATTCTCTCATTGCCCTCAGGCAGAAATTCCCTATATTCTTTCTAGGGAAAGGAAATGGTTATGCTGCATGAGACGCTCGAATACGCAAAGCCACCCATCTCCGAAGCCGCGACCGTCACCAAGGCCGTGATTGCCGCCGCTGATCGGCTGGGGCTGTCGGCCCGCCAGCTGTCGGCCGTCATCGGCGTGTCCGAAGCCAGCATATCGCGCATGAAGCGGTCGGATTTCCGCCTGGAACGCGGCACAAAGCCGTTCGAACTGTCGCTGCTGTTCATCTGCCTTTTCCGCTCGCTCGATGCGATCACCGGCGGCGACGAGGCGGTCGCGCGCGCCTGGCTCAAGGCCGAAAACACAGTGCTGGGCGGCTCCCCTCTCATCAAGATCGCAACCGTTTCGGGTCTCGTCGATGTCCTTGCCTATCTGGACGCCCGCCGCGCTCTCGTCTGAGGCTGTCCCCATCGCCGGCGCCTTCTGGCGGCTGGTCGAGGCGTAGCATCAGGTCTCGACCATGAAACTGGTCGACAGTGTCGAGGAGCAGTCCCTGCTCGAAAGCCTGCTGGAGGAAACCAAGCCGGCCTTTCCGCCTGAATGCGCCGGGCTCGACTATCTGCTGGCGACGCCCTTCCGCTATGGCAGCGTCTATCCGCACGGCTCGCGCTTTCGACGGGCGGGGCGTACGCCAGGCGTCTATTACGCGGCGGAGAACGTAGACACGGCGCTTGCCGAAATGGCCTTCTACCGCCTGCTGTTCTACGCCGAATCGCCCGCCACGCCGCTGCCCGCCAATGCCAGCGACTACACCGCCTTTTCCGCCCGGATCGCGACCGGGCGTGCCATCGATCTCACATTGCCGCCTCTGGCGAAAGACGAGGCAGCCTGGACAGACCCCGTTGACTATACCGCCTGCCAGGCGCTGGCCGACACGGCGCGGGCAGGGGAGATCGAAGTCATCCTCTACCGTTCGGTGCGCGATCCGAAGGGGGGCAAGAACATTGCCCTTTTGACGGCAAAAGGCTTTGCCGCGCGCGAGCCCGTCGAACGCCAGACCTGGCGCATCCGCCTCTCGTCTTCCGGCGTCCAGGCCCTCTGCGACTTTCCCCGCCGCCTGGTCGGCTTTGCGATCGCGGATTTTGCCGGGGATGCGAGGTTGAAGGGAAGGTTCGGGTGACGGCCGTCCATCGGCCGCAATCGTCGTGCTCCTGCCCCTCACCCATCCCTTNNCAGTTCAGGCGAGCGGTTTCTATCGCCCGATCTCCAAAAGATCGCGCCGCAAACCATCCGGATCGCCCGACGAAAGCTCAGCCTCGACGGCGGCATGGGTCTCCCGCCAGATTGGCACGGCGGCCGAGAGAACGGCGGCGCCGTCGGCGGTCAGCCGCAGCCGCTTGCCGCGCCGGTCCTTCGGGTCCGGCTCGATCGACACCCAGCCGCGTCGCTCGAGTGGCTTCAGCGCCGCAGTCAAAGTCGTGCGGTCCATGGCGAGCAGGGATGCGACCGGCCCCATTGGCGGCGGCTCCGGGCGGTTCAATGCCATCATCAAGGAGAATTGCCCATTGGTCAGCCCGAGCGCCTTCAGCGCCGTGTCGAATCGGCGCGCCAGCGCCCGAGCGGCCCGCTGGACATGCAGGCACAGGCACGTATCGCGCACATGGATGGTGGTGGAATAGGGAATCAGCGGCTCGGTTGACATGTGTCATATATGTTGATATCAACGTAAATGTCAAGGTGAAACCGGTCCCGGAGGAGGGAAGAATGGAACATTCTGTCGTATCCCGTGATGAATGGCTGGAAGCACGCCGCGCCCTTCTGCTGAAGGAAAAGGAAATGACCCGGATGCGCGACCGGATCAACGCCGAGCGTCTGGCGCTGCCCTGGGTCAAGGTCGACAAGGATTATGTCTTCACCACGCCCACTGGCCGCAAGACGCTGGCTGAACTGTTCGACGGCCGCAGCCAGCTGGTGATCTATCATTTCATGTTTGGCCCGGACTGGGAGGCCGGCTGTCCCGGCTGCTCCTTCCTCGCCGATCACCTCGACGGGGCCATCGTCCACCTCAACAACCACGACGTTTCGTTCGTCTGCGTGTCACGCGCGCCGCTCGACAAGATCGAGGCCTACAAGCGCCGCATGGGCTGGAAGTTTCCGTGGATCTCGTCCTTCGGCTCAGACTTCAATTTCGACTACCACGTCTCCTTCACTAAGGAGGAACTCGCAGCCGGCCCGGTCTTCTACAATTATCGCGAGACCCCGGCCGAGCAGGCCCATGACGAACTGCCGGGCCTGTCGTCCTTCTATCGCGACGCCGATGGAACCGTGTTCCATACCTATTCCAACTATGCACGCGGCGGCGAGGAAATGCTCGGCACGATGATGATCCTCGACTGGGCCCCGCTCGGCCGCAACGAGGGGTCGACCATGGACTTCGTCAAGCGCCACGACGAGTACGAAACCCGCGCGACGACGGCGGCCTGTTGCCATTGAAGGCGACCCGAAACCGAGGAGGAGAAGTCATGGAATTTTCCAAACCGCGCGGGGAACACCGCTTTCTCGAAAAGCTCGTCGGCGACTGGGTCGTCACTTCAAGCACTGGCCATGAAAACTACGATCCTGACGATCCGGCGAAGGTCTGGACCGAGACGGTCCGCTCGGTCGGCGGCCTGTGGTTCATCGCCGAGGGCAGGGGCGCCATGCCCGACGGCAATCGCGGAGAAATGCTGATGACGCTCGGCTATGATGCACGGCTTGGCCACTATGTCGGCACCTGGGTAGGCTCGATGATGGACAAGCTCTGGGTCTACAAGGGCTGGATCGAGCCGGACGGCCGGACGCTGACGCTGGAGGCGGAAGGCCCGAGCTTCGAGGATCCACAGAAGACCGACATTTATCATGATGTCATAAGCATCATCGATGATGACCACCGCACCTTCTCCGGCAGCGTGCGTCTGCCGGATGGCACGTTCAAGACGTTCATGACCAGCGAAATGCAGCGCCGGAGATGAGCCCCGGTGGATTGTAAGAGCCGGCGCCGCTGCCCCACTTGCCCTGCGCGCCAGTTCCCGACTGGCCGACGGGAGAGCAGGCCCTCAAGGCGGCGGCCACCAAGCGATGGAGCGCATGATGAAGGTCACCCAGCATCTCTGGTTCGAAAAAGACATGGAAGCGGCGGTCCGCTTCTACACGCAGCTGATTCCCGGATCCTCGCTCGATTGGATATCGGCGGTTCCCGCCGACACGCCGAGCGGCCCGGCCGGCAGCGTCAGGCTCGCCGGCTTCACCCTCGGCGACCAGCGCTACATGGCGATCGAAGCCGGACCGCTCGATCCGTTCAACCACAGTTTCTCCATCATCGTCGGCTGCGACAGCCAGGACGAGATCGACCGGTTGTGGGAAGCGCTGAGCGAGGGCGGCCAGGTAGAGCAGTGCGGCTGGCTCAGGGACCGCTTCGGCCTCTCTTGGCAGATCACCCCGACCCGGCTCGGCGAACTGATGTCGGACCCGGATCCGGCCAAGGCAAAGCGCGTCACCGAGGCGATGCTGAAGATGGTGAAATTCGACATTGCCGGGCTTGAAGCGGCCGCGCGCGGCTGACGCGCCCCACATGGCGCATGCCTGCCATGATCTGTCGCATGCGAAGCCGCCGGCCAGAGGACAGGCAATCGAGCAATATTCCGCAACCGAAGAGAAAAGGAACGGTCCATGCAAGGCACCTTCATCTGGTACGAACTGATGCCCACCGACACGGCCTCCGCCGCCGACTTCTACACCAAGGTTGTCGGCTGGACGGCCAGGGACAGCGGCATGCCCGGCGCCGGCTACACGATCTTCTGCGTTCCCGGCTTTGACATGGGCGTCGCCGGCATGATGCAACTGACCGAAGAAATGAAGGCCAGGGGCATTCCGCCGCACTGGGCGGGCTATGTCGCGGTCGATGACGTCGATGCCATGGCCAAGAAGTTCACCGACAATGGCGGCATGGTCCATCACGGCCCGGAGGACATTCCGAGTGTCGGGCGCTTCGCCGTCGTCGCCGATCCGCATGGCGCGGTGGTCAATCTGCTCAAGCCGATCATGCCGGACGGCCCGATGCCGCCGGAACCGGAACCCGGCACGCCCGGCACCTTCGGCTGGACCGAACTGATGGCCGGCAACGGCGAGGAGGCCTTTGCCTTCTATGAGAAGATGTTCGGCTGGACCAAGGATATGGCCGTCGATATGGGCCCCATGGGCACCTATCAGTGCTTCGCCGTAAACGGCCAGATGATCGGCGGCATGATGACCAAGCCCGCGGAAATGCCCCAGGCCTTCTGGGGCTATTACATCACGGTCGATGCGATCGACGCTGCCGTCGAACGTGTGAAGTCAGCCGGCGGCCAGGTGCTGCAGGACGTGATGGAAGTGCCCGGACCGTCCTGGGTTGTCCAGTGCACCGATCCGCAGGGCGCTTATTTCGCGCTGGTCGCGGCGAAGCGGTAAGCAGGCCGGCTTTTGTTCAGCACTCAGCCGGCGGCGATCAACGGATCAGCCGCCGGTCGTCACTTGCGCCTTGGCCGCGATCCGCGTGCGGACGAGGTGGGCTGCCATTGCACAGACCAGTGCCCAGCCGGCACCGATCAACCAGCCGGCAGCCACATCGGTCGGATAGTGAACGCCGAGATAGACGCGGCTCAGCCCGACAATCACGGTGAGCAGCATAGCGGAGCCGAGATAGAGGATCTTCTGGCCGCGCGTTTCCGCCATTTCCATAAGCAGTGCGCCGAGCGTCAGGTAGACGACGGCCGAAATCGTCGCGTGGCCGCTTGGAAAGCTGGTGGTGAAAACGCGCGCGACACCGGTGAGATCTGGGCGAGGGCGGTCGAACAGGGACTTGAGCACACTGCTCATGATCGTGCCGCCGGTCACGGAAACCATTAGAAACCAGGCAGTGCGCGTTCGGTTGATGAGGAAGAGATGGATGACAACGACTGTGATCAGGATGGCGAGCACGGAAAAACTGCCAAGGGCAGTGATATCGCGCGCGGCCTCCTCCAGCCACGCCGGGCCGATCGGGTCGGTGGGGTCGCCGGGCACGCGAAGTGCCAGCAGCACAGCCTGGTCGATCCTCATGGTGCCGCCTTCGTTTACTTCGTCGGCAATGATGCCAAAGCCCGCCAGAAGTGCGGCGAGCGCTGCACCGGCGGCATAGGAAGCGGTGGACCCTTTGCTCTCGTGCCGAGTCATATGTCGTGAAGTTTCCCGTTTCAGGTGTGGTCAACTGGCCGCGCCGGTTCGCGACGAGCCGCAGATGATTGACCATATGGACCGCAGCGGATCGCGTCCGCAACGCGCGTAGAGCGGCGGTCTGGAGGCGCTGGGCCCGCTATGGCTATGCCGGCAATCTATCTCTGCTGGGGGAAGGTTACGGTCGATCGTCTCGAGCCGTCAGTCTGCCTTCGGGGCAGCCTTCTTTGTCACCCGCTTGGCGGGCTTTGCAGCCACATCTGGAGCGGCTTCCGCTTCGCGAAGCATACGCGCCGCCTTCAGCTTTTCGGTCTTCTTGTCACGGGCCGTCGATTCGGCCGCAATGATGGCGCGGGCGGCGTGGTCGGTCGTCGCCGCCTTGTCGCGCGCATCGACCCTGCCGGGCTTGAAGAATTTGTCTTTGGTCGCGGTGGTCATGGGATCAGCCTTCCGAAAGGGGACGGAGGACGGCTTGCGCCCAAGCCAGGGCGCAGGCCGCGGGTGAGGCCATTAGCGAGCGGGGCGAATAGCAGCCTTTTTCGGCATCGGCAGCAGGCCTTCGCGCTGCATTTTCTTGCGGGCCAGCTTGCGCATACGGCGCACGGCCTCGGCCTTTTCGCGAACGCGCTTTTCCGACGGCTTTTCAAAGGCGCTGCGAGCCTTCATTTCGCGAAAGAGACCTTCGCGCTGCATCTTCTTCTTGAGCACCCTAAGTGCCTGGTCGACATTGTTGTCTCGAACGAGAACCTGCAAGATGTATCCTTTCCTTCGGCGGACGAGCCACCGTCTTGTGTTTGAGTTAAAAACTAGCGTCCGACCCGGATCGAGGAGGGCTTCAACCACGGCTCGGCCTCGGCCGTCGCCTGCTGCGGCTTCTCCGCCGTTCCCGACAACGTCTGGACGCCGTCGATGTCGGACAGGGTGATGCGGCGTTCGAAATTCTCCGCCTCAAAACGGACGCGGTATTCCGGCTCGCCATGCTCGGCTGGCAGGACCGTAACGATCCGGCATGCCTGCCTGTTCCGGTTGGTGCCGGAAATTCCGTCCCGAAGCAAGACCCGATCGCCCACGCGGGGATACGATTTACGCATGATAGGATCCTTTCTCGACCTGTTCCGCAGGATGCGAGAACGCGGGACAAATCAAAAAGGCCGGGCGTTACCCGACCTCTCTCTGTCACTCGAAGCCTTGACTGCCAGTAAGTCCGTGGTCAGTCGCGGCGAATGACAATTATACAGCCCGGAGGTTGTCCGCCGAGTCCTTGCCCGACTTCTTGTCGCGCACGATGTCGTAGGAAACCTTCTGGCCTTCGACCAGTTCGCGCATGCCCGAGCGTTCTACAGCCGAAATATGCACGAATACGTCCGTCGAGCCTTCATCAGGCTGAATGAAGCCGAAGNNTTCAATCGTTTGGTTCGCCGGTGAGATATTCGTCCGGCTTGATCGACGTTGAGAGGAAATCGACAGTGCGCCAAGGCGCGTAGACAAAGTCACAAGCAATCTTCGATGCTTGCAATATAGGCATTTTGCTGCGAAATGCAATGAAGGAATGAAAATTCTCCAGCATTTCGATTTTTGCGGGTGTCACACAGTCGCGCGATTGCCGGCCCTTGGCAAGGGGGTATGTCGATTGGGTGGCCACGGTCTTGTCGGACGTTAAGCTGCCCGGCGAACCGCAGCCTTTGACTTTGGGGCATTTTCAGGCGGACAGCAAAGGCTTAGGATCCTTCAGATGAACATCGCGCGAAGTTTGCGGGCGTGGCCGAGGAGCGCAGAATGGCTTGGACGATCGCAAGGGCATTGATCTATGGACTGATCGGCTTCATATGNNGCGGCACACCGGGCGATTCGGGAGGCTGCGAAATGGGGGCGGCCACGATCGGCGTGGCGGCGGCTTTTCCGGGTTTGGCGATCGGCGTGGCGCTTGCCCTCCTCCAGGAGTGGCGCAAGCGGCGTAGCCAGAAACAGGGCGGGCCCGTCTGAGCCTATGGCGCGGCAATACGGTGGGAAGCCGCCGGACGTGCCGGCGAAGGCCCCGTTTGTTGCCGCCAGGGGCTCAAGCGCTTGCCCCGAGCCCTTACTTGTTGCGCAGCAGCCACATCTTGCCGGCCATGGTGATACCATGGGCGGATTCCTCGAGGTCGACGTCCGGGTTGAGGGCCTGCAGCAGGCCGAAATCGCGCAGTTCGTTGAGCGTCGCGGTCTTCAGGAACTTGATCTTCTGCGGGCGTTCCTTGAACCGGTCGCTGCGCGCATAGGTGATCTCGGCGTTGAGGTGCGTCCACTTCTTGCCTTCGGCGGGAAAGAGGTCGCCGTCCTTGGCGAGCTTCAGGCCTCTGATCTGGACTGGGGTGAGTTCGTGCATGGTCGTTCCTTGAAAGGGTATGGTCGTGTCGGGGTGGCGCGGGGGGCCGGCTTGGAACCGGCCACGGGCAGCAATCAGGTGGCGGCGAGCGCATGTCTAGCTTCGCGGAACGAGAGGAGCTTGCCGCTCTTTTCGTCCCACAGGGCGAGCTTCACGCAGGAAAGGCTTTCCCAGAGCGTGATCCGTCCGATGCCTGCGAGTTCCGGATGGTCGCGCAACACTTCCGGCAGGCGGTAATAGGGAATGCGGCTCGCCAGGTGATGCACGTGATGAATGCCGATATTACCGGTAATCCAGCGCAGCGCGAGCGGCAGGTCGTAATGCGATGCGCCATGGAGCGCGGCTTGGGGAAACTGCCATTCATCGCCCTTCGACCAGTGAGTCTCCTCGAACTGGTGCTGCACGTAGAAAAGCCAGATGCCGGCGGCACCAGCGATCAGCACGATCGGCAGGTGGATGACGAGGAAGGGAACCAGCCCGACGGCCCAGATCATCAGGGCGGAAAAGGCCAGAATGCCGAGGTTGGTGCCCATGGTGGAGATCCACGGAAGCGCGCCGTCCTTCATCATGCCGAAGGGCAGGCGCTGCTTGAACAGGAAGAGCCAGGCTGGGCCGATGCCGAACATCACCACCGGATGCCGGTAGAGGCGATAGCCGAGACGGCCGCGCGGCGAAAGGGCGCGGTATTCTTCGTACGTCAGCGTGGTTATGTCGCCGACGCCGCGTTCGTCGAGATTGCCGGCCGTGGCGTGGTGGGCGGCATGCGCGCGGCGCCAGTAATCGTAAGGGGTGAACGTCAGCACGCCGATGAGGCGGCCGGTCCAGTCGTCGAGACCGCGGCGGGCGAAGAACGAGCCGTGGCCGCAATCGTGCTGGATCATGAACAGGCGCAGCAGAAAGGCGCCGGCCGGAAGTATGGCGGCAAGCCCGAGCCAGAAACCGTTTGCCAGCGAAAGATAGGCGATGGCCCAGAACGCTGCGAAGGGCACAAGCGTGACGATCAGTTCGAAGGCGCTGCGCGCCATGCGCGGCTGTCGGTAGCGCGCCAGGATCTTCAACCACGCTCCGACATTGGCGTCTGACGGTGCAGCAGGTGCGTGGATGTTGACGTTGGCGTTCATGAAGTCCGATCCATTTCCTTCAGCGCGGCAAACCATTGCTGGCTTTGATCGCGGCTGAGCGCATCATTGCGCAAGGCCCAAGGTATGCACGTTTATCGTGTAATTCTTCTCGCGTGCATCCCTAGCGTTCAAGGTCCTGCAAACGCAAAAAGGCCAGACGTTCGCCTGGCCTTCTCAACTTCTCTAAGCCTGCCACGCCAGTAAATCCGTGGTCGCGGCTAGCTGAAGCTTCAAGCGGCCTGCAACTGGCCGGCGGACATCTTGCC
>DBUL01000232.1:0-286 GCA_002307905.1 Rhizobiaceae bacterium UBA1291
GGCCGGCAGGCCAGAGGGGGCTTCGCAGACGCGACAGCCAGGCCCCGTCAGCCTTGCGCCAGCTTTGGCGGCTAAACAAGGAGACTCTAATTCCCTCTGTCGCAAGGACGCCTGCGTGAATATCAATGCCAGCATCAATGGTTCGCTCGAAATTATCGCGTTCCGGCTGAACGAACAGTCCTTCTGCGTCAGGACGCGATCGATCCGCGAGATCCGCGGCTGGGTGCCGGTGACGCCGATGCCGCATGCGCCCTGCGAGGTGCTCGGCGTCATCAACCTGCGCGGC
>DBUL01000232.1:307-4374 GCA_002307905.1 Rhizobiaceae bacterium UBA1291
CTTTTGGTCGAGGGGGTGTCCGACATCCTGACCGTGCCCGCCGAGAGCCTGCAGCCGGTGCCGTCCAATGCCGGACAGGCGACGCAATTCGTCGACGGCATCCTGACCCATCAGGACCAGATGATCTGCTTCCTCAACCTGGAGGAACTGTTTTCCGCCAACGGCCCGAGTGGCGCCAGCGGCGGCGGCGGTGGTGGCGCCGGACCGGGCTGGGAAGAGTTCTGAAGGCCCCCGGCCTGTGCGGCGTTGCCTGATGCTCCGGGAGATCGGAAGCCGTCTCCCCACCTACTCCGCCGTCTCCCCCACCGTCAGCGGCCAGTCGACCACATAGTCCTCGAAATCCTCGACCGGCACGTCGTCCTCGCTCACCGTGCGGCCGCGGGCCGAGATGCCGGCCTCGTGTACGGTTTCGCGGTCGCTTGAGACCAGGTAGTGCCACCAGTAGAGATCGCGGCCCTCATGGACGAGACGATAGGCGCAGGTCGGCGGCAGCCACGGGATCTCGTCGACGCCCTCGACGGTGAGCTGGATGCAGTCCGGCACGGTCGCCTGGCGGTTTTCATAGTCCTTGCAGCGGCAGCTGTCCCCGTCGAGCAGGCGGCAGGCAACCGAGGTGAAGACCACCTCGCCGGTTTCCCAGTCCTCGAGCTTGTTGAGACAGCACAGGCCGCAGCCGTCGCACAGGCCCTCCCATTCGGACGGGCTCATCTCGGCAAGCGTCTTGGTCTTCCAGTAGGGTAAATCACTCATCCGTCATCACCGGCCGGTCGCCGGGCCATGGGCAGGCGGCGGCGTTTGCCGCCGAACCTCGCTTTTTTCTTGTCCTTTGCCGGCAAATGGACAATCTATCAGCAAATCGGGACAATGCCGCTTTGCCGGCGCAAGGCTTGCTCTTGAGCCCTGCCGGGGGCCGCGTCAAGGGCGGCATGTCCGCTTCGTGAGGGATCGAACCGCAGTGGCCGAGGATCAAAAGCCGGAAGAGAAGAAGCCGCGCCTCAAGCGGCACATTCTGCTCAGGATCGACAGCTGGATCGATTCCACCCTGTGGAATGCCGGTTTCCAGCTCGGCGAGACGTGGGAGGAGATCACCATCTTCTTCCGCCGGTTCCGCGTGCGCGGCTGGAAGAAGCTGTTCTTCGAAGTGCTGGGCGAAGGCATGACGCTCGGCACCGCCGGCGCGGTGCTGCTCCTGACGCTTGCCCAGCCGGCGCTGGAAGAAACCAAGAAGGACTGGCGCTACCGTGGCGACTTCGCCGTCACCTTCCTCGACCGCTACGGCAATCTGATCGGCCATCGCGGCATCATCCATGAGAACTCGGTGCCGATCGACGAACTGCCGGATCACCTGATCAAGGCGGTGCTGGCAACCGAGGACCGGCGTTTCTTCGAGCATTTCGGCATCGATTTCCTCGGTCTTGCCCGTGCCATGACGGAAAACGCCAAGGCCGGCACGGTCGTCCAGGGCGGCTCGACCATCACCCAGCAGCTGGCCAAGAACCTCTTCCTCACCAACGAGCGGTCGATCGAGCGCAAGATCAAGGAAGCCTATCTGGCGCTGTGGCTGGAGGCCAATCTGACGAAGAAGGAAATCCTCTCGCTCTATCTCGACCGCGCCTATATGGGGGGCGGCACGTTCGGGGCGGCGGCGGCCTCGCAATTCTATTTCGGCAAGCCGCTGACCGAGGTCAATCTCGCCGAATCGGCCATGCTCGCCGGCCTGTTCAAGGCGCCGGCCAAATACGCGCCGCACGTCAACCTGCCGGCGGCGCGCGCACGCGCCAATGTCGTGCTGTCCAACATGGTGCAGGGCGGGATGATGACCGAGGGCCAGGTGATCGCCGCCCGGCGCAATCCGGCATCGGTCATGGACCGCGACGAGGCGGAAGCGCCGGACTACTTCCTCGACTGGGCCTTCGAGGAGGTGCAGAGGATTGCCGCCAGGTACAAAGACCATACGCTGGTGGTGCGCACGACGATCGACACCGGGCTGCAAAAGGCAGCGGAAGAGGCGGTGGCGGCGAGGCTGCGCGAATATGGCGAGGCCTATCATGTCAAGCAGGCCGCATTGGTGATGATCGAAAACGGCGGCGCCGTGCGCGCCATGGTCGGCGGACGCGACTACGGCGAGAGCCAGTTCAACCGGGCGGCGCGGGCGCTGCGCCAGCCGGGATCCTCGTTCAAGATCTTCACCTATTCGCTGGCGATGGAGAAGGGCCTCACCCCGGATTCGCCGATCGTCGACGCACCAATCTCCTGGGGCAACTGGAGCCCCGGAAATTACGGCAATTCCTATGCCGGCCGGGTCGACATCAAGACGGCGCTGGCGAAATCGATCAACACCATTCCGGTCAGGCTCGCCAAGGAAAAGCTCGGCCCGAACGCCATCGAGCAGATCATGGCCGAGACGAAGAAATTCGGGGTCGAGACGCCGATCCGCAAGGATGTGACCATTCCGATCGGTACCTCGGAAATGACCGTGCTCGACCAGGCGACCGCCTATGCCGTTTTCCCCACCGGCGGCTACCAGTCGCGCCGCCACGGCATCGCGCAGATCATGAACTACGCCGGAGAGGTGCTCTACGACTTCGAGCGCGATGCGCCGCCTGCAACGCGCGTGCTGTCCGAGACCGCGGCCGATTACATGAACCAGATGCTGACCCGCGTTCCATACGTCGGCACGGGACGGCGCGCGGCCGTCGACGGCGTCCTGACCGGCGGCAAGACCGGCACGACCCAGGCCTATCGCGATGCCTGGTTCTGCGGCTATACCGGCAATTACACGGCCGCCGTCTGGTTCGGCAATGACGACTATACCTCGACCAACAACATGACCGGCGGCTCGCTGCCGGCGATGACCTTCAAGGCCCTGATGGACTATGCCCACCAGGGCATCGACCTTCGCCCCATTCCCGGCGTCGGGACCCCGGAACCCGCGGCACAGCAGGCGATCGCGGCAGCGAGGGCTGCCAAGCCCGCCGCCGGAACGGATGCGCTTGCGCCCATGCTCCGGCCCCGCTCGCTGTCAGCCGAGGCGACCCGGATGATCCGCGACATCTCCCGGCGCCTGCGCGAGGCAGAGCCGCTGGCGCTCGACCCGGACAAGGTCGCGAGCATCGACTGAAGCGGATCGGCACAGATCCCCGCCACGTACTTACGCACGGTTTACCATGTCCACCGGTCTCCGTGGGTATTTCCTGAAACCCCACCTANNTTCTAGGGGTCGTTTAACGGTTTGCCTGATAGCTTGCCGTCGCACCGCTTCCGCGTTGCCCCTTCGATAACCACAGGACGAAGCATGGACCGCCACTGGTCTCACCTTGCTGCGCTTCCCCGCCTGACGGGCGAGCAAGCTGCTGCCTTCGAGCGCGCACGGTCGGCCGAGCGGAGCCGGGCGCTGTCGCGCATGACCGTGACGATCGCCGCCTTCTATCTGTCCTATGCGCTGGTCGACGCCCTGATCCTTGCCGACGTCACCTGGCTGTCGCTTTCGCTGCGCTTCGGCCTCGTGCTGCCGCTGGCGCTGGCGCTCGGCTGGTATCAGTCGGACATGGCGCGGTCGGTCCGCGCCAAGGAGATCGCCACGCTCAGCGTCGGCATGGTGGCGAATCTCGTGTGGTGCATCGTCCTGGCCTCCAGCGACAATCCGGCGGTGCTGCACTATTTTTATGCTGCGGTGATCTTCCAGATGGTCGGAACCATCGCCATTCGGCCGAGCTTCGATCTTGCCGTCTGGGCAAGCCTCGGCACGGCGGCGATCAACTACGGCCTGATCGGCCTGATCGACGGCGTATCGACCACCTATCTCTTACACCATATGGCGATCTACGCGCCCACCGTGCTCCTGACGCTGCTCGCCGCCCACCAGCTGGAGGCCGAGCGCCGCTGCGCCTTCCTGCAACTGGATGAGAACGAGGCACTGAAACGAGAGCTGTCGCATCAGAATGGCGAGCTTGAGCGTCTATCCTCGACCGATCCGCTGACCCAGCTGTCCAACCGGCGGGGCACCGAGAGCGAGATCGCGCGGCTGCGCCGGCTGCTGGCACCCGCCAAACTCGCCGAGAGCGCCC
>DBUL01000124.1 GCA_002307905.1 Rhizobiaceae bacterium UBA1291
GCCGACCACCGGCCTGCATTTCCACGACGTCGCCAAGCTTCTGGAAATGCTGCAGGAGCTGGTCAATCAGGGCAATTCCGTGGTGGTCATCGAGCACAATCTCGAAGTCATCAAGACCGCCGACTGGATCCTCGACTTCGGCCCCGAGGGCGGCGACGGCGGCGGCACGATCGTCGCCGAGGGCACGCCCGAGGATATCGTCAAGGTCGAGAAATCCTATACCGGCCAGTTCCTCAAGGAACTGCTGGAGCGGCGGCCGCTGAAGAAGCGCCAGGCGGCGGAGTGAGCGATGAGCGAAACCCTTGAACTTGTCCGTGCGCTGGTAGAGCAAGACAAGTTCCGGGCTTCGCTTCATGCCGTGCAGGAACTGGTCGATGACGGGCTTCTGATCGAACCGATCATTCGTGCCATTTCCACGGCGATTGTCGTCGAAGACTACCCTGAATATCATAAAGGACCGGCGGTTCTGGTTCTTCAGTTCGACGAAGCTGGTGAGCCGATTCATCTGGTCTGGGGAGTTCCGAAAGGCCAGAGTGAGCCTGCGGTCTTGGTCACCGCCTACCGTCCCGATCCGCAACGCTGGGACGCGAGTTTTACACGGAGGCGTCAGCGATGACCCATAGATCAGTGCAGCTCATTCGTGAAGGTGAACACCTCGCAGAGGTTCCCGTCGAGCTCGAGGACGTCGGCGAGTGGGGAGCGTCGATGGGGTATGCCGAGATTGCCAAGCTCGATCGGGTGCGCCGGGCGCTACGGGCCGGCAATATCCGTGGAGCGCTGGAGGAGGCAAAGGTCTTCCGGCTGGTGCCCGAAGGTGGTGACGAAGTCCCGGTGCTTGGTTTCGGCGAAGATCCGCAGAAGCCGATTGAGCGTTAGACCTGAATGAGGATAGCTTCATGACCAAATCCGGCACAATCCGCACCGGCATCGGCGGCTGGACCTTCGATCCTTGGGAAGGCACCTTCTATCCCGAGACGCTGGCCAAGAAGCGGCAGCTGGAATTCGCCAGCCGCGCGCTGACGGCGATCGAGGTCAACGGCACCTATTATTCCAGCCAGAAGCCGGCGACCTTCGCCAAATGGGCCTCGGAAGTGCCGGAGAATTTCGTTTTCTCGCTGAAGGCCAGCCGCTTCTGCACCAATCGCAAGGTGCTGGCCGAGGCCGGGCCGTCGGTGGAAAAGTTTCTCACCCAGGGCATCACCGAGCTTGGGACCCATCTGGGTCCGATCCTCTGGCAGTTCATGGGCACGAAGAAGTTCGAGCCGGAAGATTTCGAGGCCTTCCTGGCGCTCCTGCCGAAGAGCCAGGACGGGATCGCTCTTCGTCATGTGGTCGAGCCGCGCCATGAATCCTTCCAGGTGCCGGAATTCGTCGCCCTTCTGGCGAAATACGGCGTGGCGGCGGTCTGTGCCGATCATCATGACTATCCGATGTTCGCCGACCCGACGACCGATTTCGTCTATGCCCGGCTGCAGAAGGGCGAGGACGATATTCCGAGCTGCTATCCGCCGAAGGACATCGAAGCCTGGGCCGACCGGCTGAAGACCTACGCCCGCGGGGGTACGCCGGACGACCTGCCGGTCATCGCCCCGGAGCGGGCTGTCGACAAGGCGCCGCGCGATGTCTTCGCCTTCTTCATTTCGGGCGGCAAGGTCAATGCACCGAACGGCGCGCGCGCCCTGCAGAAGGCGGTCGCCTAGGGCCGTTTGCTGCCGTCGACACCGGCATGTGCATCAAGTTGTGACAATGGCGATTCTGGACTAGCGTCTGTCGCTTGGCCGGGCGCGCTCGACGCGGATTCGGCTGACGCTCACCAGCTTTGCCGGGGCATGTCGTCGCATGCGATCCGGCCCACTTGCTCCGGGAATGCCGCATGTCAGGGATCGTCGTCTTCATCAATCTCGCCGGAGCCGTCGCTCTGCTGCTCTGGGCGACCCGCATGGTGCGCACCGGCATCGAACGCGCCTATGGCAATCTGCTCAAGGAACGGCTGAGGCTAGCCATCAGCAATCGCTTTTCGGCCGCGGTTGGCGGCTTCTTCTTTGCCATTGTATTGCAGAGCGCCACCGCCGTCGCCCTGATCGTCTCGTCCTTTGTCGCTGGCGGTTATGTATCCACGGGGATCGGCGTCGCCACCCTGCTCGGCGCCGATCTCGGTTCTGCCTTTGTCGTTCGCATCCTGCGCTACGATCTTGCGCTGCTGATTCCAGTCCTTCTGCTGATGGGTACGATCGCCTTTCGCGCCTCGGAGCAGCGCAACTGGCGCCAGGCGGGACGCATCCTCTTCGGTTTGGGCCTGCTATTGCTGTCGCTCCGCCTGATCGGCGAAGCCTCCGACCCGCTGCGCTCCAGCGAAATCCTGCCGCTGGTGTTCAACTACCTGTCGCGCGACTGGATCACCGCCTTCCTGCTGTCGGCGCTGCTCGCCTGGGCCTTCCATTCGAGCGTTGCGACCATCCTTCTGTTCGCCTCGCTCGCCGACCGTGATCTGCTACCGCCCGCTTTGATCATCCCCTTGGTGCTCGGCGCCAATTTCGGCGCGGCTGTGATCGGTGCGATCCTGACCAAGAATGCCGAGGCTGCCGCCCGCATCGTACCGCTCGGCAATGTCGTCATCCGCGGCTTCGGTACGCTGGCGGCACTCGCCCTGCAGTTTGCCGTCAGCCTCGATCCCCTGCTCTTTGCCGCCCGACTGGGCGATGCCGTGGTGATGATCCACCTGGCGATCAATGCCGCGGTGCTGATCTTCGGGCTGCCGTTCAGCGGCATCGTGGCGCGGGCGCTGGAGGCGGTACTGGCCAAGCCCACGGCCGAAACCGTGGTTCCGTCGCGGCTCTCCGTCCTCAATCCGGCCGACCTCACCAATCCGCGTCAGGCTATCAGCAACGCGACGCGCGAGGTGCTGACCGTCTGCGAAAAGACCGAGATCATGCTCAACTGGATCTTTGAGCTCTACGAGACCTGGGATCCGAAGAAGATGCAGGCCATCGAGGCCCTCGACGACGAAATCGATGAAATTCACCGGGACATCAAGTTCTATCTCGCCCGCATATCGCAGACGGCACTCGACGAGGCGTCGGCCGCCCAGTGCCAGGCGCTGCTCGGCACGACGATCAAGATCGAGCAGGCCGCCGATATCATCTCGCAAAACATGCTGAACCGCGTGCGCAAGAAGCACGACCGCAATACCACATTCTCGCCCGAGGGTTGGTCGGAACTGACGGCCATGCACAACGAGGTGGTGAAGAACGCCCGCCTCGCCTTCAACCTGCTGGTCAATCGCGACGTGGAGCACGCCCGCCAACTGGTGGCGCGCAAGGAGGCAGTGCGCAATCTGGTTCGCATCAGCGAGGAGCAACATCTTCAACGGCTGCGCGATGGCAATGCCGCAAGCTTCGAGTCCAGCTCGCTGCATATCGACACGATGCGCGATCTGAAGGAGATCAACTCGCTGTTCGCCTCAATCGGCTATCCCCTGCTCGAGGACGAGGGAATGCTGCGGCGTAGCCGGCTGCTTTAGGCGTGAGCTCTTAGGCCGCCGCTGGCTTGCGGCCCAACCATTGCGGATTGTAGACGTTCATCACCAGCCCGATGACAATCAGGACGGCGGCCACGATCCGCAGGGTCCCGAACGCCTCTCNNCATGCCAAAGACGGGAACGAGCAGCGAGAACGGTGCGACGGTTGAAACACCGTAGCGGCTGATCATCGCCCCCCAGATGGCGAAACCGAAGATGGTCGCGACATAGGCGACGAACAGTACCGCGCCGGCGCCCGCCAGATTGATGTTGCTAAGAGCGGCGAGATCGCGGTCCCAACCCTCGAACAGGACCGAGATGATCAGAAGCGGGATCGGCGGAATGAGGCTGACCCAGACCATCAGATTGAGCATGTGAACATTGCCGGCCTTCTTCATCAGCATATTCGATGAGGCCCAGGCGATTGCCGCGGCAATGACGAGGGCGAGGCCTGTTATGGTGAAATCGCCGTCGATGGACGATGCGATGAGCGCGATGCCGGAAAAGGCGATCACCATGCCGGCGAGTTGTAGCGCTCTTGGCTTGGCGCCGNAGACAAGGAAGGCGAGCAGCACGGTGAAGAAGGCCTGCGACTGCAGGAGCAGCGAGGCAAGGCCTGGCGGCACGCCGACATCCATGCCGATGAACAGGAAGGAAAACTTGACTACGCCCAGCATGAGGCCAATGCCGATGATGATCCGCCAGGGCACGTCAGGCTTGGGGATGAAGAAGACGAGCGGCACGGCCGCGAAGAAGAATCGCAGCGCGGAGAAGAAGAGCGGCGGAAAATTGTCTAGCCCGAGCCGAATGACGACGAAATTGAAGCCCCAGAGGGCGGCGACCAGCACCAGCAGCAAAACATGAACGGGCGTCATGCGACTCTCTCCTCGACCTTTTGATCAGCGATACGACGATCTCGGGTCTCAAGGGAAATGCATTGTTTTGATGCCAGTGTTCAAAATGCGTGATGGGTTCTGGGTCGCGAGGCTCAATGATCGCCGGAGCGGTCCTTGTAGACAAAGAAGTCATAACCGACCATGCCCACGGTCAGCAAGATCATCGCGGCGAGATCAAGCCGCGGCACCTTCAGTAGCAAGATGCCGACAAATCCGACAAGCACGAGAAATGCGATGATGGACAAGAAGCGGTTCATGGTCGGTTGTCCTCCCCGGAGGTGGAAATGTAGTCGGAAAGCCAGCGGGCGGTCCGGAGCAATCGCCCGTCGTCGCCTCGCCGCCCCACCAGTTGAACGCCCATTGGCAGGCCGTTCTCTGCCTCGAAGACCGGCAGGGTGATGGCCGGCGTGCCGCAAAGCGTCCAGAGGCCGTTGAAGATCGAGTCCCCCGTGCTTTCCAGGCCGGCAGGTGCCGGACCTGGCGCCGACAGCGTCAAGATAGCATCACAGCGATCAAAGATCTCGGCCAGACCGGCATGGAGCACGTCGCGCCAGTCGAGCGCAGCGAGATAGTCGCGCGCCGATATGGCATTGCCGGCGGCAAGGGCCGNNCCAGTTCCTCGATGGCGGCGCGGCTCTGGTCATCGGCGCGCTCCCAGAACGGCGTCTTCAGCAAGGCAAAGGTCGGCTTTACCGGAG
Source organism: Rhizobiaceae bacterium UBA1291 (assembly GCA_002307905.1). Taxonomy (GTDB): domain Bacteria; phylum Pseudomonadota; class Alphaproteobacteria; order Rhizobiales; family Rhizobiaceae; genus Allorhizobium. The sequence goes on from DBUL01000124.1 coordinate 5,112, forward strand.
CATCGCTGCGCGCCAGATGCAGAAGCCGGGGATGCGGCGCCGGCGCTGTGTCCCGATCGAGGAGATCGTGACCGAACAGCACCTCCGCCAGCATGGCCGCATCTTCCACCGAGCGTGCAAAGACACCGACGGTATCGAGGCTTGGCGATTGCGTGAGGATACCGGTGCGCGGTATCGCGCCGAAACTGGCCTTGTAGCCTATCGTGCCGCAGAAAGCGGCTGGCCGGATCACCGATCCGCCGGTCTGGGTTCCGACCGCAAGCGGCACCATTCCGGCAGCCACCGCCGCGGCCGAGCCTGACGACGAACCGCCGGGCGTGTGGTCGGGATTGACGGGATTGCGGGTCTTGCCGGGGTATAGATAAGCCAGTTCCGCTGTCAC
>DBUL01000207.1:0-20565 GCA_002307905.1 Rhizobiaceae bacterium UBA1291
CCAGTTCCGCCTGCGTGACTGGGGTATTTCCCGCCAGCGCTATTGGGGCTGCCCGATCCCGGTCATCCATTGCGAGGCCTGCGGTGTCGTTCCCGTGCCGAAGAAGGACCTGCCGGTCAAGCTGCCGGACGATGTGACCTTCGACGTGCCCGGCAATCCGCTTGATCGCCATGCGACATGGCGCCATGTCGCTTGCCCGCAATGCGGCAAGGATGCCCGTCGGGAGACGGACACCATGGATACCTTCGTCGATTCGAGCTGGTATTTCGCCCGGTTTACCGCGCCGCGCGAGGATCTGCCGACGGTTCCGGCGATCGCCGACCACTGGCTGCCCGTCGACCAGTACATCGGCGGCATCGAGCACGCGATCCTGCACCTGCTCTACTCGCGCTTCTTCACCCGCGCCATGCGCGAGACAGGCCATGTGAACCTGAGCGAGCCCTTCAAGGGTCTGTTCACCCAAGGCATGGTCGTGCACGAGACCTACAAGCTGGGCGCGGGCGCGCAGAGCCAGTGGGTGGCTCCGGCCGAGATTCGTATTGATGAAGTCGATGGCGCGCGGCGCGCCATCTTGCTCGAAACCGGCGAGGAAGTGACGATCGGCTCGATCGAGAAGATGTCGAAGTCGAAGAAGAACGTCGTCGACCCGGACGACATCATCGCCTCCTACGGTGCCGATACGGCCCGCTTCTTCGTGCTGTCCGACTCTCCACCCGATCGCGACGTTATCTGGTCGGAATCGGGCGTCGAGGGTGCCCATCGTTTTGTTCAGCGTGTCTGGCGCCTGATTTCGGAGGCTGCTGAAGCGATGTCTACTGTGGTGGCGAATCCGGCTAAGGAGGGGCCAGCCCTGGCCGTGTCCCAAGCAGCGCATCGGACACTTGCCGCCGTTCAGGGCGACTACGACAAGCTGGCCTTCAACAAGGCGGTGGCGCGCATCTATGAACTGGTCAACGCGCTCGCCGGACCGCTGACGGACGCCGCCAACGGCAAGGCGGATGCGACCATGATCGCCGCCGTCAAGAATGCCGCTGAGATCCTGATCCAGCTGATTAGCCCGATGACGCCGCATCTTGCGGAAGAGTGCTGGAAAGTGATCGGACGCGAAGATCTTATTGCCACCGCCGCCTGGCCTGCCTACGATCCGGACTTGATCCAACTGGATGAGATCGTGCTTCCGGTACAGATCAACGGCAAGAAACGCGCGGAATTGACAATCAGCCGCGACGCGGACCAAGATACCGTCAAGAATGCGGTTCTTGCACTCGACACCGTGAAATCAGCCCTGAACGGGCAGGCTCCAAAGAAGATCATCGTCGTTCCGTTGAGGATTGTGAACATTGTCGTCTGACCCCGTCCGCGTTCCGGTTCGCCGGACCAGCCTTCTGCTCAGCATCGGCCTTTCAATGCTTCTGGCGTCTTGCCAGGTGCGTCCGCTTTATGACGACACCGCAGCGACCCGGGAAAATCTCGGTGCGATCGCCTATTCGGATGCCGACGATCGTGTCGAGCTGGAAGTCCGCAACCAGCTCATCTTCATGACCGGGGGAGGAACCGGCGAGCCGGTCGCCCCGCAATACAGGGTCGACCTCAAGGTCGAATCCGTGGTTACAGGCGTTTTGCTCGAACGGTCATCCGACACAGCCAAGGCAGGCCGTGTCACCGTTTCGGCGGATTACACGTTGGAACGCATCATGGATAACACCGTGCTCAAGGCCGGGCGTCGGCAGGTTGTTTCGCTGGTTGATTTCCCGGCTCAGCAGTTCGCCAAGCTCAGAGCTGTTCGCGATGCCGAGAACCGCGCGGCTCGAGAGCTTGCGGAACTCATCCGGGCCGATCTCGCCATGGTTCTCGGGCGCTGAGGGCGCCCGGATTATGGTGGAAGTCAAATCCCACGAGTTTGAAAGCTTCCTGCAGAAATCGGTGCAGTTCTATCGGGTCTTTTTGATCTATGGGCCGGATCGTGGCCTGGTAGCAGAACGGGCCGCACAAATTNNGACCTTGCCGACAGTTTCGCGTTGACCCGCCTCGATGTCGCAGACATCACTTCAGACCCCGGCCGACTCATCGATGAGGTCAATTCATTCGGCCTCTTTGGTGGTGACAAGCTGGTCTGGGTCCGTGGTGCGGCCAATGAGAAGGCAATGGTCGAGGGACTGCAGATTATTGCCCAAACGCCGCCAGAGAATTGCACGGTCATCATCGAGGCCGGCGATCTGAAGAAGGGGTCGGCTCTACGCAAGGTGGCCGAACCGGCACGAACTGTCGCGATCATCCCGTGCTACCAGGACGACGCCAAGGCGCTAAACACCCTAATCGACATCGAACTGGCAGCCGCCGGGCAGCGGATCACGCCAGCTGCACGGCAATTGCTGAGCGAATCGCTCGGCGGTGACCGCATTGCCTCACGCAATGAAATCCGCAAGCTTGCGCTCTACTGCCTGCATGAACCGATGATTGACGAATCGCATGTGACAGAGATCATCGGCGACGCGAGTGCTATTTCGACCGATGAGGTCATCGATGCGGTGCTCTCCGGGGAGCCGGATGCCTTCCTTCATGCAATCCAGAAGATCATTACCTCAAAGACGCCGGTTTTTCTCGTCCTGCAGTCCTGCATGCGACAGTTCCAGCAGCTGGAACAAATGCGGATCGAGATGGAAGAACACCAGCAGCAGGCCGGCCAGGTCATGCAATCGCACGGACGGGGTATTCACTTTCGCCGCAAGCCGATCATCGAGCGGGCCTTGCGCAACTGGACATCCAGGGATATTGCCCGCGAAGCGAGCCGTATTCAGTCCACCATATTGCAGAGCCGCCAGAAGGCGGCTCTTGAGGACAATTTGGCAATCCAGACGCTTCTTTCGACAACGCTGCAATCAGCACGACGCAACCGCCGCGCTTGAGCGAAATCAGCCGCGACCCTCGAGCAGTCGGCAGATCTCCTCGAGTTGTTCAAGCGACTTGTAGGAAATCCTGATCTGCCCGCCGCTGCCCTTATGGTTGATGACAACAGCCAGCCCGAGACGGTCGGTCAGGCTCCGTTCCAGCGCCACCGTGTCGGAATCCTTGGCCTCGCGCGGTTCGGCAGGAGGCGCATTCTCGGCCTTGATGTGGGTTTGCGCCAGCTTCTCGGCCTCCCGGACCGAAAGGCCCTTGGTGGCGATCGTCTTGGCAAGGGTGACTGGGTCTGGCGTCGACACGAGCGCCCTCGCATGGCCGGCAGATAGGCTGCCCGCAGCCAGCATATCACGCACCGGTTCGGGCAGCTTCAGCAGGCGCAGGCTGTTAGCCACGTGGCTACGGCTCTTGCCGATAATTTCGCCCAGATCGTTCTGCGTATAGCCGTGCTCGGCGATCAGTTGCTCATAGCCGAGGGCTTCTTCAAGTGGGTTGAGATCGGCACGCTGGACGTTCTCGACGATAGCAAGCTCAAGCGCGGTACGGTCATCGACGTCGCGAACGATCACCGGAATTTCGACCAAACCGGCGAGCTGTGCGGCACGCCAGCGTCGTTCGCCGGCTATGATCTCAAAACGATTCTTGTCGCGCGTCCGCACGACCACCGGCTGAACGATGCCATGCTGGCGGATCGATCCGGCAAGGTCCTGCAGCTCGGCCTCATCAAAATAACGTCTGGGGTTCTTCGGGTTGCGAGCAACGAATTCGATTGGAACCAAGCGGTCGGGATTGACGCTGGGGCGCTCTCCACCGACCGGCAGCGGCTGATCCATTTCACCAATCAAGGCCGCCAATCCCCGGCCCAGTCGCCGCTTGGAAAGATCGTCACTCATATATTATGCTCCATAACTTATTAACGCCGGCGGTTACGCTGCCTTGCGCTGTCTTTCCCGCTGGATAACCTCGGAGGCCAGCTGCAAATAGGCCTGACTGCCGGCGCATTTCAGATCGTAGAGGATAGCTGGCTTACCATAGGATGGCGCCTCGGAAACGCGGACATTTCGGGGGATCAGTGTCGTATAAACCTTCTCGCCCAAATGCATCCGTACGTCGTTGACAACCTGCTGTGCAAGATTATTGCGTGCATCGAACATTGTGAGCACGATACCCTGAATATCGAGCGTCGGATTGACTGTCTGGCGTACCTGGTTGATCGTCTCCAGGAGCTGGCTTAATCCTTCCAGCGCGAAGAACTCACATTGAAGCGGCACCAGCACTGAGTGGGCAGCGGCCATTGCGTTCATGGTCAACAGGTTGAACGAGGGCGGGCAATCGAGCAGCACATAACTGTAGCGACGAGCTTCGTCGGTGCCGAGCGCCTTTTTGAGGCGAAAGACACGATCCGCCTGCTGGGAGATCTCCATCTCAAAACCGAGCAAGTCAAGCGTCGAAGGAACGATCGACAGATTCGGCACGGCTGTATCCAGCACGGCCTCACTCACGGAATGTGTACCGATCAGCATGTCGTAGGAAGAGAGCTTTCGATCGCGGCGATCAATGCCAAGACCTGTACTGGCATTGCCCTGCGGATCAAGATCGACGATCAGAACACGCTCGCCGATAGCGGCAAGGGCGGTCGCCAGATTGATAGCGGTCGTCGTCTTGCCGACGCCACCCTTCTGGTTTGCAATGGTGATGATCCGGTTTCTCTCGAGAGTCATTCCGCACCTGACGCTGGTTGACTAATGCGCCGGATTGTCGCCAGCTCCAGTATGACGGAGTCAGGCTCGATGGCACTCTCATGTATTACCAGATCAAAGCTCCAGCGACCACGGGCTTTATCGATCTCCGCCCGGTAATCCCGGCCTTTGTGGAAGTAGCACTGCAATAGCGGATTGCGCTTCGCCCAGGGCTCGGTAAAGGCAAGCAATTGGTCGAGGTCGGCCAGCGCCCGAGCGGAAATCGCATCGCATTCCGGCAGCTTCTGCTGCGCCTCCTCGATTCTAATTGGATGGACGGCGGCTCGGGCGCCTGTCTCGGCGATCGCCATACGAAGGAAGCTGGCCTTCTTGTGGTTGCTTTCGACAAGATCGACCCAACCTCCACCCTGCTCTGCAAGAAGAATTGCCGTGATCATCCCTGGAAAGCCGCCTCCACTTCCGAGATCCAGCCAATGTTTCGCTTCCGGACTTATCCTGAAGATCTGCGCACTATCGGCGATGTGTCTGTGCCATAGACTGCCCTTGGTCGATGGCGCTATTAGATTGATAGTCGATGCCCATTTTTGGAAAAGACTCGCGAAACGTTCGAGCCTCTCGCGTGTTTCACGTGAAACGTCTATGCCAATGTCAAAAGCATTCTTCGTATTCATGCTTATCCCGTTTTGCGCAACGGCTCGCTCTTTCGCAAATATGCGATAAGGAGTGATAGTGCCGCCGGTGTCATACCATCGATCTTCTTTGCCTGGAACACAGACCATGGACGCGCAGCAGAGAGCTTCTGCTTCAGCTCATTTGACAGCCCAGGAAGTGCCGAATAGTCGAATTCTGGCGGAATGTGCCGTTCCTCTTCGTGTTGAACGTTCACAATGTCCGCCGTCTGGCGGACAATGTAGTGAGCATAAAGCGCATCAATTGAAACTCCGGTCGCAACACTTTCCGGGACCGCCCGCATCTCAGGCCAAAGCTGGCAAATCTGCTCCCACTCGACATTAGAATAGGACAGAAGCTCTCGCGCAGAACGCCGCTTGCCGTCCTGATTCACCGCTATCCCGGCATTCTCCAGCTCACCCGGCGTCGCACTGAGGCGCTCCAGCTGCTCGTAGACCGACCGACGCTGCTGTTCATAGGGCACGAACCGTCTTTCGCGCTCACTTCCTACGCAACCAAGCTCCATTCCCAAAGGCGTCAAACGCATGTCCGCGTTGTCCGCGCGCAGCGTCAGGCGATATTCCGCGCGCGAAGTAAACATCCGATAGGGCTCCGTGACCCCGGCACTCGTCAAATCGTCAATCATCACACCGATATAGGATTGCGTCCGACTAAACACGACACCTTCACTTCCACCGGCAAGTCTGGCCGCGTTGATACCGGCTACAAGTCCCTGTGCGGCCGCTTCCTCGTAACCTGTCGTCCCATTGATCTGCCCCGCCAGGAAAAGGCCAGGTATCTTTGTGACTTCCAGCGTCGGCCGAAGTTCGCGCGGATCGACATAATCATACTCAATCGCGTAACCGCATTGAATAATGTGTACGTTCTCTAGTCCAGGGATAGAACGAATGAAGGCTTCCTGAACCTCTTCGGGCAGAGATGTAGAAATTCCGTTCGGATAGACAGTATCATCATCCAAACCCTCAGGCTCTAGAAAGATCTGATGACCATCCCTATCACCGAAGCGCATAATTTTGTCTTCAATCGAAGGGCAATAGCGTGGCCCGACGCCCTCTATCTGTCCAGAATACATCGCCGAGCGATGTATATTCTCTCTAATGATTTTGTGCGTCGCATCGGTAGTGCGCGTAATCCCGCAACTGATCTGCCGGGTGGTGATCAGATCCGTCATAAAGGAAAATGGTATCGGGTCCGAATCGGCTTCTTGGCTGTCAAGAATGCTCCAGTTGATGGTCTTGCCATCCAGCCGGGCAGGAGTCCCGGTCTTGAGCCGTCCCATCCTGAGATCTGCCGCATTAAGCACCGCGCTCAACCCCACCGAAGGTGCCTCTCCAACACGGCCCGCTGGAATCTTACGGTCACCGATGTGAATGAGGCCACGCAGGAAGGTACCGCTGGTCAAGACCACTGCACCACATGCAATCTCTCGACCGTCGCCAAGGCTGACCGAGCGAAGCGCGCCGGTTGGATCGACAGCGAAGGAGGTCACATCACCTTCGAGCATCGTGAGATTCTCCAGTGCTCCCAAAGCCGATTGGACCGCCTGACGGTAGAGCTTCCGGTCGGCTTGCGTGCGCGGCCCCCATACAGCGGGACCCTTGCGGCGATTAAGCATGCGGAACTGTATACCGCCAAGATCCGCGCAACGCCCCATAATGCCGTCCAGGGCATCAATCTCACGCACCAGATGACCCTTGCCCAGCCCTCCGATCGCCGGATTGCACGACATGGTGCCTATGGTATCGGCCCGATGGGTAATCAAGGCAAGCCTCGCGCCCATGCGCGCGGCAGCACTTGCCGCTTCCGAGCCAGCATGTCCGCCACCGATGATGACGACATCAAACGACAGGTCTGTCATGTCCGTTCCTCGACCGGTAGAGACACTCAGGCAGCAGTCTACCGAATTCTCTGTTTCACGTGAATCACTTGCCAACGCAGAACTCGGAGAAGATCTTCCCGAGTAGCATCTCCACATCAATACGGCCGGTGATACGGCCAAGCGCATCGGACGCTCGCCTTAGGTGCTCTGCCCGAACCTCAAGCCCCAGGTGGCCACCATCGATCGCCAGCTGCACTTCCTCGATTGCATCGAGAAGTTGCTGTCCATGCCTGAGGCGGCTAGGAATCGCAAGGGAAAACGTACCTACGCGTTCTTCCACAAAGGTGAGAATCATCCGCTTCAGATCAGCGATGCCGTAGCCAGTCGTGCTTGACAACAAAACGTCAGCATTCGGTTTCGTATCCGAATCAATTAGCAGATCAGACTTGGTAAGCACACGGATGGAAGAGAGGCCCGGGGGAATATCAATATAATTGGTCGGGTTGGTTACATCGCTCAGAGCAAGCACGAGGTCCGCTTCCTCAACTTTCGCCAGCGCCCGCCGTATCCCCTCAAGCTCCACCGGCTCGGCAGTATCCCGNNTATCCCGAAGCCCAGCCGTATCATAGAAGTGTACCGCATAGCCGCCAATATCGAGCTCGCAGTGCAGGATGTCGCGGGTTGTGCCTTCATATTCCGTGACAATAGCCACGTCTCTTCCGGCCAGCGCGTTAAGTAAACTGGACTTGCCCGCGTTTGGCCGCCCGGCAATCACGACCTTGAATCCGTCCCGAATGATCTCGCCCGTTTTGAGATGCGCCAGCGCCTTTTCAAGTTGTCCGACAAAATCGCGCATGTCCTGCCATATGCGCTCCGACACCGACCCGGGAATGTCACCCTCGTCGGAAAAATCAAGCTCGGCTTCGATCAACGCCCGAGCCTCGACAAGTTTCGCCCGCCAACCCTCATAAACTGCCGAAAGATGTCCGGAACTCTGCTCGACAGCGAGGCGACGCTGCATCTCCGTATCGGCTGCCAGCAGATCGGACAGGCCCTCTATCTCAACCAGGTCAAGCTTGCCATGCTCAAAGGCACGGCGCGAGAACTCGCCAGCCTCAGCCATTCGGCAGTGATCGAACGAAGCCAGTTCCTCCAGAACTGCGCGGACCAGGGCTCGCCCACCGTGAAGATGCAACTCCAGACAATCTTCTCCGGTAAAGGAGCGCGGAGCGGGGAACCACAGGATCAGTCCCTGATCCAGAAGCAATCCGTTACGGGATCGAATCGGTCGCAGAGCCGCTTGTCGTGGCGCCGGCAATGGTCCAGCGAGTTCCTCGCCGATGATAGGCGCCTGAGCCCCGCTCACACGGACGATCGCCACACCTGAGGGTAAGGCGCCGGATGACAATGCGAAGATCGTTTCCCGATTTTGGCGAAACATGGATATAGACCTANNGGAGCGGCAGGATGCCCTGCCGCTCGCAACAAACTCTGACCGGAGGCGATCGTCCTCAGGTGTTCATAGAATCGAAGAAATCGGCATTGTTCTTGGTTTGCCTGAGCTTGTCGATCAGGAATTCGATGGCATCCGTCGTACCCATCGGTGCGAGAATCCGGCGCAGAACAAAGATCTTCTGCAGGTCCTGGCGCGGAACGAGCAGATCTTCCTTACGGGTGCCGGATTTGAGAATGTCCATGGACGGGAAGATGCGCTTGTCAGCGACCTTGCGGTCCAGAACGATTTCAGAGTTACCAGTACCCTTGAACTCCTCGAAGATAACTTCGTCCATTCGGCTGCCGGTATCGATCAGGGCGGTCGCGATGATCGTCAGCGAACCACCTTCTTCGATGTTGCGGGCGGCGCCAAAGAAGCGCTTCGGGCGCTGCAACGCATTGGCATCGACACCACCGGTCAGAACCTTGCCGGATGACGGAACTACGGTGTTGTAAGCGCGGCCCAGGCGCGTGATCGAATCGAGCAGGATGACAACGTCGCGTCCATGCTCGACCAAACGCTTGGCCTTCTCGATGACCATTTCAGCAACCTGCACGTGGCGGACGGCCGGCTCGTCGAATGTCGATGACACAACCTCGCCGCGAACCGAACGCTGCATGTCGGTCACTTCTTCCGGACGCTCATCGATCAGCAGGACGATGAGATAGCATTCAGGATGGTTTGCGGTAATCGAATGCGCGATGTTCTGAAGGAGAACGGTCTTACCAGTGCGCGGCGGCGCGACGATCAGACCGCGCTGACCCTTGCCGAGCGGAGCAATCAGATCGATCACGCGCGCAGAGAGATCCTTGGATGTTGGAACATCCAGTTCCATCTTGAACCGCTCGTTAGGATAAAGCGGCGTCAAGTTGTCGAAGTGAACCTTATGCCGGATCTTCTCCGGATCCTCGAAATTGATGGTGTTGACCTTCAACAACGCGAAGTAGCGTTCCCCTTCCTTTGGACCGCGGATCGGTCCTTCGACCGTGTCGCCTGTCTTGAGTGAGAAACGCCGGATCTGCGAGGGTGAAATATAGATATCATCCGGACCGGGAAGATAGTTGGCGTTCGCCGACCGGAGGAAGCCGAAACCATCCTGCAGAACCTCGACGACGCCTTCACCGATGATTTCCACATCCTGCGCAGCCAACATCTTGAGGATCGCGAACATCAGCTCCTGCTTGCGCATCGTGCTGGCGTTTTCGACTTCAAGAGATTCGGCGAAGGTCAGGAGATCAGTCGGAGATTTGCTCTTGAGTTCTTGTAGCTTCATTTCAGCCATGAAGATGGACCACGTTCTTCTAATTTTTTTAAGGGGAAGGCGAGCCGCTGGAATTCGGTACGATCGCGAAGGCCGCAAATGACAGAATGCTACGCAAGCCGAGAAGATGAGATTGCGCGAAAATAGCGATTCAGCCTTTGCGCCGCAAGCGAAAAGCAAAATCTACCGAAAATAATGGCCCCAGCCCATTCCGGGTGCCGTTCAGAACGGTTTGACGATCACCAGAACGACAATTGCAATCATCAGCAGTGTCGGAACCTCATTCATCAGACGCCAGAAGCGGGCGTTGCCCACATATTCGCCGCGGCCGAAGGCCTTGACCGATTTTGCAAAATATCCATGCACACCGGAAAGCACGACGGTCGCCGCCAGTTTGGCGTGCAACCAGCCACCCTGGAATTCGAATACAGTCCAGGCGATGTAAAGGCCCAATATCCACGAGATTGCCATGGCCGGATTCATGATCACCTTCATCAGGCGCTGTTCCATGACGCTGAACGTGCGCGCCTGGTCCGAATCAGGACTGCAATCTCCGTGATAAATGAAGAGGCGCGGCATGTAGAGCATGCCAGCCATCCACGAGATGACGGCAATGACATGCAGCGCCTTTATCCAAGGGTAAGCGGCATCGGCGCCGAAAATCACAATCGCAACAGCAATTGCGCCGAAAAACACCAAAGCAGTCGCCGCCTTGATGGCCGCCTTTCGACCAGGGACCGAATCCGTCTGCCGCTCCATGCGGTTAATCCTTCAGTCCGCGCACGCGCCTGACCAATGCCGTTACATTTTCCGGGTCAGCCTGAGGCGTAATGCCGTGACCGAGATTGAAAATCAACGGACCATGGCCGAGCTTGTCCAGGATGCGGTCAATCCCTTCCTCGAGGGCCCGTCCGCCGGCAACAACCCGCATAGGATCAAGATTGCCCTGTATGGGGCCATCCCTCTGCAGTTCAGCCGCAAAGCTCAAGGGCACCGTCCAATCGAGGCCGATGGCGTCGGCACCAATCTTTTGCCGATAATCGCGCAACAGCAGACCTGCACCCTTGGCGAAAGCGATCACCTTGCCACCAGGTCGCTGCGCCTTGACCGAGGCGATGATGCGCGCCATCGGGCGGACGCAATACCTTTCGAACTCTTCCTCGCCGAGAACACCGGCCCAGGAATCGAAGATCTGCACCGCATCGGCGCCAGCATCGATCTGGGCGACGAGATAGGTTGCCGACATATCCGCAAGAAGATCGAGGAGATAGTCAAAGGCTTCCGGATATCGATAGGCAAACAGGCGAGCCGGCGCCTGATCTGGAGTGCCGTGCCCAGCAATCATGTAGGTCGCAACTGTCCAAGGGGCACCGCAGAAGCCGAGCAAGGTCGTTTCATCCGGCAGTTCCGCACGCAACCGCCGCACGCTTTCGATGACAGGAACCAGGTGGTTCATAAACCCAGCCGGCGCCAGCTTGTAGATGCCGTCCGCGTCGATCGGATCCATCTGCGGACCATGTCCCTCCGTGAAGCGCACATTGCGATTCAAGGCATCAGGAATGACGAGAATGTCGGAGAAGAGGATGGCGGCATCAAAGCCATAGCGACGAATCGGCTGAAGCGTCACCTCCACAGCGTAGTCCGGTGTGTAGCAAAGATCGAGAAAGCTGCCGGCTCGTGTACGCGTTTCGCGATATTCAGGAAGATAACGCCCCGCCTGCCGCATCAGCCAGATCGGCGGTGGTGTAATCGTCTTGCCGCTCAGAACTTCGAGAATTTTCCGTTCAGTGCCGCTCACTGTGCCAGCCCTCTTAAAAAAGAAAAGATAATTGAATCTTCTTCTATTTCTAAGAGTCTGTTACTATCAAGGATTAAAGCAGATCCACAGATGAACCCGCGTATGCAGTGAGCGCAATGCGTGATTGGAGAACCAAGCATCACCTGTCTCTGATTTTGGGGAAAAGCTGATTAAACCGTGCATTTCTAGGTGGTTAGCGGCCTCGTATGAAATGCCGGACCTGTGGATAAATTGTGAATATCGAAGGACAACTGCAGCTTCTTACCACAATTCACAAGTGCGCGGGAAACGAGCCAAGCAACGAGCCGATGTGGACAAGTTGGCACTTTTCCCCTTGCCCCGCGGCAGCCTACGCCGCTAGGTCTGCTTCTCCCGATTTATCAACAGGTGGCCGAGAACAACGTGGAGAACCGGAAAAACTTCTTTCATCTCCATCTGATTTCTGACTCCACCGGCGAAACTCTCATTTCAGCGGGCAGGGCAGCTGCGGCGCAGTTCAAGTTTTCCAACGCGATCGAACACGTCTATCCTTTGATCCGCTCCAAACGGCAGCTGGTGCCGGTGTTGGAGGCGATCGACGGGGAACCAGGGATCGTGCTCTATACCATTGTCGATCCGGATCTCGCCGACATGCTGGATACGACCTGTCGCGAAATGGGCGTACCGAGCGTCAACGTGCTCGCGCCAGTCATAGAGAAGTTTCAGACCTATCTCGGTGCACCATCGCGTGGACGCGTCGGAGCGCAGCATGTGCTCAATGCGGAGTATTTTGCGCGTATCGAAGCGCTCAACTTCACCATGGATCACGATGACGGACAGTCACCCGATGACTATGACGAGGCCGATGTGGTCATCATAGGAATCAGTCGTACTTCGAAGACGCCAACCAGCATCTATTTGGCGAACCGCGGCATCAAGACCGCGAACATCCCGATCGTCGTCGGCGTGCCGCTGCCGGAAAGTCTCATGCGAGCGAGCAAACCACTGATCGTCGGACTGATCGCGACGTCAGACCGCATCTCTCAGGTGCGGGAAAACCGGGAACTCGGTGCCACTCCAGGCTATGATCGAAGCGATTATATCGATCGAGCGACCATTGCCGAAGAACTCAAGTACGCGCGCATGCTCTGCGCCCGCAACGGCTGGCCGATCATCGACGTGACCCGTCGCTCGATTGAGGAAACAGCAGCGGCCATCGTTGCCCTTCGGTTGAAGCTGCGCTAAGCCGAATCCAGCGGATAACTGCTTCAGGAAATGCTGTTGCCATGGCCGAAACACTCGTTCTCGCCTCGGCGAGCCCGTCACGTCGCATGCTGATGGAAAATGCCGGCCTGTTTTTTCAAGCGGTCGCGGCGCAAATCGATGAACGTGCGTTCGAAGATTCTATTGCGCATCGGTCCTTTGGGCCAGGCGAACTCGCGCTCGAACTAGCACTGCAAAAGGCACTCGAGGTTAGCAACCGCTTTCCCAAGGCACTCGTCATCGGCTGTGACCAGACGATGTCACTTGGGCAGCGGGTTTTCCATAAGCCCGCCGACCGCCATGAGGCGTCCTCTACCCTCCGAACACTGAGAGGCAACGTCCATAGATTGAACAGCGCCGTCGTTCTGGTGCAAGAGGGTAGGGAAGTGTGGCGTCACCTTTCGACTGCTGACCTTGCGATGCGGGATTTCTCCGACGCGTTCCTCGAACTCTATCTTGAACGTTGTGGAGACTCGGTGATGAAGAGCGTTGGTTGCTATCAATTGGAGGGGATCGGAATCCAGCTATTCGATTCCATCGCCGGCGACTATTTCACTATCTTGGGTCTTCCGTTGTTGCCGCTGCTGGGACAGTTGCGCGCCCTTGGGGAACTCGATGCCTGATTCACGTGAAACAATTAACCATCGCGCGTTTGTCGTCGGATATCCGATAACGCATTCGCGCTCACCCTTGATCCATGGCTATTGGCTGAAGACGCTGGGTATTGCCGGCAGCTACGAGCGGATCGAAGTTGCGCCTGAAGGGTTTGCGAGTTTTGTCACCGATCTGAAGAGTGGTGCGGCCGGCTTCTGCGGTGGAAACGTTACCATCCCGCACAAAGAGGCAGCTTTTCGATATGCCGATGAAGCGGACAACTTGACCGTAGAACTCGGGGCGGCCAATACGCTCTGGCTGGAAGATGGCCGGCTCAAGGCGACCAATACCGATGGCATAGGCTTCCTTGCCAATCTTGATGATCGCCATCCCGGTTGGGATGGCGGCAAAAAGGCGGTTGTGCTTGGGGCTGGCGGAGCAAGCCGCGCTATTGTCCAGGCCCTCAGAGAACGCGCATTTGGTGAGATCCATGTCGTCAATCGCACCGTGGACAGGGCCGAGGAGCTGGTGCATCGCTTTGGTTCGCGTATCCATGCGCACCCGCTTGCCGCGTGCAACGAGGTAATGCGTGGAGCCGACCTTTTCGTCAACACAACCTCGCTCGGCATGGGCGGAGCGGACGCCCCGCTACTCGCATTCGATGGGCTAGCGCCCAGTGCCGTCGTGACTGATATTGTCTATGTGCCATTGATGACTCCCTTTCTCGAGCAGGCTCAGCGGCTGGGCCTGGCGACGGTGGATGGTCTCGGAATGCTGTTGCACCAAGCGGTTCCAGGTTTCGAAAAGTGGTTCGGTATTCGACCGGTTGTGGATCGAACGCTTCGCGATCTGATCATCGCGGATATGGAGGTGCGCGCGTGATCGTCGTGGGACTTACCGGATCGATTGGCATGGGCAAGTCGACGACTGCCGGTCTGTTTGCGCAGGAGGGCATCGCAGTGAACGATGCGGACCGCGTGGTGCATGAGCTTTATCGGGGAGAAGCGGTGGAGCCTTTACGCAAGCTCTTTCCTGAGGCGGTCAAGAGCGGTGTGGTCGATCGGGCGGCTCTGGCGGAGAATCTGGCAAAGAATCCGGCTAAGTTCAAAGAGCTTGAGGCGATCGTTCATCCGCTGGTGCGTGAAAGAGAGCGGCGTTTTCTCGATGAACAGCGCGCTACCGGTGCCGACATGGCGGTACTGGACATTCCTCTTCTGTTCGAGACCGGCGGTGCTGAACGCGTCGATGTGGTTGTCGTTGTCAGCTGTGACGCGGAAATCCAGCGTCGGCGGGTGCTCGAAAGGCCGGGAATGACCTTGGAGAAATTCGAAATGATCTCGTCGCGTCAGATTCCTGATGATGAAAAAAGGCGCCGAGCTGATTTCGTGATCGACACCGGCCATGGAATCGAACTGGCAAGGCAGCAGGTTACGGAAGTCATCGCAGCTATCAGGGCCGGCAAAGGGAGAGAAGCAGATGCGTGAGATCATCTTTGACACGGAAACCACAGGCCTCGAATTCAAGAACGACCGTGTAATCGAAATCGGTGGCATCGAACTGCTGAACCATTTCCCCACGGGACGCAGCTTCCACGTCTATATCAATCCCGGCGACCGGCGGGTCCACCCGGATGCTTTGGCTGTGCACGGGATCACTGACGACTTCCTGAAGGACAAGCCGACCTTCGACCGGATTGTCGACGAGTTGCTGGAATTCTTTGATGGCGCACGCTGGGTGGCGCACAACGCCAGCTTCGACATGAGCTTCATCAATGCGGAGTTCGAGCGGCTCGGCCGCCCGCCAGTACCGGCGGAGGGGGTGATCGACACGCTGGCGCTGGCCCGCCGCAAGCATCCGATGGGGCCGAACTCGCTCGATGCCCTCTGCCGTCGTTATGGCATCGACAATTCGCACCGTACCAAGCACGGCGCTCTTCTCGACTCCGAGCTGCTGGCCGAGGTCTATATCGAAATGCTTGGGGGCCGCCAGGCGGCGTTCGGTTTGATGCCGGTGGAAGAGGGGCGCCCCCAACACGGCGAGGAGGTCGAGGTCATCGATGTCCGTTACGAGCGTCTGCGCGCTCTGCCGCCACGGATCTCCGCAACCGAGCAGGATGGTCACGCCGCACTCGTGGCGCGCCTTGGACAGAACGCCATCTGGGCAAAGTACAGCTGACCCATAAAAAAGCCCGGATCGACCGGGCCTTTTTGCATTTCCTGCGAAAATCGTTCGAGATCAGTTCGGTACGGCCTGGACCTTGGCGCGGGCCTGTTCTTCGGACACGCGTTGAGCAAACATCTGGGCAAAATCGATCGGATCGATCAAGAGCGGCGGGAAGCCACCATTGCGGGTGGCATCGGCGATGATCTGGCGGGCAAACGGAAAGAGCAGGCGCGGGCACTCGATGAAGAGGACCGGCAGCATGTGCTCCTGCGGGAAGCCGGTGACGCGGAAAACACCGCCATAGATCAACTCGGCCGCGAACAGAACCTTTTCGCCTTCCTTGGCCTCGGCGTTGAGCGCGAGCACGACGTCGAAATCGGAATCCGACAGCGGATTGGCATTGACGTTCACGTTGATATTAATGGCCGGGGCCTTGTCGCGCGATTGCAGCGAACGCGGCGCGCCGGGATTTTCAAAGGAAAGATCCTTGATGTACTGAGCAAGAATATTGAGGGAGGGGCTTGCAGTTCCCTGATCGTCGTTGGCCATAGGGCATTCCTCGCAGCTGGATTTGGTGAGGCCATCTAACATTTCACTACGGGCCTTACAACCCTCGCACCGGAACCCCTGTTCGGCCGTCTCAGTCCTTTCGTCCGTCATCGACCGACCATGGTGACTGCCGGTTGGGGTCGTGGCGGTAGTCGTCTTCATCAAGGTCGATAATGGTGGATCGGGGCGAAGCGGGACCCTGTGGCGAAGATCGATAGGAGAAGCGGCCTTCGCGGATGACTGTCACATGGGGCTTGATCAGCGACCAGGCGAAGTCTCGCAGAAAGGGCACGAAGAGCAGGATACCGACCATGTCGGTCAGGAAGCCCGGGATGATCAGGAGGAAGGCGGCGATGACGATCATCGCGCCGTGCACGATCTCGCGCGCCGGATCGGTGCCGCTTTGGCTCTCTGTCTGCAGGCGCCGCAGGACGCCCGCGCCCTGGATGCGCAGCAAGGCGAGGCCGACGACGGTAGCGAGCACTGTCAGACCAAGTGTCGTCAGAACGCCGACGTACCTGCCGACGACGACGAAAGCGGCGATCTCCGCCAGGGGCAGAAGAAGCAGGATCGCCAGCGGCAGTCGCATATGGTTCACTCCGGTTAGAATTCGCGTCAGGGACACAGGACGCGGGAACAGGTTCTCATCGGCATTTCAAAGAAAGCCGATTGGCTATTTGAATGATTAGCATTCGCAGACTATATGGGTGTCACGACCGAGAATTTAAACAAGGCCGACCGATTGCCATGGGCTCCAACGATTTTGTCACTCTCTTCTTTCTTGTCGCGGCTGTTTTGATCTTTCTGCAGCTGCGTAACGTGCTGGGTCGTCGGACGGGTAGCGAGAAACCGCCTTATGATCCCTACAGCCCTCGCGATCTGGCCAAGGGCCCGGGTAGCGATGACGGCAAGGTTGTCACGTTGCCAAAGCGCGACGAGGTCAGTGGCNNGATGAGCGTTTTGCCGCCATCGATGCTTTTGCCAAGCCGGGTACGGCACTGAATGCATCGCTGCGCGAACTGATCCAGCACGATCCGAGCTTCAATCCGAAGGAATTCCTGAACGGCGCCCGGATGGCATACGAGATGATCGTCATGGCCTTTGCCGACGGGGATCGCAAGACGCTGAAGAATCTCCTGTCGCGGGAAGTGTTCGAAGGTTTCGAATCGGTAATAGCCGATCGCGAGTCTCGCGGTGAGGTGGTGAAGTCCACCTTTGTCGGGATCGAGAAGGCTGAAATCACCCAGGCTGTCGTCCGGGGCGACGAGGAACAGATTACCGTTCGCGTCATTTGCCAATTGATCACCGCAACCTATGACAAGGCCGGAACGCTGATCGATGGCGATGCGGAGCAGGTGACCGAAGTCAACGACCTCTGGACTTTTGCCCGTGAAATCCGTTCGCGTGATCCCAACTGGAAGCTGGTCGCCACCGAAGCGGACGCGTGAAGGCGGCTCTCATGGATTTTGGTCTCCGGCCGGTCGGCTTCGATGCTTTGCCCGGCTGGGCGGAGGACGATCCGAGAGCGTTGTTCCCCGCGCTTGCTGCCTGTCGGGAACATATACTCAACGTCAAACCCTATCGCACCGGCGCGAGTGGATTGTCCTCGCATGATCTCATGCCGTTGCTGGAGGCGGCGGCGAAGCTGCGGCCTGCCAATGCCGATGAAGCGCGCGGGTTCTTCGAGGCCGAATGTCGGCCTTTCCTGATTGAGTTGAAAGAAGGTGCGCGTGGTTTCGTCACGGCCTTTTACGAACCGGAAGTTGAGGTTTCTGACCGTTCGGACCAGGTCTACCGTTTTCCCTTCTATCGCCGGCCGGACGATCTGGTTGATCTTGACGAAACCAACCGTCCTTCCGGTCTCGACAGCAACTATGTATTCGGCCGCAAGACGGCGGGCGGGATTTCGGCCTATCCCGACCGACGTATGATCGACCAGGGATTCCTTGAGGGAAGAGGTCTGGAAATCGCTTGGGCGAGATCGAAGGTCGATGTCTTTTTTGCCCACGTGCAGGGTGCCGCGCGACTGTGCTTTCCTGACGGTACCTTGAAACGCATTACCTATGCGGCCAAAGCCGGCCACCCGTTTTCGGCGATTGGCAAGCTTCTGGTCGATCGCGGCGAGATCCCGATGATCGGGATTTCCATGCAGGCGATCCGAGGCTGGTTGGCGACTCATCCAGATGAGGTCGATGAAGTGCTCTGGCACAATCGATCCTATATTTTTTTTCGCGAAGCGGAGGTCGAAGACACGCGGCTGGGGCCGATTGCCGCTGCGAAGGTGCCCTTGATCGCTGGCCGCTCGCTCGCGGTTGACCGGCTGATCCACAGCTTCGGCTACCCCTTCTTCATTCACGCGCAGAGCCTGACCCGGCTTGATGAAGGAAAGCCCTTTGCGCGTCTGATGCTGGCGCTCGAGACCGGATCAGCGATTGTCGGTGCGGCTCGCGGCGATATCTTCACCGGCTCCGGCGATGAGGCCGGAGAGTTGGCGGGCGCGGTGCGCAATGCGGCGGATTTCTATATATTGGTCCCAAAGCAGGCGGCATCGAGGTTCGGCTAGTGGCGGGTAGAGGCAAACTCAGCGCGGAAGAGCGTATCCTGTGGGGCAAGGTTGCGCGTTCCACCCGGCCGATGCCAGGGCGCCTCGAGGATCTTCTGGAGTTTGAGGAAGAGCTTTCTGAGCCGGTTGCACAGCCCAGCACTCCCCGCATGGTCGCTAGTGTGCCCCAACCCGCAGCAAACGCCGAACTGCAGAAAAAACCAGACCGGGTTCATCATCCGCTGGAAAAGCCCGTCAAGCGCAAGCTGTCGCGCGGCCACCTGGCGCTGGAGGCGCGCATCGACTTGCACGGCCTGATCCAGAGCGAGGCACACGGCATCCTTCTCGACTTCCTCATCCGGGCGCATGAGCGCGGCCTGCGCCATGTTTTGGTGATCACCGGCAAGGGCAGTTCGCTCGGCAGCGACGGTGCTCTCAAGCGGGCGGTGCCCCTATGGTTCTCCAAGGCCGAGTTTCGCTATCTGATCTCGTCTTACGAGACGGCGGCGCGTCAACATGGCGGCGAGGGCGCGCTTTACGTTCGCCTGTCGCGCAGCGCGGGAGAGCGGCGATGACCCCCTTCGGCCTGGCCTTGCGCCGCCTTCGTGAAAAAAAAGGCGTGTCGCAGAAAGATATGGCGGCCGCGCTTGGCGTTTCGCCGGCCTATCTTTCGGCGCTGGAACACGGGCGGCGGGGTCGGCCGAATTTTGACTTCCTCCAGCGCGTTGCCGGCTATTTCAACATCATCTGGGATGAAGCGGAGGAATTGTTCCTGATTGCCGACGCATCCGATCCACGCGTGGTAGTCGACACGTCGGGCATGCCCGCCGAATATACCGCATTGGCGAACGAATTGGCGCGTAAGGTTCGCCTCCTTTCCCCCGATGTGGTAAAGGATTTGAGAAATCTGCTCGAAGGAGCGGAAAAGTCTTTGTGACGGCGTGAGAAACGCCGCATATCCACGGGATTTCCCTGTCCCGGCTTTGGAACTTGCCTCAAACCTCCTATAGTCCATGCGCTTGAAGCCGCTGATTCGAGGATCAAGCCTTTTGGACCTATGACTGGAAAGATCACTGAATGACCGACACACCGATCACTGAGAATGAAGCACCGGCCGAATATGGTGCAGATTCGATCAAGGTGCTGAAGGGGCTGGACGCTGTCCGCAAACGCCCCGGCATGTATATCGGTGATACGGATGACGGCTCCGGTCTCCATCACATGGTCTATGAAGTCGTCGACAATGCGATCGACGAAGCACTGGCCGGTCATGCCGACATCGTTACCGTGACGCTTAATGCCGACGGATCGGTCACCGTGACGGACAATGGCCGCGGTATTCCGACGGACATCCACACAGGCGAGGGTGTTTCGGCGGCCGAGGTCATCATGACCCAGCTGCATGCCGGCGGCAAGTTCGACCAGAATTCCTACAAGGTCTCAGGCGGTCTGCACGGCGTGGGCGTCTCCGTTGTGAACGCGCTCTCCGTCACGCTCAAGCTGAAGATTCGCCGTGCCGGCAAGATCTGCGAGATGAGCTTCACCCATGGCGTCCCCGATGCGCCCCTGGCAGTGACGGGCGAGTATGAAGGCCGTTCAGGCACGGAAGTCACCTTCATTCCAAGCCCGGAGACTTTCACCAATATTGAATTCGATTATGGCACGCTCGAGCATCGCCTGCGTGAACTCGCGTTTCTCAATTCCGGTGTCCGCATCCTGCTGACCGACAAGCGACATTCCGACATTCGCCAGGAAGAGATGGTCTATGACGGCGGCCTTGAGGCCTTCGTCGTCTATCTCGACCGGGCGAA
>DBUL01000207.1:20592-20770 GCA_002307905.1 Rhizobiaceae bacterium UBA1291
CAATATTCCGCAGCGCGACGGCGGCACGCATTTGGCCGGTTTCCGTGGTGCGCTGACCCGCCAGATCACCTCTTATGCCGACAGTTCCGGCATCACCAAGAAAGAGAAGGTCAGCCTCACCGGGGACGACTGCCGCGAAGGTCTGACCGCCGTACTCTCGGTCAAGGTGCCGGACCCG
>DBUL01000207.1:21046-21221 GCA_002307905.1 Rhizobiaceae bacterium UBA1291
TGGCTCGGCCAAGCAGGGCCGTTCGCGCGAGACCCAAGCAATCTTGCCGCTCCGAGGCAAGATCCTCAATGTCGAGCGCGCTCGTTTCGATCGCATGCTGTCCAGCCAGGAAATCGGTACGCTGATCACCGCTCTCGGTACCTCGATCGGCAAGGACGAGTTCAACGCCGACAAG
>DBUL01000207.1:21285-26279 GCA_002307905.1 Rhizobiaceae bacterium UBA1291
CTACATCGCCCAGCCGCCGCTCTATAAGGTCGCGCGTGGCAAATCAGTGCAATACCTCAAGGACGAGAAAGCACTGGAGGATTACCTGATTTCTATGGGCCTGGAGGACACGACGCTCAACCTCGGCAATGGCGAAGTCCGCGCCGGTCACGATTTGCGCGAAGTCATCCAGGACGCGTTGCGCCTTCGCTCGCTGATCGAGAACCTGCATTCGCGGTACAATCGCAACGTTATCGAACAGGCTGCGATTTCCGGCGCACTCAATCCCGAACTCACGGACAACCTCGAACGGGCCGAAATGACTGCCGCCGATGTGGCAAAACGCCTTGATCTCATCGCCGAAGAGACCGAGCGCGGCTGGACCGGCCATGTGACGGAAGAGGGTGGTCTGCGTTTTGAACGCATGGTGCGTGGTGTCANNCAGCGCTACAAGGGTCTCGGCGAGATGAATGCCGAGCAGCTTTGGGAGACGACTCTCGATCCGAACGTCCGCTCGTTGCTGCAGGTCAGGGTCAATGACGCGACCGATGCCGATAGTCTGTTCGCGCGACTCATGGGCGACGAAGTCGAGCCGCGCCGAGAGTTCATTCAGGAAAATGCCTTGAGCGTAGCCAACCTCGACATTTAATGATGGCATGTGAGGCCGGCTAACGAGTGATTCACGTGAAACGCTTGGTTAATGCGCGCTAATTTGCTCAATCGCGCGGGAAGGCCCCGGAAAAGGCAACGTCGGAGAGCTTCTTGCGACCGTTTGGCACTTCACGCGCCTTGAGGTGATCCGGTAGGTCGGCTGGGTTGGCTAGCTTGCCGATGGCTACCGCAGCTTCAGCCCGGAAGCCCGCCGGCGCGCCGAGTTCACTCTGCGCCCGATCGAAATCGACACCGCCCATGGCATGGGCAAGATATCCAGAGCGTACCGCCTGCAGCGAGAGCATCGCCCAGGCCGCCCCGGTATCGAAGCTATGGCTGCGCAGTGGCCTGGGCTCGGAACCATCATTCCTGCGGCTCAGTGTATCCGAAAACAACAAGACCAGTGCGGATGCGGACTTGGCCCAGACCTGGTTTGATTCGTTCAACAGACCGACAAAGCCATCCCATTCCGGATCTGTGTTCAACGCATAGATAAAACGCCAAGGCTGATAGTTGCTCGCCGACGGCGCCCAGTGTGCCGCCTCGAGTATTGTCAGGAGCGCCGTCCGGTCCATGGGCTCGCCGTTGAAGGCACGCGGCGACCAGCGATCGAGGAAGATAGGGTCGATGTCGAAATCTGAAGTGCGGTTGTTGCTTGTGGTCATGAAGGCGATGATCTCCAGGCTATGTGAGGCGGGATCGCTTGCTGCAAGGGAACGGGCTAGCCCTATTTAAATGCAGCGCGAGGGGGAGGGCAGGCAAGACCTGACCTTCCCGAGAGGCAGTTTAAGCTGCACGCGGTAAATTAACTGAGTTCCCCGGTGGAACTTTAACGCCTTCGTGCAATTGTCAATCAATGTCGCTTCCCCCTGATATCAGGGGGCAGGCCAACAACAAAGCTGTTCCTAATTAACCAAACTCTGCTAGTTTTAAATATTGACGGGAATCCGCGATACCGCGGAAACAAAAGGCGGCGAAGTTCATGTTCTACCAGCTCTATGAAATGAACCATGCGGCGATAGCCCCCTTCCGGGCCACAGCCGATGCCATGCGGCTCGCTTATAGCAATCCGTTCAACCCGCTTTCCCATTCGGTGGTCGGGCGAACGCTTTCCGCCGGCTTCGAAATGTTCGAACGCGTGACGCGGCGCTATGGCAAACCCGAGTTCGGCCTGCCCATGACCACGGTCGACGGCCAAACGGTGACGGTTCGGGAAGAAATCGTCTGGCAGAAGCCGTTCTGCAATCTGATCCACTTCCACCGCGACCTGCCCGCCGGTGCAGAACCGGGTCCTCGTATCCTGGTCGTCGCCCCGATGTCGGGTCACTATGCGACGCTGCTGCGGGGTACCGTTGAAGCGTTGATGCAGAGCGCCGACGTCTACATCACCGACTGGATCGACGCCCGCATGGTTCCGGTCACGGATGGAGGCTTCGATCTCGACGACTACATCGACTACGTGATCGAGATGGTTCATCACCTCGGTGCCGATACGCATGTGGTTGCCGTCTGTCAGCCATCCGTGCCGGTGCTTGCCGCCGTGGCGGTGATGGAAGCCAAGAATGACCCACTCTATCCGTCGTCCATGACATTGATGGGCGGCCCGATCGACACACGGATGAATCCGACTGCTGTCAATCAATTGGCCCAGAACAAGCCGCTCGATTGGTTCCGCGACAATGTGATCATGAACGTTCCCTGGCCGCAGCCTGGTTTCATGCGGTCCGTCTATCCGGGGTTCCTGCAATTGTCTGGTTTCATGTCGATGAACCTCGACCGGCACATGATCGCCCACAAGGACTTCTATATGCACCTCGTCAAGAATGACGGGGATTCGGCCGAGAAACACCGCGACTTCTACGATGAATACCTGGCCGTGATGGACCTGACCGCGGAATTCTATCTGCAGACGGTTGATACCGTCTTCATCAAGCACTCCCTGCCGAAGGGGGAGATGCTGCATAGGGGCAGGTTGGTCGATACCAAGGCGATCCGCAATGTTGCTCTGTTGACGGTCGAGGGCGAGAATGACGACATTTCCGGGGTCGGTCAGACCCGCGCGGCCCAGACCATTTGCCCGAATATTCCTGACGCGAAGCGAATGCACTATCTCCAGCCGGATGTCGGCCATTATGGGGTGTTCAACGGTTCGCGATTCCGCAAGGAAATTGCCCCGCGCATCATCGCATTTGCCACTCAGCAGTCGCGCGGTGCAAAGCAGAGCCCAGTCAAGCGCGTTATCAAGGGCGGCAAGTCTGCCTGATACGCGCACGTTTTCCGTGAGAGTTTCAGTACATTAGCCGATTGCGAAAACGCTCTCCTTGAACCCAAGGAGAGCGTTTACCACATCGCTTTCATCGGACGGCATGTTGCCACCGACGAAAGCGAGGGTAATCGATGATGAACCAGTCAGCATTGCTTCGGCCGGATTGGACGCCGGCGACCGTTGCCTTGATGGTGCTTGGCTTCATGGTGTTCTGGCCGCTTGGCCTGGCCATGTTGGCCTATATTGTCTTTGGCGACCGTTTCCGCTCGTTCAAGCAGAACGCCAACCAGACGGCCGACGGCCTGTTCAGCAAATGCCGCAGCGGCGGATTCCGCGGTCCCCATTTCACGACCGGCAATGTGGCCTTCGACGATTGGCGCAAGGCCGAACTCGACCGCCTGGAAGAGGAACGCCGCAAGCTCGATGAGATGCGCGCCGACTTTGACCGCTATGCGCGCGAACTGCGCCGCGCCAAGGATCAGGAAGAATTCGACCGCTTCATGCGTGCACGCTCGGCCGAACGCCGTAGTGATGACGCAGCTTCCGGCGCGACAGGCGTCTGATCCTCTCTGACAGCAATCAGCCGGCACCTTGGCGTGCCGGCTTTTCCATGCGCGCAATCGGCGAATCGGCTAAGACGGGACCCATGTTTTCCTTCCTGCAGAAACCCGCCCGGCCAAAATCGCCGGCGACCTCGCGCCGAGTACTCGACGTGAGCGGTCGTGAGATGCCGCTGGTGATCCGCAGCAATCCCCGCGCCACCCGCATCACGCTGCGCATAGAGCCGGGCGGACGGGGCTTGAAGATGACCGTTCCACCGGGTCTGCGGGAACGCGAGATCGTCGATTTCCTTGAACGCCATCGCGGCTGGCTTGAAGTGAAGCTTGCGAAGTTTTCGTCCGACACGCGCCTGTCCGACGGTGCCGAGATCCTGTTGCGTGGCGTGCCCCACCGCATCATTCATTCCGGCCGATTGCGCGGCCTGACCGAGGCGATCGATTCCGAGATCGGCCCGGTTCTGAGCGTCAGCGGGATGGAGGAGCATCTCGGACGCCGTGTCGGCGACTTCTTCAAGAAGGAAGCGCGACGTGACCTGGAAGTCCTCGTCGCCGGCCATGCCAGGGCCGTCGGCCGTCCGTACAAATCGCTGACGATGAAGGATACCCGCAGCCGCTGGGGTTCCTGTTCCTGGGACGGGGCCCTCAGTTTCTCTTGGCGCATCGTCATGGCGCCGCCGCCGGTGATCGACTATCTTGCCGCCCATGAGGTCGCCCATCTGAGGGAGATGAACCACGGGCCGGCCTTCTGGGCGCTGTGCCGCGATCTCTGCCCGCACATGGAGACCGCCAAGACCTGGCTGAAGCGGCACGGCACCCAGCTCCACGCCATCGACTTCGATTGAAGTCGTCAGGCTGAACCGCCGCCGTCGCAAATTGGCTCGACTCTTTTGCGTTTTCGTGCGACTTCCGCTGCCATGAGACCCGATATCAAGATCTGCGGATTGAAGACGCCGGAGGCGGTGGATCGTGCCGTCGAACGGGGCGCGACACATGTCGGCTTCATTTTCTTCGCAAAGAGCCCACGCAACATCGAGCCGGACCTCGCCGGCGTGCTGGCCGATCGGGTAAGGGGCAGGGCCAAGATCGTGGCGGTCACCGTCGATGCCGACAATGACGACCTCGACGAGATTATCGCGCTTGTGCGGCCGGACATCCTGCAGTTCCATGGTGCGGAGAGCCCGCAGCGGGTGCTGACCATCAAGGCCGTCACTGGTCTTCCTGTGATGAAGGCATTTTCCATCCGCGAGCCCGATGACCTTAAGCGGATCGAGCCCTATATCGGAATTGCCGATCGGTTCCTGTTCGATGCCAAGCCGCCGGCAGGGTCCGATCTGCCGGGTGGCAACGGCGTTTCCTTCGACTGGCGGGTTCTGCGAACGCTTGACGAGGATGTCGATTACATGCTTTCCGGTGGGCTCAACAAGGACAACATTGCCGATGCGCTGAGGGAAACCGGCGCGCGCGGCATTGATGTGTCGTCCGGGGTGGAGAGCGCACCGGGCGTCAAGGATCTGGACAAGATGGACGAGTTTTTCGCG